>DASZPU010001131.1:0-19759 GCA_035550195.1 Nannocystaceae bacterium
TGCCCATCGCGAGGTCTTCGCAGGTCACGAGCGTGCCGTCGTCCTTGCCGAGCACGACGTAGCTGCGACCTTGGAGATCCGCGCCGTTCTCCGCACCCGGTGCGCCGAGGATCACGTCGGCGAGCCCGTCACCATCGACGTCGCCCGCACCCGCGACCGCATCGCCGGCTTGATCGAGCGCGGCGGTGCCGTCGATCGCGAAGCCACCATTGCCGCCGGCGACGCTGGAGAGCTGCATCGCCGTGGTCGCGGTGCGTCCGAAGATCACGTACGTGCGCCCGGTGTTGGTCGCGCCCGCGTTCGCGAGCGGCACGCCCACGACGATGTCCTCGAGCCCGTCGCCGTTCACGTCGCCCGCACCGGCGACTGCATCGCCCGCGCGATCTTCGGAGGCGATGCCTTCGATCACGAAGCCGCCCGCACCCGTCGCGACGTCGCCGAGTGCGACGGCGGTGGTGTCGGCCTTGCCGTGCACGACGAACACGCGGCCGCTGTTGCCCACCGCGTTGCCGTTGGCTTGCGGCGCACCGACGATCACGTCGTCGAGGCCATCACCGTTCACGTCGGCGCCACCACCCACGGCCGAGCCCGCGAGGTCGTCGACCGCGATGCCGTTGATCACGAAGCCCGCACCGTCGGCCGCGAGCGTGGCGAGCGGCACTGGATCCTGATCGGTCTTGCCGAACACGACGAACGCCATGCCTTCGTCGTCGGTGACCGCGTTGGCCTGCGGCGCACCGATCACGATGTCGGCGAGCCCGTCGCCGTTCACGTCGCCCGCGTGCGCGACCGAGTAGCCGGTGCGATCGAAGTCGGCGATGCCGTCGATCACGAAGCCACCGTAGCCCTCGACGAGATCCATCGCCGACACGGAGGTGCCGTCGTCCTTGCCGTAAGCCACGAACACGCGACCTTCGCTGCTGCCGACGACGTCGGCCGTGTATGCGCCGATGATCGCGTCGGCTCGCCCGTCGCCGTTGATGTCGCCGCCGCCGGCGACCGCGTAGCCGGCTTGATCGCCCGCCGCGGTGCCCTCGATCATGAAGCCGCCGACGCCGTTGGTCACCTCGCCGAGCGACACCGTGGTGGGCGCGACCACGACGCGCACGTGGGCGCTCGCCGTTGCACCGCCGTCGTCGATGATCGTGTAGTCGAAGCCGTCCTCGCCCCAGAAGCCCGCGAGCGGCGTGTACGTGAACGCGCCGTCGGCAGCGATCGCGACCGTGCCGCCCGCGCTCGACATCGCATCGAAGTCGTCGACGGTGATCGCATCGCCGTCGGGATCGCTGTCGTTCACGAGCACGCCGAGATCCGCGGTGATACCGAGCGGTGTGTCCGCCATCGACATCACGTAGCGATCGTCGACCGCGATCGGCGGGTTGTTGGGCTCGCCCGTGGAGCTCGACGACGACGATGATTCGTCGACGACGCTCGTGCTCGTGTCGGCGACGACGGTGGTCACGTCCGCGGTGCCGCCTTCGCTGCTCGAGCTGGTGTCGGCCGGCATCGTGCCGCTCGACTCCGCAGGCCCACCGGTCGACGACTCGGAGCCCTCCGACGCAGAGGTCGCGTCGTCACCACAACCGACCAGGCTCGCGCACGCGACCACGAACGAAAGGCGAAGCGATTGCATGGTGGTCATGCTAACCGGATCGACTGCCCTTCGTGGACGTCGCGTGATGCAGTCCGCGACGGATCGACGCGCGCTGCCGTTGCGTCTTGCCACGGCCCGCGACCGAAGTGTCGTGATCGCGCGAGTGTGCGCCGCGGCACGCGACGTGCGTTCCGCCGGGCCCGCCATGCGCAAACTCGGCAACGTCCTGCTCACCCTCGCCATCCTCCTGCCCGCGTGCGCCGACGACGAGGTCGACGGCGATGTCGCGAAGGGCTGGCGCGCGACCAACATGGCGATCGGCGGCAAGACGGGCGAGTGGCAGACGCAGGCCGAGGTCGACGGCTCGCTCTCGGCCGAGCTCACCTGTCCGAGCTCGGGCAAGTACTCGATCGAAGGCTCGATCACCGACAGCAACACCTTCGACGTGTCGATCGACTTCGAGGGCTGCAGCGCCGAGGGGGTGACGATCTCCGGTCACCTCGCGATGCACGCGGAGGTCGCGGTCACCGAGAATTCTTCGCGCGTGCACGTCGACTACCAGGGCGAGCTCGAGTGGTCGGGCGCGGCCGAAGGCAGCTGCGAGATCGACATGGTCGCGGACGTCGCGGTCGCGGTGTCGGGCAACGACGCGAAGGTCGACGCCTCGTTCCACGGCGAGGTGTGCGGCTACTCGGCGGATGCGGTGGTCGACGCTTCGGCGCACGGCTGAGCCCGCCGTCGCGCAATCCCGACGAGCGCGAGCAGGAGGAGCGTGAGGCCGTTCGTGGCCTCGCGCTTCGCAGCGCATCCGCAGCCGACTTCGGCGGGTGCGATCTCGCTGGGCTGCGCACGCGGCACGCCGATGTCGGCACCGCCCTTCGCAGTCGCGGTCGCGGTCGCGGACGCCGGCGCGTCATTGCTGCGCGCCGGCGCGTCGGCCAGCTGCGCGACCCCGAGCTCTGCGAGCAACGCGTCTGCGTGCACGACCTCGTCGAGGATCCACAGCAAGTAGCGCACGTCGACGACGATGTTGCGCGAGCGCTCGACGCTCCAGCCGTAGTCGCCGGCGATGTTCTCCCAGACGCGATCGAAGTTGAGCCCGATCCAGCGCCCGCGTCCGTCGATCACCGGGCTGCCCGAGTTGCCCCCGGTGGTGTCGCCGTCGGCCAACATCGCGATCGGCACGTCGCCCAGCGACGGGTCGGCCCACCACGTGGTCTTCGCGCGCGGAGCCGCATCGCGGATCGCCTGCGGCACGTCGAACGGCGCCTTGCCGGTGTGTTTCGCCAGTAGCCCGGTGACGGTGGTCTGCGGGGTCGCGAGCAATCCTTCGCGCGGCGCGTAGCCCTTCACGTGCGCGAAGCTGATGCGCAGCGTGCCGTTCGCATCGGGATACACCGGACCGCTGCGCACCGCGTCGAGCATCTCGAACCAGCGCGGGCCCAGCTCGAGCATCGCGCCCTTGTGTGCACGATCGCGTTGCTCGAGCGCCTCGAGCTGCGGCACCAAGTCGCGCGCGAACGCGATCATCGGATCGCGCTCCTGCTCGATCGCTGCCCAATCGGCTTGCCAGAGCTTCTCGGCGAACGCGGCCTCGGTGACTTTGGTGCGCAGGAGCTTCGCGGCCTCGTCGTGCGCGAAACGCTGCGCCTCGGGCAACGCAGCGACGCGCGCGAACCAGCTCTCGAGCAGCTGCCGATCGACCTCGCGATCGAAGTCACGGATGCGCCGCTGTTGCGTCGACCACAGCTGCTCGGCGTCGCGATCCATGTACGCGGGCACGCGCTCGAGGTCCGGCTTGCCGCGTTCGCGCGCGCGGCGGACGATGTCGAGCGCGAGCGCCAGCGCGTTCGATCCGCGCGTGGAGTTGTCGAGCACGAAGTCGAGCGGGAAGCTCTCGCGCTTCGTGGTCGAGAGCTCGGCGAGCCGATCGAGCGCGGCCGCGTAGCGCGGATCCTTCTGCGCTGCGGCCCAACGCGCCAGCTCCTCGTCCTCCTGTTCGCGACGCGCGAGCGTGCCGTTTCTCGCCAGCCCGTCGAGCATCCCGCGCGCGTTCTTCTCGCGGTTCTGCAGCGAGCGCATCTTGGCCGCGACCTTGATGCGCACCGCCGCGTCGCGCTCGCCCGCCGCTTCGAGCAGATCGATCCACTCGCGATTCAGCTCCGCGCGCGCCGGCAGTGCCTGGGCGATCTGTCGCGCGACCTCGGCCGAGCTCTGGTAGCGCTGCGTGTTGCCGGGGAAGCCGAGCACGGCGACGAAGTCACCGGGCTGCACACCCTCCGATGCGACCGGCAGGAATCGCTTCGGCTGGTACGGAACGTTCGCTTCGGAGTGCTCGACCGACTCGCCGCTCTTGCCCACGTACGCGCGCAAGAGCGTGAAGTCGCCGGTGTGTCGCGGCCACATCCAGTTGTCGACCTCGCCGCCGAAGTTGCCGATCGATTCCGGCGGTGCGTACACGAGCCGCACGTCGCGGAGCACCAGCGAGTCGATGAGCTGGAACTCCGCGCCCGCGTAGAACTCCGCCATGCGGCAGCGTCGCGCCGGTGCGGCTGCTTCGCACTCGCGCACGAGCTCCTTGCCGAGCCGCTCGACGGCGAGCGCACGCGCGGCCGGATCCTGCTCGCGCGCGACCACCTCGTGCACCTTCGCGGTGACGTCGGTGATGCGTTGCACGATCTCGACGTCCTCGTCCTTCGCGACGATCTCCTCGGCGCGCGTCTTGGCGAGGAAGCCGTCCTTCAGGTAGTCGTGCTCGACCGAGCTCGCGGCCTGGATCGCCGACATCGCGCAGTGATGGTTGGTGGCGATGAGCCCGTCGGCGGAGACGAAGCCGGCCGAGCAGCCACCGAGGTTCACCACCGCTTCGAGCAGGCCGCCGCCCGCGGGATCGTAGAGCTCGCTGGGCGCGAGCTCGAGGCCCTTCGCACGCAGCTCGTCCGCGTCGAGCTCCGCGATCTGGCGCGGCATCCACTGGCCCTCGTCCGCTTCGGCGCGCACGCCGAGCGTGAGCAATGCAGCGAGCGCGACCACGGCAGCGAGGGAGCGAGGCATGCGCGGAAGAGTACCTGCTGAACAGTGGAGCTGCGTGCGCCTCTGTGCCAAGATGGCCGCGCGTTCGTACGAGGCTCGCGTCATGCACCGCAACTTCGCTTGGTCCCTGATCCCCGTGCTCGTGCAGCTCGCCTGTGCGCCGGCCCCCACCGGGCTCGCGCCGACGCCCGATGGCGACGGCCCCGAGATCGTCTTCGACTTCGATCGCAAGCCGTTGCCCGAGATCCCGTTCCCCAACGATCTCGCGACGCGTCCCGATCCCACCTCGCCCACCGGCAAGCGCGTCAACGCCAGCATGATCGCGCCCACCGAGCTCGAGGCCACCGCGCGTCGACGCATCGATCAGCTCTCGGGTTGGGGCGTGTACCAGCCGATCACCGTGCGCTTCGACGCGCCGATCGATCTGCAGGTCATCTACGATCGCCATCGCGACTACCGCAACGGCACGCCCGACGACTACGACTTCGACAACGACGCGATCTATCTGATCGATGTCACGCCCACCTCGCCCACGTATCTCGAGCCCACGCCGCTCGACTTCGGCGAGGGCAACTTCCCGGTCTTGCTGCGCACGCCGCAACAGTATTGGGAGCACGATCCGAAGACGCACACGCACGCGCTGTCGTTCGAGACCTTCGAGGAAGACGTCAACGCCAACGGCAAGCTCGATCCCGGCGAGGACATCGACCTCGACGGCGTGCTCGATCATCCCAACGTCGATGCGCGCGAGGACGGCGATCCGAGCACGCTCGATCCGTTCCGCGACCTGATGTCGTTCTGGGAGAAGGAGACCAACACGCTGGTCTTCCGCCCGATCATTCCGCTGCGCGAGAAGACCACCTACGCGGTGGTGATCACCAGCCGCTTGAAGGGCGAAGACGGCGATCCGGTGCGCTCGCCGTTCGAGTACGTCAACCACGCGTCGCAGACGCAGGACATCCGCCCCGCGCTCGACAAGCTCTCCGAGTACGACGTGGGCACCGACGACGTCGCGTTCGCGTGGAGCTTCACGACGCAGGAGGCCACCGCCGACATGGTGAACCTCCGCGACGGCCTCTACGGCGAAGGCCAGCTCGCGTGGCTCGCCGAGGATTTCCCGATCGGGCTCACGCACCTGTTCCAGATGGTCGACGACAGCTCGCCCGATCCGGTGAACATGCCCGACGCGGCGCCGCCGGCGAACTTGTTCGTGCTACCGGGCGAGCGCCTCAAGACCGTGCTCGGGCCGTTCGCCCAGATCGCGTTCGACGACTTCGGCATCACCGACGTCGATCAGCTCGTCGTCAACCACGACTTCTACGCGTACCACGTGTCCGGCAAGTTCCGCGCGCCGCGGCTGCTCGACCTCAAGAAGACCGGCACGCTCGACGATCGTGCGTGGCCCTCCGATCTGCTCGACCCGGCGCTGCGCGATCGCATCGACAGCCACGAGGTGCAGTTCTGGTGCGCCATCCCGAAGGCGCAGTACAAGGCCGAGCCCGGCAAGCCTGCGCCGGTGGTGCTCTACGCCCACGGCTACACCTCCAACAAGCTCGAGCAGCTCGGGCTCGCGTTGCACGCGAAGTTCGGCATCGCCGGCTGCAGCATCGACGCGGTGTTGCACGGTGTCGATCTCGGCGGCTCGACCGACGTCGCAGAGAATCTGCTCAAGCTCTACGGGCTCGGCGCGGCCTTCGATGCCTTGTCCGAGAACCGCATGGTCGACATCGACGGCGACGGCACGCTCGACGTCGGCGGCGAGTTCTTCACCGGCTACATGTTCCGCACGCGCGACAACCTGCGCCAGACGCTGCTCGACTGGCTCACGCTCGTGCGGCTCATCCGTGCGTTCGGCACGATGGACATGCAGGACGTCAACCGCGACGGCGTGCCCGAGAAGCTCGGCGACTTCGATGCCGACGGCACGATCGACATCGGTGGTGAAGACGCGGTGTTCTTCGCGAGCGGCACGAGCCTCGGCGGGCTGCTGTCGTCGTTGCTCGCCGGCATCGAGCCCGGTGTGGTCGCGGCCGCACCGATCTCCGGTGGCGCGGGCCTCATCGACCTCTCGATTCGCAGCGAGCAGGGCGGTGTCGTCGAGGCGCTGATGCTGCGCATGCTCGGGCCCACCATCATCGGCGAGCGCAATGCCAACGGCGAGACGCGCATCTACCAGCTCATCCCCAACGGCAACAAGGATCAGCGCTTCGAGATCGCGTACCGCACCGGCATCGAGCCCGGCAACATCGTGCGGCTCACCAACACGAGCACGGGGCGTGCCCACTGCGCGCGCGTCATGCCGCTCACGCCGCCGCCCGGCTACGAGAGCTACGTCGGCTACGACAGCGCGAGCAACTGCTCGCTCAACGACGTCGGCGAGTGTCGCGTGTGTCCCGATCGCACCGACCCGGTGCAGGATGGGCAGCGTGGCACGTACGGCTGCGATCTCGCGGGCAGCTTCCGCGTGTCGATTCCCGCCGACAAGGGCGACGAGCTGCAGATCGAGGTGTTCTCCGACGACTCGCTCGTGCGCGTCGAAGGCGACGAGCGCGATTGCTTCATCGACGACGGCAGCGTGCCGGTCACCGCGGTGGTGAACAAGCTCGAGGTCGCGCCGTTCGTGTACCGCCGCAAGGCCTACTACATGGACGATCCGTTCGTCGCGCTCGAGGACGGCTACGGCTTCCAGCGCGGCACGCCGATGCTGCGCCGCTTCCTCGGCATCGCGCAGATGGTGGTCGAGCCCGCCGACCCGGCGGTGTACGCGGTGCACTACTCGAAGGACCCGCTGACGTTCCGCGAGAACGGCGAGTCGTTCGTGAAGGCGCCGACCAACGTCATGAACGTCACCACGATCGGCGATCCCAACGTGCCGGTGAACACCGGCGTCGCGATCGCGAAGGTGGCCGGCTTCATCGAGCTGAACCAGCCCGACCCGCGGTGGAACAAGACCCCCAACCGCTTGATCATCGACGAAGGTGTGCAGGCCGGTATCCCGTGGATGGCGACGCGCGGGCCCGAGTGGGGGCCGGTGCTCGTCGACATCGACAACATCAGCGACAGCACCAACAACGTGCCGATGGATCCCGCCGGTGCGATCGATGGCCTGCTCGCACCGCGCACGATGCCGCCACTGCGCACCGTCGTCACGACGCCAGGCACCGACAACGGCTTGAGCGGCATCGTATTCCCGATGGAGAACGAGTACGAAGGTCGTCACGGCTTCCCGCCGCCGGGCCTCTCGGGTCTGCCGTTCGACGTCGGGCAGTACATGGAGCACTTCATCGGATGGTTCTTCGCGACGCGCGGCACCGAGGTGCGCTACCAGGCGTGCATGGCCGAGCTCGCGGGTTGCGACTGGATCCCGGCGCCGCAGACATGCATCGCCGATCCTTCGGCACCGGGGTGCTGACGCGTGACGATCGCCGAGCCCACGCGACGGTGGCTCTCGGCGAGCGCGCGTGAAGCCGTCGCCGAGGCGCTCGATCGTTCCGATCTGGTCGCACCGGCGGGGCCGCGTCCGGACGACGACGTGCTCGCGAGTCCGGCGTGCGTGTTCGTGTCGTGGCACGCGGGCGCGAAGCTGCTCGGCTGCATCGGCACGCTGCAGCCCCACGAGGCGCTCGCGGATGCGGTGCGGCACTACGCGGTGCAGGCCGGGCTGCACGATCCTCGCATCGGTCCGATGAGCCACGCGCAGCTCGGCAGCGCGCACGCGGAGATCTCGGTGCTCGGCCCGGAGCGCGAGCTCGACGTGCACGGCATCGACGCGATCGCGGACGCGATCGTGCCCGGTCGCGACGGTGTCGTGTTGCGCTCGGGCTGGCATCGCGCGGTGTTCCTCCCGGTCGTGTGGGAGAAGCTGCCGACGGCGCACGAGTTCCTCGACGCGCTGTGTCGCAAGGCCGGCATCGTGTCGACCAGCGAGCGTGCCGATGCGCGGGCGTCGGTGTTCACGGTGGAGAGCTGGAGCGACTAGCGACGTGGATCGGGTGCTGGAGCTGGTGAAACGCCACGGCTGGAACGCAACCGCATTCCAGACGCTCGAGCCCGGCTACCAGTACCTGTTCGACGGCGATGCGTGCGTGGCGTACGTCGACACCGGACGCGCGTGGGTGGCTGCGGGCGCACCGATCGCCGCGACGGATCGCGTGGCGAAGGTCGCGGAGACGTTCGTCGCGACCGCACGCGCGAGTAGACGACGCGCGTGCTTCGTCGCGACCGAAGATCGGATGCGCGAGGCCACGCGCGATCGCCTGCGTGCGCTGCAGATCGCCGAGCAACCGGTGTGGGATCCGCGGGCGTGGGGCGAGCAGGTCGCCGCGCACCGCAGCATCGGCGGACAGCTACGCCGCGCGCGCAACAAGGGTGTGCGCGTGCGTCGGGTCGAGCCGAGCGAGCTCGTGGCGGGACCGGTGCACGACGCGATCGCAGCGGTGACGGGGCAGTGGCTGCGGACTCGCGAGAGCGATCCGATGGGCTTCCTGCTCCGCGTCGATCCGTTCGCGTACGCGACCGAGCGGCGCTGCTTCGTCGCGGAGATCGGGCGCGACGTCGTCGCCTACGCCGGTGTGATCCCGGTGCCGGCGCGACCGGGGTGGTTCGTCGAAGATCTCGTGCGCATGCCGAAGGCGCCCAACGGCACCACCGAGACGTTGGTCGATGCGGTGATGCGTTGGGCGACGAGCGAAGGTTGCACGTGGGTGACGCTCGGCGCGTCGCCGCTCGCGGGCTCGGTCACGCGTTGGCTACGGCTCGTGCGTCGCGGTGCGAAGCTCGTCTACGATTTCGAAGGCCTGCACGCGTTCAAGGCCAAGCTGCGACCGCGCGAGTGGATGCCGATCTATCTGCAGTATCCGCGACGTCAAGGGGCGCTGCGCTCGCTGTCCGATACGCTCGCTGCGTTCACCGGACACGGCGTTCTCGGCTTCGGCGTGCGCGCGCTGTTGCGTGCGCCCGCGGCGTTCTTGCAGTCGCGGGCCGTCGAACACACGTGACCTCGCCGACACGTCGGCGCGCGCCCGGCTGCGGCGCTTCGTGGCACCATCCCGGCGCATGTCCCCTAAGACGCGCTTGCTTCTGGTGCTCGGATTGATCGGCGGCTGTTCCGACGATGTCTCGGAGAGCGTGGCCGACGAATCGTCGAGCACGAGCTCCGATGGATCGGCGACGGTGACGGTCACCGCGACGACCGCGATGACCGAGAGTGCGGATTCGTCGAGCACGGGAATGACGACGCAAACCGTCACCACCGACATGACCGACACCGACGGCACGTCGACGGACACGCAGGGCACTTCGACGGACACGTCGACGGACACACAGGGCACTTCGAGCGAGAGCAGCGACACGTCGACGACGACGGATGCGACGACCGGCAGCACGGGTGTGACGGACACGGACGCGACGACCGGCAGCACCGGTGTGACGGACACGGACGCGACGACGACCGATCCGAGCGCCACCGATCCGACGACCACCGATCCGTCGGTGAGCGGCGGTAGCAGCAGCAGCAGCGGCGGGCCCGAGTGCTTCGACGATCTCGGCTGCGACGATGCGTTGCCGTGCACGTTGGACGAGTGCGACGCGGGCAGCTGCACGTGGACGCCGCTCGACGGCGTGCAAGCACCGGCGGAGCTGCAGACGGACGGCGATTGCGGCGTCGTGATGTGCACGATGGGCATGCCCACCGACGACATCGACGATGCGGACCTCCCGGACGACGACAACGCGTGCACCGACGACGTGTGCGAGATGGGCGTGGGCAGCAACCCGCCCAACGGTGCGGGCGGGCAGTGTCCGACCGGCGTGTGCGATGGCAACGGCGCGTGCGTCGAGTGCAACGCGCCGAGCGATTGCACGTCGCTGCCGCCGAACGACGACTGCCAGACGCGCACGTGCGATGGGAACGTGTGCGGGCAGAGCTTCACCGCGCCGAACACTGCGGTGAGCGACGCGGGCCAGACCGACGGCGATTGCCAAGTGGTCGTGTGCGACGGCATGGGTGGCTCGGGGCCGATCGACGACGACGCCGATCCGCTGGTCGACGGGCTCGAGTGCACCACCGATGCATGCGATGCCGGCAACCCGGTGAACGATCCGTCGCCGGCGGGCACGACGTGTGCGGCGGGCGTCTGCGACGGCACGGGTGGTTGCGTCGGCTGTGTCGAGCCCGACGACTGCAACGGCACGCCGACGTTCTGTCAGGCGATCACGTGCGATGCGTTCGTGTGCGGCGTCGACAACACGTCGGCGGGCACGGACCTGCCCGCGGCCGATCAGAATGTCGCCTGTCAGACGCTCGAGTGCGACGGCAGCGGTGGCGTCGTCGGCGATCCGCACGCGCTCGGCAGCGACTGCACCGACGCGCTCTTCTGCAACGGCGCCGACACCTGCGATGCCGCCGGCGCGTGCACGCACACCGGCTCGCCGTGCGGCGCGCTCGAAGCGTGCAACGAGACGGCGGACGCGTGCCGACCCAACGTGTGGATCAACGAGCTCCACTACGACAACTCGGGTGCCGACGTGAACGAGTTCGTCGAGGTCGCGGTCGTCGCTGGTGTCGACATCAACACGGTCACCGTCACGCTCTACAACGGCAGCAACGGCGCCAGCTACAACACGATGGCGCTCACCACCTTCGTCGTCGGTACCACCGTAAACGGCGTCACCTTCTACTCGCGCGTGCTGCCGGTGAATGGCCTGCAGAACGACAACGAAGGCATCGCGCTCGACGTCAGCGGCACCGTGATCGAGTTCATCGGCTACGAAGGCGGAGTGCTCGCCACGGCGGGCGTCGCGAACGGCCTCATGTCGGTCGACATCGGCGTCTCCGAGCAACCCGCGCCCGCGGCTGGAAGCTCGCTCGGGCGCATCGGGAGCGGCCGGCAAGGTGACGCCTTCACATGGGCAGTCATCGCGGACGACAATCCGGGTGACGTCAACTCGGGCCAGACGATCTCGCCATGACCGCAAGCAACTACACATCGCTCGAGCTCGCGCGCTTCCGCGAGGTGCAACAGCTCGCCTATCAGTGTGCGGAAGCCACCGCGGCGGAGCTGCATCCCGGTGTCACCGAGAAGCAAGCGGCGGCGCTGCTCGGCGACAAGCTGCGCGACGCCGGCGTGAAGGGGTTCTTCCATCGCCCGTTCGCGTGGTTCGGCGATCGCACCTGCTTCAAGGGCTTTCGCACCCCGTTCGATTTCTTCCCCAGCGATCGCGCGCTCGAGCCCGGCATGGCCGCGATCCTCGACGTCGCGCCGGTGAAGGACGGCTATGCCGCCGACATCGGCTACGCGTTCTCGTGCGGCGAGAACCCCGAGGTCGATCGTCTGCTCGACGATCTCGAAGGCTTTCGCTCGCTCATCGCCGAGCTCGTGACGCGCGGTGAGACGCTCGCGGAGATCTATCGCGGCGCCGAAGACCTGCTCGCCGATCTCGGCGTGCGCAACTGTCATCGTCACTATCCGTTCGGCGTGCTCGCGCATCGCGTGTATCACCAGCCGCGCGTGCCGCTCGGTCAGCGTCCGGTGCTCGGCTTCGGGCTCACCGCGGGGCTCGGTCTGCTCGCGCAGACGGTGGTGAATCGCGTGCCCGAAGCGATCGCCGCGCGCGTGCCCGGCCTGCGTCAGGGCACGCCGTTCTGCAACACCGGTCGCGGCTCCGACGTGCGCCCCGAGCCCGGGCTGTGGGCGTTCGAGCCCCACATCGCGCGCGGCGACGTCGGTGCGAAGTGGGAAGAGCTGCTCGTCGTCGAGGATCGTCGCGCGTACTGGCTCGACGACGATCTGCCGCACGTACGGCGCTGGCGCTCGCACGCGCCGCGGGTCGCGAACGGGTGAGCGCGGAGCTCGACGTCGCGATCGCGGCTGCGCGGGCGGCCGGTGCGATCTTGTTGCGCCGCTTCGAGGATGAGCTCGTGGTGGAGACGAAGGGCACCGCGATCGATCTCGTCACCATCGCGGATCGCGAAGCCGAGGCCGAGATCGTGCAGCGGCTGCGCGACGCGTTTCCCCACGATGCGATCCTCGCGGAGGAATCCGGGGCGAGTGGCGACGGCGGTCGGCGTTGGATCGTGGATCCGCTCGACGGCACCACCAACTTCGCGCACCGCTTCCCGCACTTCAGCGTCTCGATCGCGCTCTACGAGGGCGAAACCGCGGTGCTCGGTGTGGTCTTCGATCCGAATCGCGACGAGTGCTTCACCGCGATCGCAGGGCAGGGCGCGTGGCTCGATGCGCCGCGGCACGATCACGTGCGGCTGCGCGTGACCTCGACCGCGGCGGTCGAGCGCGGGTTGTTCGCGACCGGCTTCCCCTACGATCCGCAGCGCGCGCACCACGACAACGTCGTCGAGACCGCGCGCGTGCTGCAGCGATCGCGCGGGATCCGACGCCCGGGCTCGGCCGCGCTCGACCTCGCATACACCGCAGCCGGTCGCGTCGACGGCTACTGGGAGTACGCGCTGCAGCCGTGGGACTGGGCTGCGGGCGCACTGCTCGTGCGCGAAGCCGGCGGTGTGATCGCCACGCTCGACGGCGCACCGTGGCGACTCGACGCCGCGAGCGTCGTCGCGACGAATCCTTCGCTCATGCCGGATTTGCTCGCTACGCTGCGCGGGCCGGCATGACCACCCACAGCCTCTTCGTGACCGCTTCGCGCGGGCTCGTCGGATTGCTCGAGCAGGAGCTGCTCGCGCTCGGTGCGAAGGTCGTGCGCCCGGCACCTGCAGGTCTGCGCGTGCGCGGCCCGTTGTCGTTCGCCTATCGCATCTGTCTGTGGTCGCGCACTGCGAGCCGCGTGATCCTCCACCTGCACGACGCCGCGATCGACAAGGTCGACGATCTGCAGCACATCGCGTTCGATCTGCCGTGGGAGGATCACCTCGCGCCCGACGGCACGTTGGTGGTCGACATGGTTGCGCAGGGCGAGGTGGTGACGCACTCGCGCTACGCGGCGCAGCTCGTGAAGGACGGCATCTGCGATCGCCTGCGCAATCGCTTCGGCACGCGGCCGTCGGTCGATCCCGAGAATCCCGACGTGCGGATCTCGGTGTACGTGCGCGGGCGGGGCTGCAGCATCGGCATCGATCTCGCGGGCGCGCCGCTGCATCGTCGTGGCTGGCGTCCCGAGCAAGGGCCGGCGCCGCTCAAGGAGACGCTCGCGGCTGCGCTGCTCTTGCACGGCGATTGGCCGGCGCGTGCGGCTGCGGGCGAGCTGTTGCTCGATCCGTTGTGCGGTGTGGGCACGATCGCGATCGAGGGTGCGAGCATCGCCGGCGATCGTGCGCCGGCGCTGTTGCGGCCGCAGTTCGGCTTCACGAAGTGGCGCGGGCACGACGAGGCGGCGTGGACCGAGCTGCGTCGCGAAGCGAGCGAGCGTGCGCGTGCGGGCGCATCGAACCCGGCGAAGATCATCGGCTACGACGCCGACCCCGAGGCGATCGTGCGCGCGCGTGCGAACGCCGAGCGTGCCGGTGTCGCGCCGCGCATCACCTTCGAGCGCGCCTCGCTGCGCGAGCTGATGCTGCCGCGTACGCCTGGTCTCTTGTGCACGAACCCGCCGTACGGTGCGCGCATGGGCGACGAGGCCGAGGTGCGCGGCGTGTACAGCGAGCTCGCGCAGCTGATGGCGCGCGGGCCCGAGTGGGGCGTACGCATCATCGCGGCCGAGTCGGCGCCGATCGAGCTGCTCGGCCTGTCGCTCGCCGATGCACCCGCGGTCGACAACGGTCCGCTCGCGTGTCGCATCGTCGGCGCGAATCGTCAGCCGATTGCGGCCGCGCCTGCGCCTGCGGACGACAATCCCTTCGCCGCGCGCATTCGCAAGAACCTGCGCCGGCTGGAGCCGTGGGCGCAGCGTTTCGGCGTCGAGGCCTATCGCCTGTACGACCAGGAGATCCCCGGCTTCCACGCGATCGTCGATCGCTACGGCGATCGCGTGCATCTGCAGGAGTACCAGGCGCCGCGCAAGATCGATCCGTCGCTCGCGTCGGAGCGCGTGCGCATCATGGTCGATGCGCTCGTGCAGGAGCTGGGCGTCGCGCGCGAGCACGTGCACGTGAAGCGCCGCCGTCCGCAGACCGGCGGCAATCAATACGGTCACTTCGATCGCCGCGGCGAAGAGATGCCCGTGCGCGAGGGTGACTACCGGTTCCTCGTGAACCTCACCGACTACCTCGACACCGGGCTCTTCATCGATCATCGCGCGCTGCGTCGGATGGTTGCCGCGCTCGCGCCGGGCAAGCGCGTGCTCAACCTGTTCGGCTACACCGGTGCGATCTCGGTGGTGGCCGCGAAGGCGGGCGCGCACACGACGACGGTCGATCTGTCGAACACGTACCTCGATTGGGCCGAGCGCAACTTCGCGGTGAACGGTCTCGACGCGAAGCAGCACGCCTTCGTCAAGGCCGACTGCATGGCCTGGCTCCCACAAGCGCGCGAGCGCTGGGACATCGTCGTGTGCGATCCGCCGAGCTGGTCGAGCAGCAAGGCGATGACCCGCACGCTCGAGATCCAACGCGATCACGTCGAGCTCGTGCGCGCGTGCATGAACCGACTCGCACCGCACGGCACGCTGTTCTTCTCGACCAACAAGCGCGGCTTCGCGCTCGACGGCAAAGCGCTGCCCGAACTCGTCGACATCACCGCGAAGAGCCTCGATCCGGACGTGCGTCGCGAGCCGCCACCCCATCGCTGCTGGCGTTTCGGCGGGGTTTGAGCCCGGCGCCGATCCGCCTGTCGGAGTAGCTCGTACCTGGGTCGTGGTCGCCGCCGCCGCCGTCAACCTGGGCCCCAAGGAGCGACGCAAACGATGGATCGAGGCCGCGGCGGCGAGCTTCACGGCCGCGGCGTTGCCGTGGCTCGGCGTGCCGCTCGAAGGATGGATCCGCGTCGTGCCCGTGCTGCTCGTCACGGTCGCAGTGTTCTGCGCGCTGCAAGCCGCGAGCAGCACGTGCGCAATCCTGGCGTACCGCGGACAGTGCAACTTCGATTGCGGCATCGATCGCGTGCGCGACGTCGAGGCGAGAAACGAGCTGCTCGCGCGCGCACGCGGGATCATCGCGCGCACTGTCGCGATCGCCGGCATCGCCACCGTGCTCGCCTGCACGCTCTGAACGACACGGTGCAACCCATCGCCTCCAGCGCGGACTACCTCCGCGAGAGGTCTGATGGTCAATCACCGATGCGCCGTGGCAGCGATGTTGCTGCTCGGGCTCGTCGCTTGCGACGATGTGCCCGCCTACGAGACCGAGCAACGCCAGCTCGGGCTCATGATGAACGAATTCACCGGTAGCACGCTGCGCGAGCCGCTGCCGATCGTCGACGCAGTGGTGGGCACGCGGTTGTGCCCGCACTTCGATGGTTGGTACGAGCGCGACGGCAACGCCGTCACCTATCACGTCGAGGACGGGGGCGACGACAGTGAGCTGCGCAACTGCTTCGCGCTCACCGCGAGCGGTGCAGCGCACGTCGACGCCGAGTGCATCGTGCTCGATGGTCCCGGCGATGCGGCGATCGAGCTGACGCCGCGTACGTGTCTCACGCAACAACAGAGCGGCGTCGAGTTCACCGCAGATCGCATGCCGGTCGCGAGCTGGGCGATCGACGAGCTCGTGCTGCGCACCGACGATCCGTTCGTTCGCTCGCTCGCGAGCGAGCTCTCGCCGGGACCGGGCCAGCCGTTCCCGCCGTTGTCGCTGCAGGACCCCGCCGAGCCGATGCGCGTGATCGTGGGCGGCTTCATGCTGGTCATGCCGATGCCGTTCGCGAAGGACGATCCGTGGCATGTGGTCGGCTACGCCCGCGGCTTCGTGCGCGTCGTCGGTGAGGACGCGCGCGCCGAGCTGCAGAACGAGGTGTCCGCGGGTGGCGTGAGCGTCGTCGCCGGCGATCGCTTCGCGCTGGATCTCGAGCTGGCCGGGGGCACGCTGCACGGTGGCGAGGTGATCGCGGTCCCCGGAACCGACGCCACCTCGCTCGAGCTCATCGTCGGCTACGAGCCGTGCGAGACCTGCGAGCTCGGTTGGGGACAGCTCGCGATCTCGCAGGCGATCCTGCGCGACGCCGAAGGCCATCGCTTGTACGCCGGCGACGTCGACTTCCACACCGAGGGTTTCGACGTCGGCGAGGTCTACGGCGACGCGATGATCACGGCCGGCATCTGCGACGAACGCGAGGGCGAGGTCATCACCGGCACCGTGCGCGCACAGTTCCGCGATCTCGCGGCGAGCGCTGACGTGCAGCTCGAGTGCCCGGTGCTCGCCGACGAGCACGCCGACGATCCCGAGGTGGTGCACGACCAGGTCGACGAGCACGATTGCGAGGAGGGACTCTTCGACTGCGCGTGCGATGCGGGGCGCAGCGAGCATCCCACGGCCGCGCTCGCGCTCCTCGGATTGCTCGCGCTCGTGCGGCGCCGCGTCACTCGCCCATAGGCCCGCGCGTCGGCACGCACTGCCAGTCGCCTGCGAGCACGAGCTTGCGCTTGCAGGCGACCGTCACCGGTCCGACCGACGTCGCCCATTCGTAGCGACGACTGATGACGTCGGTGCGGATCTTGAACGGGCGCTGCGCGTCGACCTTGCACGGCTCGCCGACGTCGCAGGCCGCGAGCTTCGACATGTCCTCGGTCTCCTGCTCGGGCCGCTGGTTGCGATAGCCCGCAACTGCGACGAGCAGCGAGAGCGTGAGCAGGGTCCAGCCGATCCAGCCTTTCACGTAGGCGCCGTCTCCGACCACGAGCGTGGCACGCCGCACCCGCGCCCGCAATGCTAGCGTCGCACCCATGGTCGTCCATCCGGATCCGGTGCTGCGCCCGCTGCATCACTTCGAGGGCGCGCGTCGTCATGCGTCGCCACAGGATCGTCTGCGTGCGGTGCGAAAGGGTGCGCACGCGCTGCGCGAGCAGCTGTCGTCGGCCGCGCCCGCGCGACTGCTGCGATCGTTCGATCTCGCGAAGGTGCCGTATCCGACGAAGTACGCGCTGCGCGACGCCTGCAGTGTGCCGACGCCGTTCGTGCACATCCTCAACCGCTTGTTCGTGATCCAAGTCGACACGCCGCACGGCGTGAAGACCATCGTCGGCGAGCCGCTCGATCGTCGCGCGAACGCCGAGACGCCCTTCTTCAAGCGCCTCGCGAAGCCGCTCGGGGGCGCCGATGGATTCTTGCCGAGCCGCATGTGGCCGGCGATCCACGACGTCGCCGAGTGCCTCGCGCAGCTCGGCATCACGCCCGCCGACGTCGACTACATCACCTACGATCATCTGCACACGCAGGACGTGCGGGGATGGTTGGGCACCGCCGATCGTCCGGCGTTCTTTCCCAACGCGAAGCTCTTGGTGATGCGGCAGGAGTGGGCGAGCACGAAAGGCCTCCTGCCCACGCAGGCCGAGTGGTACTGCCCGCACGGCACCGACGGTGTGCCCGACGATCGCGTGATCCTGCTCGACGGCGACGTGATGATCGGCGACGCGCTCGCGCTCGTGCACACGCCGGGTCACACCGAAGGCAACCACTCGATCGTGGTGCGCACCGAGGCCGGCATCTTCGTCACCAGCGAGAACGGCGTGTCGGCCGACAGCTACGCGCCCGAGCACTCGCGGATCCCCGGGCTGCGCAAGTGGGCGCGGCGCAGCGGCAGCGAGGTCGTGCTCAACGGCAACACCCTCGAAGGCTCGGTCGATCAGTACATCTCGATGGTGCAGGAGAAGGAGATCGCGGGGCCATCGCAGCAGCATCCCGACTTCCCCAACGTCGCGCCGTCGTCCGAGCTCACCGCCCACGCGCTGTCGCCGGGCATCCATCCCACGTGCGTCGTCGGCGAGCTCTCGTACGGCATGCCGGTCATCGACGCGCGCGCGCGCAAGGCGAGCTGACGATGACCAGCTTCCTCGTCACCGGAGCGGCGAGCGGGATCGGACGTGCGCTCGCGGATGCGATCGTCGCGCGCGGTGATCGTGTGCTCGCCACCGATCGCGATCTCGCCGCGCTCACGGCCCACGCGGCGTCGTGGCCGAGCGAGCGCGCGCTCGTGCGCCGACTCGACGTCACCGATGCGATCGCGTGGGATGCCGCGATCGCAGCCGCCGATCGCCACTTCGGGGGGCTCGACGTGCTGTGCAACGTCGCCGGCTATCTGATGCCCGGCTGGGTGCACGAGGTCGAAGCCGAGGACGTCGATCGCCACTTCGACGTCAACGTCAAAGGCATCGTGCACGGCATGCGTGCGGTGTTGCCGGGCATGCTCGCGCGCGGTCGCGGACACATCGTCAACGTCGCTTCGCTCGCGGCGCTCGCACCCGTGCCCGGGATCGCGCTCTACAGCGCATCGAAGTTCGCCGTACGGGCCTACTCGCTCGCGGCCGCGCAAGAGCTGCGCGGCAAGGGTGTCGCGATCACGGTGGTGTGTCCCGACGCCGTGCGCACGCCGATGCTCGATCTGCAACGCGACTACGAGCAAGCGGCGTGGACGTTCTCGGGGCGCGTGCTCGAGACCAGCGAGGTCGTCGACGCGATCCTCGGCGAGGTGCTCGCGAAGCGGCCGCTCGAGCTGTTCCTGCCCCGGCATCGCGGCTGGCTCGCGCGGATGGGCGACCTGTGGCCGAAGAGCGCGCTCGCCATCGGCCCCTTGTTGCGCCGTCGTGGCCGCTCGCGCCAACGACAGGCGTGATAATCTCCGCGCACGATGAAGAGCTTCAAGCGCATCCTCGTGCCCGTCGACTTCGAGCCCGCGAGCGACGAAGCGGTGGAGTCCGGGGCGGCGATCGATGCTGCGGGGCAGCACGTCGAGCTCTCGGCTTCGTCGTTGCGCGCGGTCGAGCTCGCGGCGGATCTCGTGCGCGCGAGCGAGGGCGGCAAGCTGTGGCTGTTGCACGTCACGCCGCTGTTCCAGCGCGCGACGATGTACACCGGGCCGGTGTCGCTCCCGGTCGGCGTGCTCGACGAGATCCAGCAGCGCGCGAAGGATGCTTCGATCGCGGTGCTGAAGCACCTCACCGAGAAGCTCTGCCTCGGTGTGTCCGTGGAACACGTCGTCGGCCCCGGTCAGACGGCGCAGGCGGTGATCGAAGAAGCGACGTCGATGAACGCCGACCTCATCGTGATGGCGGCGAGCGGTCGCTCTCGCGTCG
>DASZPU010001132.1:0-5269 GCA_035550195.1 Nannocystaceae bacterium
GTGGGTCGTGCTCCTGTGGGCGTGGCCGACCGGTGGTGATCCGGTGCCGCGCGTGCTCGCGCTCGGCGTGCTGTTGCACGCGCTCACGGCCTGGTGCGCGGGTGCACTCGCGCTCGCGATCGGGCGCCGACAAGCGAGCGAGTCGTCGCCGTTGCCGTTGCGATCGATCGCGGCGCTCGCGGGCACGCTCGCGGCTGCGTCTCCGCTGCACTTGCAGGGCATCGGCAGCGGCATGGAGGTGCCGCTGGCATCCGCGCTCGCGCTGGCGATCGCGTGGGCGGTCGTCGAAGCGCGCGTCGGTGCGGCGGGCGTGCTCGGTGCGCTCGGCGTGCTCGCGCGGCCCGAGCTCGCCGCGTGGTCGGTCGCGCTGCTCGGTGTCGTCGTGCTCGCGCGTGCGCGCGGCGTCGCGATGCGGCGCGCCGCGATCGCTGCGCTGGTCGGTGCCGGCCTCGCGTTCGCGCTGTGGTCGATGTGGCTGCGCGCGACCGTCGGCACGCTGCTGCCGAACGCGTGGAGCGTGAAGGGCAAGGGCGGTGGTCTGGCCGGTCTCGCCTACGTGGCCAACGAAGTCCTGCCGTGGTTGCCGTGGCTCGTGGGCCTGGGCGGCATCGTGCTCGTGGCCGCGGCGATCCGTCGCGAGCTGAAGCTCGGCCACGCGCACGCGACGATGCTGTTCGGCGTGACGCTCGCGACCGTCGTGCTGGTCGCGCTCACGCGCCCGCTGCACCACGGCGTGCAGTTCTTCGAGTCGCGCTACTTCGCACCGCTGCTCGCGGCGATGCCGGTGGTGGTCGCACTCGGCCTCGCCGCGCTGCCGCGCATCGCCGCCGTCGTCGCGTTGGTACCGGTCGCAGTGCTCGCGGGCGTGCAGTCGAAGGATGCGCTCGCCCGCATCGCGCAGAACGCCGACGACACCCACGTGCTGCACACGCAGCCCGCACAGTTCGTCGCGGCCGAGCTCCCGCCCGACGCCGTGGTCGCAGTGGAAGGCGCGGGCGCGATGCGATGGTTCACGCCGCGCACGATGACGATCGTCGATCTCGTGGGCCTCAACGATCACGAAGCCGCCGCGGTGCACTTCGATCGCAAGGCGAAGACCTGCCACTGGATCGCCCGCGCGCCCGACTTCGCGGTGATCCCGATGGACTGGATCCCGATCCTCGACGACGTCTTCGCGCTGCGCCCGATCGCCGCGTTCGACGATCCCTCGTACACACAGGTCGATCCGCCACGGCCACTGCGGGTCATCGTCGTCGCGCTCGGCGACGTGCGCGACAAGTGGCAGAGCTGCGTTCCCTGACGATCGTCGCCTCGCGATTGGAGCCGCGCCGCGATCGTGTCATGCTCGGGCCATGGGTAGGCGCTGGGGTATGGCGCTCGTGTGCATGGTGGCGTGCGGCCGCTCGCCGCTCGAAGGCGATACGCTCGCGTCCGCGTCGGGCTCGGGCGAAGCGACGACCGTCGACGGCGACTCCTTCGACGGACCGTCGCAGCGCGCCGATCTCCCGCCGCCCGACGAACCGCTGCCCGACGTCGGCGGCGCGTTGCCACCACCCGGCGAGTGCGCGACGGCACCTGCTCTCCCCGCGGCGCCGAGCTGCGACGATCCTCCCCGCGAGCAGCGACAGCTCTTCGACGACGACACGGCCTACCACGCCACGCTCGCGGTCGACGACGACTGGGTCTACCTCTTCGTCACGTCGGTCTGGGAGCCGGCGCAGATCTATCGCATCGACAAGTGCAGCGGTGATGCCGAGCTGATCGGCAGCGCCGGCCAGAACAACGGCTACATCGTCGCCGTCGACGACCACCTGATCTGGACCGACTTCGTCGACCAGGGTCACGTGTGGCAGCTGCCGAAGGTCGGCGGTCGAGCGATCGCGATCGCCGACGCTTATCTCCCGTTGGGACTCGTGCTCGCCGACGACTGGATCTTCTATGCGTCGCACGACGGCGTGTTCCGCATCCCACGCAGCGGCGGCGCGGCCGAGCCGTTCATCACGGTGGATGCCTGGCCGATGGCCAGCCTCAGCTACGATGGTGCCACGCTGTTCGCGGCCCGCCTCGACGCGCCTTCGTCGATCTGGATCGATCCGTCGTCGGCCACGATGGGCAGCGTCGCCGCGGAAGGCTTTTCCGACGTGGTCGCCGACTGCGAGTGGTTCTTCCACGCCGATCAGCTCGGTCAGCCCCACCGCATCGAACGCGCGACCGGTGCGACGACGCCGATCGGACCGCCCACCTATCGCTTCACGCAGGACGCGACCCGCCTCTTCGCCAGCACCGGCGACTCGCGCGTGATCGCGATCGACAAGCAGACCGGTGAGGACGTGCTGGTCGGTGACGTGCCCGACGCCGTGCCGTGGCTCGTCGCGCTCGACGAGACGCACGTGTACTGGACCTCGGCGGACGACGGCGGACTCTGGGTCGCGCCCAAGCCGTAGCGCGACGTCACTCGACGACGTAGTGCGCGCCCGCGTCGATCCATGCGCCGAAGCGATCGGTGTCCTCGACCGGGAACTGCGCGCCGAACTCGTTGGTGATCTGCAGCCAGGTCTGGCTCGCGTTGCGATCGCCGGGCTCGACCATGAGCAAGCCCGTGGTCGCGACCACGCCCTCGATCGCCATGCGCACCTCGTCGTTGGAGATGTCGGGGCCGGGCAACAGCAGGTTGCCGTTCATCCCGGTCGCGTGACAGCCGACGCAGTTGGTGCGCATGAAGTCCGCGACCCACACGAACTCTTCGTCGTACTCGACCGCGCCGCCGCTCTCGCTGCTGCTGCTCTCGTCGCCGCCCGAGCTCGACGAGCCGCTCGACTCGTCGTCACCGCTCTCGCCCCACGAGCCTTCGCTCTCCGCGCTCGCGTTGGTCTCCGACGGTGACGTGGTCGTCGGGTTCGTGCTGCCGCTGCTGCTCGACGACGACGACGTCGTAGTGGTCGCGGGTCCGCCGGAGGTCGTGTCCCCTGCCCCGTCGTCGTCGTCGTCGCTCGCCGCACACGCGAGCGTGATCGAGAACAGCGCGACTGCGATGCTGCGAGTGCCCGTCGACATCGCGCCACCGTAGGTCGCCGCAATGCGCACTGTCAAACCTCGACCGTCGAAAACACGCGGTGAGTGCCGCGAGCGTGGCTTCCCCGACGCATCCGACGATCGCTGCGAGACATCCCGCGATCATCGTGTCATGCTGCCGGTATGGATCGGCGCTGGGGTATGGCGCTCTTGTGGTTGGTGTCGTGTGGCCGCACGCCGCTCGAAGGCGACACGCTCGCGTCGGCATCCGGTCGAGCGTCCGGCTCCGACGACGCGACCCACGACGACGGCAACTCGTACGATGGTCCGTCTATCCCCGACGACGACGACGACGGTGCGGATGTCGGCGGCGGCGAGCTTCCCCCGCCGGACGATCCCGTGCCGGACTTCGGCAGTCAGCTTCCGCCGGCGACGTGTGCCATGGCGCCGCCATTGCCCGCGGGCCCGAGCTGCGCGGACGCCCCGGCGCGGCAGCTGCTCGAGCTCGAGGGCTGGAATGCGACGTCCATCGTCGACGACGACCGCATCTACGTCGCGGTCACGTTCTGGGAGTCGAGCTTCTATCGCATCGACAAATGCACCGGCGACGTCGAGCTGCTCGGCCCCGCGGGGATGAACCCCGCCGAGCTGGCGATCGTCGACGATCGCTTGCTGTGGACCGACTACATCAACCCGGGCTACCTGTGGGAGATGCCGAAGCACGGCGGCGACGCCGTGGTGATCGCCGAGCTCACGCAGCCCCTCGCGCTCGTCGTCGCCGGCGACTGGATCTTCTACTCGGCGAACGAGGGCCTCTTCCGCATGCCCAAGGCCGGCGGAGCGTCCGAGCTCTTCATCGGGCCGGAGCGCTGGTACGCCTATCTCACCTACGACGGCGCGCTGCTCTTCGGCAACGAGGGCATCGTGCCGAGCGTCGGATGGATCGATCCGAGCGACGGGACGTACGGCGGCATCCCGACGCTGCAACAAGTCGGCGACGTGCTGGCCGACTGCGAGTGGATCTTCTGGCCGGACGAGTACGGCCGACTGCAACGCTTCTCGCGCGCGACCGGTACGACGGAGAACCTCGACCTCCCGATCTACCGCATGACCCACGACGCGACCCACGTGTTCGCGAGCACGGGCGAGTCGACGCTGGTCGCGATCGACAAGGGCACCGGCGACGCGGTCGTCGTCGCCGACTTGCCCGGCCAGCTCCCGTGGCGCAGCACCGTCGACGAGACCCACGTCTACTGGACCTTCGCCGATTCCGGCGACCTCTGGATGGCGCCCAAACCCCCGCGGTAGGGCTAAGCTCGACGTGCTCGATCCGACGAGGTGGGTCTCGACACTCCTTCGCCGGTGATGGTCACGACGATGTCCGAACCCCGCCGGCCGACGGATGCGCCTTCGCAGAGCTCTGCGCACGCGGACACCGTCGAGCGCGTCGACGACGACTTCGTCGACACCGCGCACGTACGCAACCTCGTGCAGGCGCGACTCTTCGGCGCGACCATCGAGCCGGTTCGCATCGGTCGCTTCCCGATCCTGCGCACGATCGGCAAGGGCGCGATGGGGGCGGTCTACGCCGCGTACGACAACCAGCTCGACCGCAAGATCGCGCTCAAGCTCCTGCACGCGGGCACGAGCGACGACGACGAGGTACGCCGCGGACGGATGCTCCGCGAAGCGAAGGCGCTCGCACGGCTCTCGCATCCCGGCGTCGTGCACGTGTACGAGGTCGGCGAGCACGAAGGTCGCGTCTATCTCGCGATGGAGTTCGTCGAGGGCGCCGACGTGCGCAAGTGGTCGCGCGAGGCCGAGCGCAGCATCACCGACGTGCTCGAGATCTTCGCGCAGGCCGGGCGCGGGCTCGCGGCTGCACACGCGGCCGGGCTCGTGCACCGCGACGTGAAGCCCGACAACATCGTGGTCGGCACCGACGGACGCGCGCGCATGATCGACTTCGGGCTCGCGGTCGAGCACGACGACGCGGAGCACGTCGCCGACGACGATGGCGAGCCGCAGCCGCTGCCGCTCGATCGCTGGACGCAGACGCGCGGCATCGTCGGCACGCCGGCGTACATGGCCGCCGAGCAGCTCGCGGGCGCGGCCGCGGACGCGCGCAGCGATCAGTTCGGCTTCGCGGTCGCGCTGTTCGAGGCGCTCTACGGCCAGCGACCGTTCGCGGGCGCGTCGTTGCCGGCGCTCGCCGACGCGGTCGCGCGCGGACAGCTCGAGGTACCGACGGGCCGTC
>DASZPU010001133.1:0-4957 GCA_035550195.1 Nannocystaceae bacterium
TGCCGAGTGGTGGTTCGGGTCCACCAGCTACTTCCGCGACTGAGGGCACCATGCGACGCATCCTCCTGCTCACCGCACTCGCGCCCGGCTGCATGGACTTCGGCGACTTCGAGCACGCGCCGGAGCTCGCGACCCACGTCGACGACTGGCGCGACGAGGTCATCTATCAGGTGCTGGTCGATCGCTTCGCCAACGGCGACGCGTCGAACGACTACAACGTGGAGTTCGACGATCTCGCGCGCTATCAGGGCGGCGATTGGCGCGGGCTCGAAGACAAGCTGGCCTACCTCGACAACCTGGGCGTCACCACGCTGTGGATCTCGCCGATCATCGAGAACGTCGACACCGACGCGAACGTCGACGGCTACCACGGCTACTGGGCCAGGGATCTCGGCGCGCTCAATCCCCACTTCGGCGCCATCACCGAGCTGCGCGCATTGGTGGCCGCAGCGCACGATCGCGACATGAAGGTGGTGGTCGACATCGTCACCAACCACATGGGGCAGGCCTTCTATTACGACATGAACTTGAACGGCGTGCCCGACATCAACTTCCAGGGCAACGGCAGCGCGGTCAATCCCACGCGTCATTTCACCGAATACGATCCCGATTTCGATCCGCGCGGCGTGCAGGCGTTCACCTCGCTCGGCGAGGCCGGGCCGGCGCCGATCGTGTTCCAGTACGACCCGGCGACCGGGCACGTCCCGCCCGAGCCCGCGCTGTTGCAGGACCCCGCGGCCTACAACCGCAAGGGTCGCACGTACGACTTCGACGATCCCGATCAGCTGCTGCACGGCGACTTCCCCGGCGGCTTGAAGGACATCGACACCAGTCGCTGCGACACCAAGCAGATGTTCGTCGACGAGATGGCGCGCTGGGTCGAGCAGACCGACATCGACGGCTTCCGCATCGACACGGTGAAGCACGTCGAGTATGCGTTCTGGCGCTTCTTCACGCAGCGTATGCGCGCGCGCCTGGCCGAGCAGGGCAAGGACAACTTCCTGATGTTCGGCGAGGTGTTCGACGGCCGCGATGCGCTGCTCGGCAGCTTCACGCGCCACGACATCTTCGGCACCGAGGATCTCGCGGGCTTCCTCGGCAAGACCTGGGCGCCCGATCCCACCGACGAGCAGCAGCTGGCCGACGAGGCCAAGTGCGTGCCCGATGGTCAGCCGCTCAGCGGGGACCAGCTCGACAGCGTGTTCTACTTCTCGCAGCACTTCCAGGCGGTGCGCGACGTGTTCACGTTCGCGCAGTCGACCGATCGCGTCGCGTCGCTGTGGAACGATCGCCTGGTGAACTGGGGCGACATGCCCAACGAGCGCGGCATCGGCGTGGCGCCGCGCGACATGCCGATCAACTTCCTCGACAACCACGACGTCACGCGCTTCCTCTACAACGTGCGCGAGCGCCCGCGCGACGAGCAGCGCGCGTTGGTGCACAACGCGATCCTCTTCCAGTTCACCGCGCAGGGCGTGCCCTGTGTGTACTACGGCACCGAGCAAGGCTTCGACGGCGGCAACGACCCGGCCAATCGCGAACGCCTCTGGGACACCGGCTTCGACGTCACGCATCCGACCTACGTGTGGATCGCTCGCATCGCGAAGATCCGCGCGCACTACCGCTCGCTGCGGCGCGGTGGCGTGCAGGTCGTGTTCAGCACCGCGCACACCGGCGACGAGACCGACGCCGGCATGCTCGCGTACGAACGATTGGGTGGCGACGCGGGTGGCAGCTATGCGATCGTCGTGCTGAACAGCAACCAGGTGCACGACAGCACCACGCGCTTCGAAGACACCGCGATGACCGTCACCGCACCGCCCGGCACCGAGATGATCGACGTCCTCAGCGACGGCGATCTGCGGCTCGTGGTCGCCGACGACGGCACGCTCGACGTCACGCTGCCGCCGATGTCGGCCGCGCTCTTCGTGCCTGCGGCAGAGTTCGAGTCAGGCCTCTAGGCGATGGTCTTCAACTCGCTGGTCTTCGTCGTCTTCTTCGTCGTCGTACTGGCGCTCTATCGCTTGCTGCCGAGCTGGCCGGCGAAGAAAGTGCTGCTGCTGGTCGCGAGCTACGTGTTCTACGGCGCTTGGAATCCGCCGTTCGTGCTGCTGCTCTTGTTCTCGTCGGTGATCGACTACTGGGCCGCGCGCCGCATGGCCGCGTCCGACGATCCCCGCACGCGGCGCGCGTTCCTGATGGTGAGCCTGGTCGGCAACCTCGGGCTGCTCGGCTTCTTCAAGTACGGCGAGTTCCTGCTCGAGAACTTCGTCGCGCTCGCCGGCAAGCTCGGCGTCGACTGGCAGCCGGCGGCGCCCGACATCGTGCTGCCGGTCGGGATCTCGTTCTACACCTTCCAGACGCTGAGCTACACGATCGACGTCTACCGCCGCGACCTGAAGCCGGTGAAGTCGTTCCTCGACTTCGCGGTGTTCGTCAGCTTCTTCCCGCAGCTCGTCGCGGGTCCGATCGTGCGCGCGGCCGACTTCCTCTACCAGCTCGAGCGCGAGAAGTTCGTCGAAGCGCGCGCGCTCGGTTGGGGCCTGTTCCTGATGACGCTCGGGCTGTTCGAGAAGATGGTGCTGGCCGACGGCATGCTCGCCGACACCGCCGATTCGGTGTTCGGCGCGATGGGTCCGACGTCGCAGCTCGACTCGTGGCTCGGCACCATCGCGTTCGCGGGGCAGATCTTCTGCGACTTCGCGGGCTACTCGATCTGCGCGATCGGTCTGTCGTTGTGCTTCGGCTTCCACCTCGTCGACAACTTCCGCTTCCCGTATGCGGCGGTGGGGCTGCGCGATTTCTGGCGACGCTGGCACATCTCGCTGTCGACCTGGCTGCGCGACTACCTGTACATTCCGCTCGGCGGCAATCGCCGACGCACCGCGTTCGCGTTGATGGCCACGATGGTACTGGGTGGCCTGTGGCACGGCGCGTCGTGGAACTTCGTGGTGTGGGGCACGCTGCACGGCCTCTATCTCGTGATCGAGCGTCGGCTCGGGCGCGCGTTCGGACAGAAAGCATGGGCGCATCACCCGGTGGTGCGCGTGCTGCTGGGCGTGCTGACGTTCGCGCTGGTGTGCATCGCGTGGGTGTTCTTCCGCGCGCGCGACCTGCCCGGCGCGGCGATGGTCACGGCGTCGATGCTCGGCGCGATCCCGGCGCCGCCGATCCTCCCGACGCTCGCGATCGCCAAGGTGGTCGTGGTGATGAGCGGCCTGATCGGCATGCACGTCGTGATGCGCAACCGCAGCATCGAAGACGTGATGACGCGCATGAGCGGTGCGATGGTGACGGTGCTGTGGACCGCGATGCTGATCGCGATCGTGCTGATGCAGGGAGGGGGCGATGCCTTCATCTACTTCCAGTTCTGACGATCGCGCGCACGAGATCCACCGCGTGATCCCGCAGCGTGGCTGGCTGGGCATGGGCGCGGCGGCGTTGCTCTGCGCGATCGCGGCGATGGTCGGGTGGGAGAGCCACGTGCGCGCGCTCGGCTACCAGCCCGACTACGACAACACGCCGGGCCTGTGGGTGCCGCTGCGCGCGAAGGCGGTCGGAGCGACGCGCGAACAGATCGTGTTGGTCGGTGCGTCGCGCACGCTCTTCGACATCGATCTCGACACGCTGCACCGCATGACCGGCGGTGCACCGCCGCTGCAGCTCGCGACGGTGGGCTCGTCGCCGATGCCGATGTTCACGCATCTCGCGGAGGATCCGACCTACGCGGGCACGACGATCGTCGGCGTGGTGCCGGGCTTGTTCGCGGCGCCGGCCGGTCCGCCGATCGAGACGCCGAAGAAGTACATCACGAAGTACGAGAGCTGGTCGCCCGCGGATGCGTGGGAGCTGCCGATGTCGCTGTGGTTGCAGGAGCGCTTCGCGTTCATCCACGAGCAGGACCTGCGGCTGCCGGCGTTGATCGGGCAGATCGAGCTCGCGAATCGTGCGAACGCGAAGGTGCCTCCGCGGCTGCCACCGGCATTCGCGACGATCGAGCTCGATCGCCAGGTGCGCATGGCCGAGTGGGCGCGCCGCGATCCGGAGTACATGCGCGAGGTCCAGCAGATCTGGATCCCGCTCTTCACTCCGCCGGCGAAGCCCGATGTGTTCACCGACGAGCAGTGGGCGAAGATGTTCGCCGACGCGTGGGATGCGATCCTCGTGCAAGCGAAGTCGAACGTCGACGCGATCACGGCACGCGGCGGGCGGGTGATCTTCGTGCGCCATCCGAGCAGCGGCGGCGTGCTCGAGCTCGAAGACCGCTTCTCACCGCGCGCAAAGTTCTGGGATCGACTGCTGAAGGAGACCGGCGCGCCGGGGATCTACTGGCAGGACTATCCCGAGCTCGCGGAGTTCGAGTGCCCGGAGTGGTCGCACTTGTCGGCGGAGGACTCGGTCGAGTACACGAAGCGACTGGTCGCGATCCTGCAGCGCGAAGGGCTGCTGTGAGCCAGCTCGGCGGCGCTCGGGCGCACCAGCGTGCGGATCGTGTGTAGCGCGACGGCGTGGAGCTCTGCGCCACTCAGCCGGCCGGCGTCGTGCCAGCGCGCCAGCTCGGCGGCGCTCGGATCGACGTCGGGGCCACGCGGGATGCAGCGCTCTGCGTCGGCGAACGCGGCCGTCACCGCCGCGCGCAGTGATTCGTCGCCGCGTGCGTAGGCCCAGGCGACGAACGACCAGGCGAGATCGACGTGCTCGAGCTCCTGTGCGAGCACACGCTCGAGCGCTGCGCGGCGCTCTGGATCGCTCGCGAAGCTCGCGGCGCGTTGGAGCTGCATCGCGGAGATCGTCTCGGCGATGCAGCCTTCGCGAACCGTCGCGACCACGATCGCGATCGCGTCGGTGTCTGCGAGCGCGCCGGTGATGTCGAGCGGGCCGGGACCACGCAGCTCACCGTGGGCGCGCGCGAACGCGAAGAACAGCTGCGCATGCTCGCGCTCGTCGGATGCCGCGC
>DASZPU010001134.1:0-7473 GCA_035550195.1 Nannocystaceae bacterium
TGCCGTGCAGCGCGGGCTCGGCCTCGTGGACGACGGCACCACGCTCGCCGCCGAGCTGCGCTTCACGCTCGCGCGCGCGCTCTGGGAGCAACCCGCGGAGCGCCCGCGCGCCGAACAGAGCGCGCAGCAAGCCGCCGATGCGCTCTCACCCGCCGACGCACGCACGACCAAGCTGCGCGCGGCGATCGAAGCTTGGCGCCGCGATCACAAGGCTAGCGACTCTTCGCGACCGCCGACGCACCGGCCTTGAGCCCGCGCCCCACGAGGTACTGCTCGCGACTGCCGGTGCGCGTCGCTTCGACGTGCACCGCCTTGGGCTCCGCGAACGCGACTTTCACCCCTGCGAGCAGCTTGGGTAGCCCACCACCTTGGAACACCTTCGCCGCGAAGTGCCCGCCCGGACGCAGCACCGCGATCGCGATCTCCAACGCGCGCGCGCACAGCTCTTCGCTGTGGAACTGATCGCTGAGACGATCGCCGGTGGTGTGCGGCGCCATGTCGGAGAGCACGAGATCGAAGGGGCCTTCTTCGGCGAGCAACGCCGCGGTGTCGAGCGTCGTCACGTCGCCCACGCGCGCATCGGCCCAGCTCGGCAACGCGATCTCGGCCGCCCGCAGGTCGTAGCCGATCACGCGGCCGTGCTCGCCGACGCGCTCGGCGGCGTACTGCATCCACGAGCCCGGCCAACACCCGAGATCGAGCACGCGTCGCCCCGGCTGCAGCAGGCGGAAGCGCTTGTCGAGCTCGACGAGCTTGAACACCGCACGCGCGGCGAAGCCCTCTTTCTTCGCGCGGTGATACGCGCCGTCGTGACGCGCCGAGCGATCGTCGAGCTTGTTGCGTCGAGACACGACGCAGGCTCGCGGCTACTTCTTCGCGTGCGTGGCCCTGATCGCGGCCTTGCGCGCGACCTGGACCACCACGTAGTCGTTCGCGGCGCCGGGCACCGGACCGCGCACGAGCAGCACGCCCTCCGCTCCGAGCACCTTCGCGACCTTGAGGTTCTGCGCGGTCTGACGCTCGGCACCGAGGTGACCGGGCATGCGCTTGCCGGGATGCACCTTGCCGGGCGTCAAGCGACAACCGATCGAACCGCCGTGGCGGAAGTACTCGTGCGTGCCGTGCGTGTTGGGCTTGCCGCCGAGCTTGTGGCGACGCATCGAGCCGTGGAAGCCCTTGCCCTTCGTCGTGCCGATGACGTCGACGAGCGCACCTTCGGCGAAGATGTCGACCGGGATGTTGCTGCCGACCGCGAACTTCGCGAGCTGATCCGCGTTGACGCGGAACTCGCGGACGAGCTTGCGCGGCGTGACGTTGGCGGCCTTGAAGCGACCGAGGTCCGGCTTGCTCATGCGGCTGGGCTTCTGCTCGTCGAAGCCGACTTGCAGCGCGGTGTAGCCGTCGCGCTCGGCGGTGCGATGCGCGAGCACGGTGTTGCCACCGACGGCGAGCACGGTGACCGGCACGCGCGTGCCGTCCTCGAGGAAGATCTGCGTCATCCCGAGCTTCTTCGCGAGGAGTCCGGGCTGAGTGCTGGCGTGTGTCATGACGAAGCTCGATTCGACGCGCGAAAGGCCGAAGGGCCGGCGTCGGGCGGCCGACTATGGGCGAGGCTCGCCCTCGGCGTCAAGCGACGCGCGAGCCTTCTGAACGTCTGCCACCGCCTCGCGGACCGCGGGCCGCGGATGCCAGGCCCAGCGCCGCAGATACCGCTCTGCACGGTCGTGGGCGCGGCTGCCGGCGGGGGCCATGCGCACGAGGGCATAGGCCGCGCGCACGCGCGTGATCGAAGGCACCCACGGACGGCCGGCCAGGCGAGCGGCGCCCGCGATCGCTTCGGCGGGTGCGCTCGCGCCCAGCGCGGCGAGGGCTTCGAGCGCACGGTCACGCTCGGCGCGCCAGCGGAGCGCGAGCACGAGTCGCGCGCCCGCTTCGTGTCGCTGATGCGCGGCGAGCACGAGCGCGATCTCGAAGCCGATCGTCGCACGCGCTTCGTCGCCCTCGGCGAGCACGCGCGCGAGTCGATCGCAGGTCTTGCTCGAGACGCGCGGCAGGTGCGAGAGCGCGACGACGATCTGTTCGCGCAGATCTGCATGCGTCTCCTTCGCGAGCGCATCGGCGAGCAACTCTTCGGCCTGCGGATCGTCGACGTCGACCAGCGCGAGCGCGGCCTGGAAGCGGGTGTCGTCGTGCGGCGAGGCCCAGGCCTTGCGCACGAGCGTGCGCACGCGGCCGAGCAGCGCGGGGCGATCGCCGGCCGCGACCCCGAGATGACCGAGCGCGATCACGGCGGTCTCGCGCAGCCATCGCGAGGGCTCGTCGTCGCGTTCGAGCGCGAGCCACTTCGACGCGTGCTCGACCAGCTCGTCGCGACCGAGCAACGCCAGCCCGATCACCGCATGGCCTTGCACCTCCGGCAGCGCGTCGTCGAGCGCCGCGACCAGACGCTCGCGCACCGCCGGCATCGACGGATGATCGTCGTCGTTGCAGAGGATCGGGCCCGGGCGTCGCAGCTCGGCGAGCAGCGCGGGCGCGAGGTTGCGTACGCCGGCGACGCGCACGGCGTGGACGGCGTGCGTCGCATCGCGCAGCGCCGCGGCCAGCGTCATCTCGGCGGCTTGCATCGATCAGCTCCCCAGCTCGAGCAGCGTCTGCTCGAGCACGAGCCGCGCGTTGGCGTTGCGATCGAGGCGCTCCTGCAGATCGACGAGCACGTCGGTCGCGTGCAGCCACGCGCTGCGATCGTCGCCCACCGGATCGACGCCCGGCACACCCGCGCGACCGCGGATGCGCTCGCGGAGATCGAGCAGCCACAGCTCGACCGCGCGCTGCAGCGCCAGCCGCTCGCGGGCTGCACGACCGGTCGGGGGGCCGGCACCCGCGGCGGCCCACGCTTGCCCGAACGGCGTCGACTCGCCGCCGAAGATCGCGAGCGGTCCGCGACGCGCGGCCACCGAGGCCTCGCGCAACAGCGTGTGCGTCGCGTCGAGCGACGCATCGAGCGCGAGCTCGATCGCTACGCCGGGGCTGCCGTCGGCGAGCCGCATCGCGAGCGCACGACGATCGCTCGGGATCGCTTCGGCATCGGCGGGCTGGGCCGCGAGCGCGGCGTCGAGCACCGCTGCGACATCGTCGTCCGCGAGCCGACCGAAGCGCACGACGGCGCAGCGCGAGAGGATCGTCGGCAGCATCGCGTCGAGCGACTGCGCGACGAGCACGAAGTGCACGCCGGGTCGCGGCTCCTCCAGCGTCTTCAGCAGCGCGTTGGTGGCCTGCTCGGTGAGCGACTCCGCGGGATCGATGACGACGACGTGGTGATCGCCTTCGAACGGCGCGAGCAACAGTCGCGACGCGAGCTCGCGTGCGACCTCGACCTTCAGCTTCGCGCCCACGCTCTCCGGCACGACCCACTCGACGCCCGCATGACGATCGGTGTCGATGCGGTGGCAGCTCGTGCACGTGCCGCAGCCGACGCCCGGTGCGACCGGGCAGTGGATCGCTCGCGCCAACGCGCGCGCGGTGGTGGCCTTGCCGACGCCGCGCGGCCCGACGAAGAGCAACGCGTGGTGGAGCTGGCCGCGCTCGATCGAGCGACACAGCTGCGCGCGCGCCACCTCGTGGCCACGCACGCCCGCCAACCCGCCCTGCGCTGCGTCCATTTCCATCGACGGCGCGGGAGCATAGCAGGTGGCGGCGCGCCCGGTCCTTGGTACGCTTGAGCCCACCGGAGCCCTCCTCGATGAGCGACAAACCAGGTCTGTTCGGCCGCCTCAGGAACTCGATCTCGAGCACGCTGAACAGCGCGGTCGATTCGGTCTCGGATCCCGGTCAAGAGGTCGCGCTCATGCTCGACGACCTCGCGACGCAGATCCAACAGGCCGAGAAGGATCTCCATCAAGCGGTGGTCGACCGCAAGGTGATGGAGCGGAAGATCGAGGAGCTCGCGAAGAACGAGAAGGACTGGGAGAAGAAGGCCGAGACCGCGCTCCGCCTCGGCGACGAGAACCTCGCGCGCCAGGCGTTGAAGCGCAAGTCGGAGATCAGCTCGATGCTCGCGGAGACCAAGCAGGCGCACACCGAGCAGAGCGCGCTGGTCGAGTCGATGTCGAAGCACGTCGCCGAGTCGAAGAAGAAGCTGAAGATGTTGAACCTGCGGCGCGGCTCGTTGATGGCGCAGGCGCGCGCGGCCAAGCGCGGCGTTCGGCCGGGCCAGGTCAGCGACGGCGGCACGCTCGGACGCTTGGACGAGATCGAACAGCAGATCGCGGCCCTCGAAGCGCTCAACGAAGTGAACGCCGAGATGTCGAGCGAGGTGCAAGAGGCCGAGATCGACGCGAAGCTCGCTGCGCTCGGTGGCGGCGACACTGCGGTCGACGACGAGCTCGCCGCGCTCAAGGCGCGCATGAAGGCGCAACAGAGCCTGCCGCCGGGCAGCGGCAGCGAGTCCTGATCCGATGCGGAGCGCGACCGTCCCGTGGGGAGCATGGCTGCTCCTCGCGCTCGCGCTCGTCGCCGTGTTCCCGTACTCCGAAGCGACGCGCAACGCGAACGAGCGCCCGCGGCTCATGCAGACGATGGCGTGGGTCGACACCGGGCATTGGTGGATCGAAGGGCAGGGCGGGCGTGGGCTCGATGCGGGGCCCGACACCGCGAAGGGCAAGGACGGCCACCTCTATCCCAACAAGCCGCCGGGCACGACGGTGGTCGCGGCGCTCGGCTATCGCAGTGCACGCGCGTGGGCGGAGGCGAAGGACGAGCCGCTCACGCTGCGCACGCTGACGTGGTGGGCGCGACTGTTCGGCAGCGCGTTGCCGACGATCATCCTCGCGGCGGTGATGTGGCGCCGCGCCGCACCGCGCTACGGCGAGGCCAGCAGCATGGCCGCGGTGCTCACCTGGGCGCTCGCCACACCCGCGGTCGTCTATGCACATCTACTGTACGGCCACGCGCTCGCGGCTGCGCTGCTGCACTGCGGCATCGTGGTGATCGCCGACGCCGTCGAGCATCGCGGTGGCGCGCGCTGGCACGCGCCCGCGCTCGCGGCCCTCGGTGGCGCGCTCGCGGCGAGTGCGGTGACGGTCGAGTACATGGCTGCGTTCGCCGGCTTGCCGATCGGCATCGCGCTGCTCGCCCGCGTGCGTCGAGCCGGCATGCCCACGATCATCGCGGCCGCGCTCGCGGGTGCGCTCGTGCCGATCGCATGGCTCGCGTCGTATCAGCAGCACGCCTACGGATCGGTGCTCCAGACCGGCTACCAACATGCGACCGTCGCCGACTTCTCCGAGAAGCACGCGCAGGGCTTGCTCGGACTCGGCCTGCCGAAGTGGGACGCCTTCGTCACGCAGATCCTCTCCGTCGACGGCGGGCTGTTGTGGTGGGCACCCGCGATCGTCTTCGGCGTCTGGGGGCTCGTGTCGCTCGCCCGCGATCGCGACACGCCGCGCTTCGAGCCCCAGGTGCAGCTCGGTGTCGTCGTCGTCTACCTCGTGATGATCTCGAGCTTGTCGTTCGAAGGTGGTTGGCGCGTCGGCCCGCGCTACTTCGTGCTCGCGTTGCCGGCGTGCGTGATCGGTTGGGCCGAGCTCTACGGTCAGGCGCGCACGCACGCGATGTGGACCACGATCCTCGTCGCTTGCGCTGCGTACGGCATCGTCGTCAACGGCCTCGCCGCGAATCTGTGGCCCCATTTCGATCTCGCCAACGTCGACGCGCCGGTCGCCGAGGTGCTGCTGCCGCTGTGGCACGGCACGCTGCGGCCCTATGCCGCGACCGGGATCGTCACCGCGCTCGACCTGGTGTGGATCGTCGTGGTCGCGTCGGTGCTCGGCTTTGCGCTCGTGTACATGCGCGTGATCGAGCCGCGCGTGCGTGGCTTCCTGGCGATCGGCATCGGCTTGGCGCTCGCGCTCGCGGCCGTGTCGTCGCATCGTTTGTTGCCGGGCAATCCCAAGGCCGCACGGAATCTCGCGTACATCGAGAAGGTCTGGGAGCCGGTCGCGACGCCGACGCGCAGCGTGAACCTGCCGGAGCTCGGCGGTACTGCGTCCGAAGATCGAACGCGCACGCCATAGGTCCACCTTAAGTGGCGTGATGCGGATCGAAATGGCCTTCCGCGACTGTCGTCCATGGTTTACGGTCGCTGTCACCCCGACGCTTCGCCCACCGGAGATCCGTGATGCTCTTCGAATCCTTGTTGCTGCTCGGTCTGCAGATCCAAGCCCACGATGCCGACGCGATCGACGAAGCGTCGAGCGATGACGACGCGTACGAGATGTTCGTCGCCGTCGATGCCGACACGATGGGACCACCGGTGCGCGCGAACGTGCCGGGCAAGCATCCGCCGACGAAGCCGGCGACCACCGCGAAGAAGACCCCGGCATCGCCGCCCCCGGGCCAGCCCGCGGGCATCCGCGGTGCGCGTCCACATCTGCCGATCGCGGGCCCGCCGAAGCCCGGCACCGTGCGTCCCGGCGGTCCGCGTCCGGGCAAGAAGATTCCGATGCGCGTCGCGCCGGTGAAGCGCAAGCCGGCCAAGCTGCCGGTCACCGCGTTCACCACGGTGAAGAACCGCGACGCGCTGCGGGCCCGCGAGAAGACGGCACCGAAGTCGGTGGTCTCCAAGCTCGCCGCGCTGCGCAAGACCATCGGTGCGAAGAAGCATCGCTTCAAGGTCGGCTACACGCCGGTGCTCGACACTCCGATCGCCCAGCTCACCGGGCTCAAGGCGCTGCCCAACGACAAGCAGCTCGAGCTGCAGAAGAAGCAGGCCGAGCTCGTCGCCGCGATCATGTCGAAGCGAGGCGTGCGCGGCATCCCGAACTTCATGCAGCGCGCGGTGAAGCCGAAGGCGCCGATTCGTCCCGATGCCGCGGTGGGAGCCGGCCCGATCGTCGAGCCCGAGAACAAAGGCAAGGGCAAGGGCAAGAGCTCCGACAACGTCGACAACCCGATCCAGCCGAGCGTCGGTGATGCGGTGTGCTCGCCCGACGGCACCGCGTGGAGCTGGAAGGAGTATCTCGCGCCGCCGCGCTCGCAGAAGAGCTGCGGCAGCTGCTGGGCGTTCGCGACGATGGGCGTGCTCGAAGGCGCCAACGCGATCGCGAACGGCTTCGACAAGGATCTCGATTTCTCGGAGCAGTACATCGTCGATTGCGCCGAGACCGACATGCTGGCCGGTCGCGACATCGGCGACTGCACCGGCGGCTACACGCCGTATGTCTACTACTGGCTGCAGGACAAGGGCGCGGTGTTCGAGAAGGAGGCGCCCTATCTCAACGCCGACGGGCAGTGCAACAAGAAGCTCAAGCCGTCGCACAAGATCTCGGCGTGGGGCTTCGTGAATCCCAACAAGATCACGCCCGACGTCCCCGAGATCAAAGAAGCGCTGTGCAAGTACGGTCCGCTGTCGGCATCCGTCTACGTCACGCAGGCGTTCCTCGGATACACCGGCGGCGTGTTCGACGAGGGCGCGCA
>DASZPU010001135.1:0-5639 GCA_035550195.1 Nannocystaceae bacterium
CGCGGCTCGTCCGAGCAGGGAAGAAGAGGATCGTCGCGCTCACGGCCTGCATGCGGAAGCTCGTCGCGATACTCAACGCCGTCATGCGCGATGGTCGCTTCCTACCTGCCGAGGAGGCTGGTTGACACGGTAGCTACCCCACGGCCGCATGAGCGGCCGCCGCCGCCGTGCGGCGGTTGCTCGCGAAAGGTGTCCGCCTCTGGCGGTCACCTCTCGCGGCAATTCCTTGCTGATGTGGGGGCCGGCTCGACCCGCCCCGACCCGGTGGTTCCGCTGGTTTCTTGCCGGCTTGGATCGGTCCATGTATCGGCCTGAGGGCAATGGCGTACTTCGAGCTCGAAGAGGCGTTCCCCGACCAGGCCAAGATCAAGGTGATCGGGGTCGGTGGGGCCGGCGGCAACGCGATCAACACCATGATCGGCCACGGGGTCGACGGGGTCGAGTTCATCGCCGCGAACACCGACATCCAGGCGCTCGACAAGAGTCGCGCGCCGATGCGCATCCAGCTCGGCTCCGCGATCACGCGCGGGCTCGGAGCCGGTGCGAATCCCGAGCGCGGTCGTGAAGCCGCGCTCGAGAGCGTGCCCGAGCTGACCGAAGCGCTGCGCGGCGCCGACATGGTGTTCGTCACCGCCGGCATGGGTGGTGGCACCGGCACCGGTGCGGCCCCGATCGTCGCGCAGGTCGCCCGCGAGTGCGGCGCGCTCTGTGTCGGCGTGGTCACGAAGCCGTTCCGGTTCGAAGGTCGTCGTCGCCTGCGCATCGGCGACGAAGGCATCGCGAACCTCGAGAAGGCCGTCGACACGCTGATCACGATCCCCAACGATCGTCTGCTCGACGTCACCAGCATCTCGACCAGCCTGCTCGACAGCTTCAAGCTGTGCGACGAGGTGCTGCAACACGCGACGCAGGGCGTCTCCGATCTCATCACGATCCCCGGCATCATCAACGTCGACTTCGCCGACGTCCGCACCATCATGAGCGGCCAGGGCCGCGCGCTGATGGGCATGGGCATCGCGGCCGACGAAGGTCGTGCGATGGCGGCGGCGCAGCAGGCGATCAACAGCCCGCTGCTCGAGGACATCACGATCCACGGCGCGAAGGGCATCCTCATCAACATCACCGCGGGCCCCGATCTCAAGCTCCACGAGGTCGAGGAAGCGGCGTCGCTGATCCAGGAAGCCGCGCACGAGGACTGCAACATCATCTTCGGTGCGGTCATCGACGAGCACATGGGCGATGCGCTGCGCATCACCGTGATTGCGACCGGCTTCGATCAGCACCTGCCGATGCAAGACGACATCGAAGAGGCGATCAGCCGTCAGAGCGGCAAGCGTCGCCAGTCGCAGATGGTCGCCGCGGGCACGATGGGCCCGGGCAATCGCAAGGAAGTCACGGTGGGGCCGCCGCAGGTCGGACAGCGTCAGCCGGGGCTCTTCTCCAACGCGCAGCTGCAGGCGGCCGCACGCTCGGCTCCGGTCGCGAGCACCGCATCGCTCGTGCGCGGCGCAGCGCCGCAGCAGCAGCAACAACCGCAACAGCATCCCCAACACACGGGATCGTGGTCGCGCAATGAAACGGCCGACCCTTCCGAGATCCCAGCGTTCCTGCGTCGTCGCGACGAGAACAACGGCTTCGTTCGCTGAGTCCCGATCCTCGAGTCAACGGTAGGCAAAGGGCGGCCCTCATGGCCGCCCTTCGCTTTTTTGCGTAGTTCGGCGCGCACGATGTATTTGCGAAAGTAGCCGCGTATCCGCGGCGACTGCACGATGGCCCGAGCCGCCACAGCACCGAAGCGAGCGCCCAACGCGAAGGGCAACGCACGCCGTCAACCGCGCGTGCGGGCCGACGAGCCGATCGTCGCCGCGCCGCGACCGATCGCCGCGCCGCCGCGATCGCCGTTGCGTCGTCTGCTGCGCACGACCTTCAAGATCGTGGTGCGCGGTGGCATCGCGGTCGGGCTCGCCTACGGCACGTTGATCGGTGTCCGCGAAGGCTACGCGTACGCGACCACCTCGCCGCGCTTCGAGGTGCGTGGGCTCGAGTTCCGTCCGACGACGCACGTCGACGACGCGCACCTGCGTCAGCTGCTCGCGCTGCCGCCGGGTACGAACATCCTCTCGCTCGAGCTCGACGGGCTCGCCGAGCGCATCACCGCGGATCCGTGGGTGGCACGTGCGACGGTGAATCGCGAGCTGCCCGACACGCTGCGCGTGGAGATCGAAGAGCACCAGCCGATCGCGGTGCTCGCAGCCGGTGCGCTCTTGTTGGTGAGCCGCGAAGGCGAGCCGTTCAAGCAGCTCGAGCCCGGCGAGCGCGGCCAGCTTCCGGTCGTCACCGGTGTCACCGGCACGGAGCTCGTCGCGGATCCCGAAGGTGCGCGCGCGCGCATCGGACGTGCGATCGAAGCGATCGACGCGTACGCGACCAAGCGTCGTCCGCTGCTCTCGGAGATCCACGTCGACACGCTCGGCGGCGTCACGCTCTACACCGCGCAGGTCGGCGCGCAGCTGCGGCTCGGTCGCGGCGACATCGCGGCTGCGCTCGCGCGCTACGACGCACTGCGAGCCGCGATGGGCGAAGAGTCCGACAAGCTCGCGGTCGCACATCTCGACGAGGCCACGCGTCCGGATCGCCCGGAGCGCGTCGTGGCCAGCTTCTTCCCCGCGAAGGACGTGCCCGAGCTGGTGACGCGCGCACAGGAGCGCGCCGCCATGGTCACGCAGCAAGAAGACCAGGCGGAAGAGCTCACGGCGGAAGCGGAACGCACCGCGCGGAAGCTCGAACGGGCCAAGCGGATTCCACGGCATCACTGACGGAGCATCGACATGGCTGAGGTTGGAGACGTCATTTGCGGCCTCGATATCGGCACCACGAAGGTGGCGGCGATCATCGGCGAGGTCACGCCCAACGGCGTGGAGATCCTCGGGGTCGGCACGAGCCCCTCGGATGGGCTGCGCCAAGGCGTGGTCGTGAACATCGAGGCGACGACGAGCAGCATCCAGGCGGCGGTGCAGGAGGCCGAGCAGATGGCGGCCGCCGACGTGCAGTCGGTGTTCGTCGGGATCGCGGGCGGACACATCCGCGGCTTCTCGAGCAACGGTCAGGTCAGCATGCGTAGCCGCGAGGTGGAGGACACCGACGTCGCACGCGTGATCGAGCAGGCGAAGGCGGTGAACATCCCGCTCGACCGCCAGATCATCCACACCGTGCCGCTCGAGTACATCATCGACGGGCAGGGGCAGATCCGCGATCCGATCGGCATGAACGGCGTGCGCATGGAAGTGAAAGCGCATGTCATCACGGCCGCGGTGACCAGCGTGCAGAACATCGTGAAGTGCTGCAACCGCGCCGGGCTCGAGGTGGTCGAGGTCGTGGTGGAGCCGCTCGCGAGCGCGATGGCGGTGCTGCACGTCGACGAGCGTGATCTCGGCGTCGTGATGATCGACATCGGTGGCGGCACCACCGACATCGCGGTCTATCACGAGGGCAGCAACGTGTTCACCTCGGTGATCGTGATGGGTGGCCATCGCATCACGCAGGACGTCGCGCACGGGCTGCGCACGAGCGTGACCGAGGCGGAGATGCTCAAGCGCAAGCACGGCTGTGCGCTCATCTCGATGGTGCAGGACGACGAGGAGATCGAGGTGCCGGGCGTGGGCCCGCGGCCACCGCGTTCGTTCAAGCGTCGGTTCCTCGCCGAGGTGATCGAGCCGCGCGTCGAAGAGATCTTCTTGATGGCGCAGCAAGAGCTGCTCGCCAGCGGATGCGCCGAGCTGGCTGCGAGCGGGCTCGTGCTCACCGGTGGTGCGGCCGCGATGGACGGCATGCTCGAGATCGCCGAGGACATCTTCCAGATGCCGGTGCGCAAGGGCATGCCGACGTCGGTCGGAGCCGATCGCGATCGCGTGCACCCACACGCGCGCCTGGCCGAAGGTGGCTTCGCCGCGGTGATCGCCGACCCGAAGTTCGCGACCGGCGTGGGCCTCGTGCTCTACGGCGCGGCGCACCAGCCGTTGCACGCGACCGAGCCGCACGCGCGTCGCCCGAAGGACGACGGGCCGGGCATGGTCCGCCGCTTCGGCGCGTGGATGCGCGACATGTTCTGACGCGTCACAACCGAGCGCGTCGCGAGTCGTGACCGTGTGGGGCCGCAGGCACGGGTCGTGGTCGCGGGCGTGACGCGGCGCATCGTCGTCGAGGCGGGGCTCGTGTGGGTCGAGGAGCATCGGCTCGCGCAGCGCCTCATCATCGCGGCGATGCTGCTCGGTGCAGTGGTGCTCGGCGCGGTGCTCGTGCGTGTGGCATTGCGGATGGGGCCGAGCATCGAGATCGTCGCGCTGCTGGTCCCGATCTATCTCTACGCCGCGTGGACGATCGGCTGGCACGGGCCGGGGCTGCGCCCGCATCGCGCGTTCGCGGACGGCGCGTGGCGTCGGATCGCGTGCGCCGATCCGATGCAGGGATCCTTCACGCTGCCCGGTCGCGAACCGATCGCGCTGCACGAAGTGCGGGCGATGCTCGTGCTGCAAGCCGGCTTCTCGCAGGCGCAGCTGGTCAAGAAGTGGAGCCTCGCGCTGGTCTGGCCCGAGCACTCGATTCGCATCTGCCTGCGCTACGGGCAGCTCACGGCGTGGCCGCCCCTGCCTTCGCCTGCGCTCGCAGCGGCGCAGACCTGGCTGCAGCGCCAGGGCTTCGCGGCGTGAATCAACCGCCGACGAGCGTGTCCCAGAAATCGCACTGCTCGGTGCGTACGCCGTCGCCGCTCGACGGCGGGAGATCGAGCGCGGCGTAGCGGTCGTCGCCGCGCGCGTAGCTCGGCCACGCGAGCGTCGCGGTGCTGGGGTCGCCGGTCTTCGCGAAGCTCGTCCACGCTTCGCCCAGCCACGCGCTCATCGCTTCGTCGTCGGCGTTCGGTGTGTACGCGATCGGTCCGAACATGATCGATTCATAGTTGCCGAACACGTAGACCAGCTCGAGGCCATGGAACGCGGATGCGTCCATGCTCGGACCGACCGTGTAGCCGTCGTACGAGAAGTGGTAGCGAAACGCGGGCGCGCCGGCGATCGCGGCGCGTGCGGCCCGGCGTGCGCCGCAGATGAACTTCACGTCGCTCGACAGCGCGACGTATGCAGCGGTCGGCGACGCGTAGTCGGCGAGCGGGTAGGCGTCCTTCACCTGCATCGCGAGCGGGCCGAAGGTCGCGTCGACCAACGCGTCGAACGACGCTTCGTCGAGCGGTGGTACGTCGCGTGCGGTCTCCTCCGCGTTCGCACCGACGACCAGCGGCACGTCGACGTCGTCGCCGCTCGCCATCGCGTCGAGCGTGGAGGCGGGCAGGGTGATGCCGTCGACGCATGGGCTCCACACCTGCGCCAGCGCGGCGACGCTCGGAAAACCCGTGGGCGCGTTCGTCAGCACGTCGTCGACCGGCAATGCGCGCAGGCAGGCGGCGACGTCCGCTTCGCCCGCGCACGGAGATGCGGCCACCCACGGGTCGCCGACCTGCTCGCGGTACATCGCGGACGATCGCTGTGCGCACGTTCCACTCTGCACGATCGCGCGGTGCACCAAGCCTTCGGCCTCCGGCACACCGAGCAGCGCGCAGGTGCTCACCGCGCCGGCCGACTCGCCGAAGA
>DASZPU010001136.1:0-9288 GCA_035550195.1 Nannocystaceae bacterium
GTCTGGTGCGCATCCGCGGCGAAACGCAGCGCGTCCTGCAGAGCCGCGCGCGCGTCGTCGTACTCGCCCAGCCGTTCGAGCACGTCGCCGTGGACGAGCGCGACCTCGGCCTGCAACGGTGCGTAGCTCACCTGTGCACGCACGCGCGCCGCTGCGATCGCGCGACGGGCCTCGTCGAGCCGCGTCGCATGCAGAGCCGCCCGCGCCCGCGCGAGCTCGGTGCGCGCAGCATCGACCGCCGTCGCTTCGTCGGGCAACGGTGGCTCGACCTCGGCAGCGAGCGCATCGACATCGCTGCAGCGCGCGAGCGGACGCAGGCTCGCGACCAGCTCGTGGGCTTCCTGCACGGCGGGTGCATCGGCGCGCGCGAGCACGCCGGTCACCGCGGCGAGCTCGACCTCGGCGCGATGCAAGCAAGCCATGCGCAGATCGAGCACGCGGGTCGACTGCTCGCCGCGCACACTGCTCGCGGTACACGCATCGACGTGCGCGTCGACCCACCGCGCGGCGTAGTCGTCGAGCGCATGCTCGGTGCGCGTCCACGCAGCCTGCGCGTAGGGGGCAGCGACCGCGAGCATCGAGCTCTGCACGGCCGTGCGCGTGGGCTCGTCCCACGCACCCTCCAGATGCGTGCGCGCGGCCGCCTCGCTGCAGCGTTCGTCGGATGCGGCGACCCACGCGTGCACACCCGCGGCTCCGAGCGCGAGCGCAGCCACGCCGGCAGTGCGCTCGACCCACCGCCTTCGTCGACGCACGTCCGCGCGCGCGAGCACGTCGAGCAGCACGGGCATGCTCGGCCATCGCGCCGCCGGATCGGTGGCGAGGCCGCGCACGATCGCGGCGAGCAACCACGCCGGTACGCGCGGCGCGTTCGCGGGAGGTCGCGGAGGGCCGGACGCCATCGCGAACGCGATCTCGATCGCGGTGTTGCCACGGAACGGACGCGCACCGAACAGCGCCTCCCACAGCGCGATGCAGAACGCGAACTGATCGCAGGCTTCGTCGGCCGGCGCGCCCATGAGTCGCTCGGGCGCGAGATAGGGCAGGGTGCCGACGAGCGCACCGGCAGCGGTGACGTTCGCATCGACCGGCGCCGTCGTCGGCTCCGTTGCTTCGATCGCGGGCGCGACGATCTCGCGTGCGAGCCCGAAGTCGGTCACGCGTACGCGACCGTCGTCACCCACCAGCACGTTGTCGGGCTTGAAGTCGCGGTGCAGCAGACCCGCAGCGTGCGCGGCCGCGAGCCCTCGACCCGCATGCACGAGCTGCGCGAGCACGACCCGCGGAGCTCGCCGCGTGTGCAGCCATGCGGTGAGCGTCTGCCCGGCGACGAACTCCATCACCAGCACGACCTCGCCGTCGTCGAGCTCGTCGACGTCGTACACCGCGACGACGTTGGGATGCGAGAGCTTCGCGAGCGCGCGGGCTTCCTTCACCAGCCGCTTCGTGTCCGCGGTGCCCAGCGTCGCGCGTCGCACCTGCTTGAGCGCGACTTCTCGCTGCAATCGGGGATCGTAGCCTCGCAGCACGCGACCCATGCCGCCGCGGCCGACTTCGCCGAGCACGACGTAGCGTCCGAGCGTCGCGCCGTGCACGAGCGCGTCGTCGTCGTCCGACGCGTCGGGTGCGAGGGTCACGGCATCGCTCGACGTCTCCATCGCGATCGCATGATCGCGCCCGCGCTCGCGCACCGCCAGTGACGTGGGCAACACCCGTGCGCGTCGGGGCGGGCGACGTTTCGCGACGGTGGCCGAAAATGACAGACGCGCTGGCTCAGCGGTGCTCCGCGAGCCACGCCTTCGCTTCGCGTGCTTCTTGGCCGTCGCCTGCACCGCCCGCGGCGAGCTCGGCGATCGCTCGCTCGCACATCGCGATCGCCTGCGTGCGCTCGCCGTCGGCCCACCACGCGCGCGCGAGCACGAACGCCGTGCTCCCCCGGTCGGCCGGGCCCACGTCGTCTCGCTCACGTCGCCGCCATGCGGCTTCGATCACCGGTCGCGCCTCCGCGACCGCACCGCGCTCGAGCAACACCGCCGCGAACGTGGTGCGCACCGCCGCGAGATAAGGATGCTCGGGCTGCAGCGCGTGCTCCATCGTCGGCAGTGCGATGCGCAGCTCCGCCTCGGCTTCGGGGATTCGCTTGCGCGCGATCAAGATGCTCGCGAGGGTGTAGTGCGCCTGCGCGACGTTGGAGTGTGCTTCGCCGAGCGCTGCGCCGAGCGCCGTGATCGCGGCGCGCACCGCTTGCTCGGCTTCTTCGAGCCGGCCTTGGCGTTGCAGCACCTGCGCCATGTCGTGGCGCACCGCGCCGACGGCAGAGTGTTTCGGACCGAACGTCTTCTCGAACACCGCGAGCGCGCGCTGGTGCTCGGCCGCGGCTTCCTCGGTGCGGCCGAGCTCGAGCAGCACGGTCGCGAGATTGCGGTGCGTGGTCGCGGCGTCGGGATGATCGGGCCCGAACGCCGCCTCCTGGATCGCGAGCGCGCGGCGATACTCCGCCTCGGCGGCTTCGTTCTTGCCCTGGGTCTGCAGGATGATCGCGACGTTCGCGAGCGCCGCGGCCACGCTCGGATGCTCGGCCCCCAGCGCACGCTGACGGGCTGCGAGCGCGCGGCGACTCTCCGCGTCGGCTTCGTCGAGCTTGCCAGCGCGCCACAACACCACTGCGAGGTTGAAGCGCGACTCCGCGACCTCCACATGATCGGGACCCAGCGCAGCCTCGAGCACTGCGAGCCCTTCGCGATGCTCGCGCTCGGACTCGGGATACTGCCCACGCGTGTCGAGCACGATGCCGAGGCTGCGATGGAGCCGCCCTTCGGCGAGCGCATCGCCCTTCGCCAACGCAGCGCCGATGTCGGCGTAGCGCAGCGCTTCGTCGAAGTGTTGCAGTCGATAGCCGACCACGAACACGAGCCACGTCGCGGCCTTCTTCAGCTCTTCGATCTGATGCGAGGCCGAGGCGCGCTGCATGGTGTCGCGCAACGCCGCGTGGGCGCCGGCGTAGTCGCCGAGCCGATCGAGCGCAACGGCGCGCACCAGCGCGAGCTCGGTGTGCACCGGTGCATACGCGATCTGTTCCAGCTCGCGCGCGGCAGCGTCCGCGGCCGCGCGCGCGTTCTCGCCGTGACGCGCCTCGACCTCCGCCCACGCGAGCGCGATGTGCTCGCGCGCGCGTGCGACCGCGTCGGCTTCCGTGGGCAGCGGGGGCTCGACGTCCGCTTGCAACGCGGCGACGTCGGCACAGCGCTCGAGCGGACGCAACGCCGCGAGCACGTCGTGGGCCTTCTGCACCGTCTGGGCGTCGGCCTGCGCGAGCACCTGCGTCACCGCGACCAGCTCGACCTTCGCGCGCTGCAGACAGGCCATCCGCAGATCCAACACCGTCGCGGATTGCTCACCGCGGATCGTGGTCGCCGCGCACGCTTCGGTGTGCATGCGCGTCCACGCGGACCCGTAGTCGTCGAGCGATCGGGTGACGCGCGTGAGCACGTCGTCGGCGTACGCGGCTCCGATCCCACGGATGGCGGCTGCGACCTCGGAGCGCCGCGCGTCGTCCCACGCGCCCGCCAAGTGGGCGATTGCGGCGTCCTCGCTGCACTGCTGCGCGCGCGCGGATGCCCACGCGCGTACGCCCACGATCGTCGCGCCGACCACCGCTACGCCCGCGACGAGCCGCAGCGCGCGTCGTCGTCGCTGCGACGGATCGTAGGCGATCGCGTCGAGCAGCGCGCGCAGATCGGGCCAGCGCGCGTTCGCATCGGTCGCGAGCCCGCGCAGGATCGCCGCGATCACGCGCGCGGGCACCTTCGACGATGGTGGTTGGGGCGGACCCGCGGACATCGCGAACGCCAGCTCACCGAGCGACTCACCGGCGAACGGACGCGCACCGAAGAGCGCCTCCCACAGCGCGACACAGAACGCGAACTGATCGGTCGCGCGATCGGCCGGCCCGCCCATCAAGCGCTCGGGCGCGAGATACGGCAAGGTGCTCGCGAGCGCACCGGCCGTGGTGTCGCCGGTGCTCGACGTCGGGCTGGGATCGCGCGGCTCGTCCGTCGCGGGCAACGCGATCTCGCGCGCGAGCCCGAAGTCGGTGACGCGCACGCGACCATCGTCACCGACGATCACGTTGTCGGGCTTGAAGTCGCGGTGCAACAGACCCGCGGCGTGTGCAGCCGCGAGCCCACGCCCGGCGCGGCGAAAGCACGCGACGATCTCCTGCCACGTGCGCGGCGTCGCGAGCCAGCGCGTGATCGTGCGACCTGCGACGTACTCCATCACGAGCACGACTTCGTCGTCGCCGATTTCCTCGACGTCGTAGACCGCGACTACGTTGGGATGCGACAGCTTCGCCATCGCGCGCGCTTCGGCGACGAGCCGACGCGCACCTTCGGGGCCGAGCAGGTCGCTGCGCACTTCTTTGAGCGCGACCTCGCGTTGCAGCTTCGGATCGTACGCCCGCAGCACGCGGCCCATGCCGCCGTGGCCGACTTCCTCGAGCACGACGTAGCGCTGCATTCGCAACGAAGATGGTCGCGCGATCGCAGCGCTTCTGCAAAGGACGCCTCGGACGCCGGCCGGCGGGATCGGGTGGAGGATATTGGGGGCCGGCGTCCGAGACGAAGCGTATGTCGAGCTTGGCGCGCGCTCGATCACACCGCTGGTGCGCGCGCGGACAAGCGCTTGTCACGTGCGGCCACGCGCGATCGCTACGTACGCGATTGGCCGGAACTGACATGCACTGCCGCCGTCGGCGACAGGCCGCGACGACCGTATGCGCGCAGGCTGGACCACATGAGCAACCACTCGATCGCTCCGGTTTGCGTGCACGTCGTGTCGACCACCCTGCTCGCCGTTGCGATCGCAGGCTGTGGGAGCAACAACCCACCCGATCTACCCGAGCTCTGCGACGGCAACGACTGCGTGTCGGGCAGCGGATCGAGCGGTGGTGCGGTGGACTCCGGTCCGGACGAGGAAGACGACGGCGACGACGGCGACGCACCGTCGGACGACGGCGGTAGCGAATCGGGTGCGGCGCCGAGCAGCGGGCTGCCGTGCGAGGTGCTCGACGTGCTGCAGCGCAACTGCCACGAGTGCCACTCCGCGCAGCCGGCGTTCGGTGCACCGATGCCGCTCGCGGACTACGACGATCTGCAGGTGCCTGCGCTCAGCAATCCTGCGGAGAAGGTGTTCGAGCGCGTGGCCGAGCGGCTCGTCGACGAGGTCTCGCCGATGCCGCCCGGCGGCACGATGGCGGACGCGGACATGCAGGTGTTGTTCGACTGGATCGACGCGGGCGCGCCCGAGGATCGCGAAGCGCAGTGCGGCGACGGCCCGAGCGGCGACGACGACGGTGGCGAGACCGAGCTGCCCTGCGACCCGGACTTCGTCGTCACCGCGCACGCGGCGGGCACGGACGATGCGTTCGCCGTGCCGGCGCAGGGCGCAGACAACCTCTACATGTGCTTCGCGTTCAAGGCTCCGTTCGCCAACGCGAAGCAAGCGACCGCATGGACGCCCATCATCGACGACGAGCGTGTCGTGCACCACTGGATCCTCTATCGCACGCCGATCCCGCAGACCGACGGCGGCGCGGTGCCGTGCGACGTGACGCTGCAGCTCAGCACGCAGTTCGTGGCCGGGTGGGCGCCTGGCGGTGGCGACGTCGTGATGCCCGACGACGTCGGCCTCGATCTCGGCACACCCAACGACTGGTACATCCTGCAGATCCACTACAACAACAGCGCGCACTACGACGACGCGCGCGATCGCAGCGGCGTCGGCTTCTGTACGATCGACGAGCCGCGCGAGAAGACGGCGGGCATCCTCACCTTCGGCTCGCTGAACATCGCCGTGCCGCCGCTCGCCGACGATCACGAGGTGACCGGCGTGTGCTCGGGCGCAGCCACGCTCGCGTGGCCGGAGATGCACCTGCTCGGCGCGAGCCCACACATGCACGAGCTCGGTCGTGCGATGCGCAGCGAGATCACCCACATCGATGGCACCAAGGAGATGATGTTCGACGCGCCGTTCGACTTCAACAGCCAGGGCATGCACTTGTTCTCACCCGAGATCATCGTGAAGCCCGGCGACACGATCACCACCACGTGCACCTACGACAATCCCAATCCGTGGCCGGTGACGTTCGGCGAGAACACGGAGAACGAGATGTGCTTCGACTTCGTGCTGGCGTATCCGATCCAGAACCTGCTCTCGCGCAACTGCGGGATCCCGATCTGATTCACTGTGGGGCCAGCACGAGGTGGGCTTCGAAGAGCACCACGTCGTACGGCATCCACGTCGAGACGACGAACGGCAGATCGACGGCGTAGCTGCCGTCGTCTGCCGGCGTCACGCGGGGATTCGGCAGCGGGTAGGCGCCGTAGAGCCCGGCCTGCTGGCACTGCCAGATCTGTTCGCCGACGCAGGGCTCGGCGAGACAGCAGTGCTGCAGTTGGAAGAGCGGGTCGGCCATGTCGATGACGACGAGCTGCTCGCTCCACGGACCTTCCGGCGCAGGTGCGGTGCGCACGACGATCTTGTTCGACACCAGCGTGCCGCCGATCGTCGCGGCGTGTTGGTACATCAGCAGCCAGAGATCGGGGCCCGGCACGAACACACCGCCGAGCTCGCCGACGCCTTCGCGCTCGACGACCGGATCGATCGCGCTCGCAGGATCGACCCACGCGGCTGCGCTGGGATCCCACAGCTCTTCGCCGCCGCCCTGCTCGAGCGCGGACTTCGGCATGCGCGCGAGGTAGATGCCGCTGCGACGGTACTCGCCCGTGCCGAACAGGTAGATGGTGTCGTCGGAGACGAACGGCAGGATCTGCAGGAAACGACCGCCGAGCGCACCGCTGGGCAGCGAATCGATCGGGCGCACGATCTGATAGGTCGGTTGTGTGCGCGGCTCGTCCCAACGCACGAGATACGACAGCGTCATGCGATCGTGCGGCTCGAACTCCGACTTGCCCGCCCAGAAGAGGTAGACCGCGTCGTCGATCGCGAGCGCACCGGACGGCACCTCGAACGAGCCGGGGATCGCAGGGAAGGGCGCGGGGTGATGGCCGATGTACGCCGACAGATCTTCGCCGGGCGGTGGCGACATCCAGCCCACGGCGAAGTCGCGCAGGATGCTCGCGTCGGTGTCGGCCGCGACGCTCGGCACGTCGGGCGTCACGATGAACTCGAGCTGCGTGCACAACACCGATGGATCGCTCGCGGCCGCGGCCGCGTCGACATGCGCGACGCTGTCGGGGTCCTCGCCGATCGCCCAGATCTCGCGGTAGCCGTGCGTGTCTCCGAAGAAGAGATGCAAGCGCTCGGCGATGACGAGCGGGATGCCGAGATCGGTCGCGCGCAGGTTGAAGCGCGTGTGCGTGTGGTTCGCGGACGGATCCTCGACGGACGTGCCGTTGATCAGCTTGCACAGGAAGTCGAGGCCGACGACGGACGCGGTCGGTGTCGATCCGCCGTCGCCGCTGCTGCTGCTGTCTCCGTCGCTCGCAGCGGTGCTCGCCGACGAACCCGCGTGCGTCGTGTCGGCGTCGCTCGTCGCGTCGTGTCCGGTCGACGCATCGCCGATCGTTGCGTCGCCGCCTGCGCCGGCGCTCGTCGACGTGATGCCCGCGGTCACGTCACGGCGTCCGAAACCGTCGCCGCACGCGATCGCTGCACACGAGATCATCCACCACGCGCGCGTGCTCACCATGCTCGCATCGTCCGCGCGCGTCTGCGGCGATGCCGGTCGCGCACGGACAACCACTTGTCCGATCCGGCCACCGCCCTGGCCACGCGCGACACACCGATGTCCGGTTCGGACAGGACGCGCTTCGACGCACGGATGATCCTGCTGCCATGCGGACCGTCTCGGGTGGAGTCGTGATCGCGATGTTCGGCGTGGCGTGCAGCGCGGGCACGCTCGATCCCGGCGTGCAGTGGGGCGACGAGCTCGGCACGGCGAGTCATCCCAATGGCGACGGTTCCGACGGCAGCGACGCGAGCGACGACGCGACCGACGAAGAAGGCTTCGACGAAGAAGGCTCGGGATCACCGAGCGGCGAGGACGACGGTGGCACGGACGACGACGGCGGTGAGCCATCGACGAGCGGTGGCGACGGCGGACAACCGTTGCCCGATCTCGACTGCGATCCGCAACCCGACTGGTACTACCCCAAGGATCCGATCGCGTCCGGCCCGCTCGAGCACCGCACGTGGCGGTGGATCGCGGTGCCCGAGATGCGCTGCGCCAACGACACCACCGGCGGCTTCTTCCTCAATACCAGCGAGCAGACCCGCGACCTCGTCATCTTCTTCGGTGGCGGCGGCGTCTGCTACGACGCGGTGAGCTGCTTGCTCGACACGCCGCTGTTGCTCGGCATGGGCCCGTCGCCGCTGCTCACGTGGTCGGGCGATCAGCAGAGCTACTCCGGCATCTTCGCGCGGCAAGATCCGATCAACCCGTTCCGCGACGCGAGCTACGTCTTCTTCCCGCACTGCACCGGCGACGGCCACACCGCCGACAAGATCTCGAACTACGGCTCGCCGATCCAACAGGTCGGCTATCGCAACGTGCAGGAGGCGATGCGGATCATCGCGCCGACGTTCGCGTCGGTGGAGCGTGTCACCGTCGCAGGCTTCAGTGCGGGCGGGATCGGCTCGCTCGCGAACTATCACCAGATCGCGTGGTTGTACGAGTGTCTGAACCATCCGCCACCGCTGCTCATCGACGACGCGGGGCCGGTGCTGCGCAAGCCGTTCCTCAACGACATCGCGCAGAGCTCGTTGCGCGTCGGCTGGGGCCTCGACGAGACCTTCGGCGAGCTGTGTCCGCAGTGCGCGAGCGACGGCTACCACAGCGCGTTGCAGCGGATCCGCGAGCTGCATCCCGGAGTGCGCAGCGCGCTCGTGAGCGCGTACTCCGACAACGTCGTGCGCCAGCTCTACTCCGCGCTCACGCTCGACTTCAACTACGCGAACAATCCCGACTCGCTGCGTCCGGCGCTGCTCGATCACGCCGGGTGGGCGGCCAGCCTGCCCGATCCGACGCCGCAGACGCGCCATCGTTCCTTCTTCTACCCCGGTGATCGACACGGTGCGCTCGTGGTCGCGCCGCTCGGTGCCACGCCCGGCCTCGCGGAGTTCTTGCAGGCGCAGCTCGACGACGCGCCCGGGTGGTCGAACGTGACGCCATGACCGGCCGCGCACGACCACCGTTTGGCCGGATGCGACCAGCCGCGCACGCGTGTCTGCGCCACGCTGCGAACATGCGCGGTGTTGCGATCCTCT
>DASZPU010001137.1:0-13929 GCA_035550195.1 Nannocystaceae bacterium
TTCGAAGCAACGGGCAGCTCAGCACAACCTCGCGAGGTCCAGCCATGCGTCGTGCATCTCGTCTTTCCTTGATCATGTCGCTCGCAACGATCGCTGCCTGCAACGGTGGCGACAGCACGCAAGCCAGCAACTCGGACAGCGATACCGACGGCAGCAGCGGAGGCAGCCTGTCGAGCACGCTCACCGACTCGGCCGACACGACCGTCGCGACCAACAGCATGAGCGATTCGATCGGGACCAACTCGATGGGCTCGATCAGCGACTCGGCCGACACCACCGCGGGCACGAGCGACTCCGACTCGCAAGGCACCGGCACGAGCGACTCCGACTCGCAAGGCACCGGCACCACCGGCGAGACCGACTCGCAGGGCACGGTGACCGACTCGGACTCGGATTCCGACACGGACACGGGTGGCCCCGGCGATCCGCCGACCGACTATCCCGGCGTGTCGACGGGTCTGTGCGAGCCGCCCGGCGATCAACGCTGGTGCTACAGCGGCGCGCCGCAGACGTACAACGTCGGCGAGTGCCATCCCGGCGTGCAGGAGTGCGAGCAGATCGATCTCGACATCGGTCAGTGGGGTCCGTGCGAGGACGAGCAAGGCCCCGAGGTCGAGGTCTGCGACGGTCTCGACAACGACTGCAACGGCGAGGTCGACGACGGCTTCGGCACGGCGATGTGCGGCGAAGGCATCTGCGCCAACGAGGAGCCCACGTGCGTCGACGGTGAGCCGCACGAGTGCGAGCCGCTGCCCGGCGACATGGAGACCTGCAACGGCATCGACGACGACTGCGACGGCGACATCGACGACGGCCTCGGCGATCAGATGGAGCAGTGTGGCGTCGGCGAGTGCGAGCACTCCGTCACCGCGTGCGAGGACGGCGAGCTCCCCGAGTGCGATCCGTTCGAGGGCGCGAGCGAAGAGGTCTGCGACGGCCTCGACAACGACTGCGACGGCGACACCGACGAGGATCTCCCCGACCTCGAGTGCGGCGTCGGCCAGTGCTATCACACGCAGCCGGCGTGCATCGGCGGGATCCCGCAGGTGTGCGATCCCTACGACGGCGCGACCGACGAGGTCTGCGACGGCATCGACAACGACTGCGACGGCATCATCGACGAAGATCAGGGCAACTGGGTGTGCGGCGAGCTCGACTGTCAGGTGGTCGTGCCGACCTGCATCGACGGCGTGCCGCAAGGTCCCGAGACCTGCGTGCCCGAAGAGCCCGGTGAAGAGATCTGCGGCAACGGGCAGGACGACAACTGCGACGGCATGGACACCGCGTGTGCCGAGACCTTCCTGGTCGGCACCGACAACGCGATCCGTCCCATCGACGTGATCTGGGCGGTCGACTCCTCGGGCTCGATGGACGCCGAGATGGCGACGGTCGAGGCCGAGATCAACGACTTCGCCGACACGCTGGCCGCGTCCGGCAGCTCGACGCGCCTGCACCTCATCTCGGATCGCGGCGCGGGCACCTTCGAGATCTGCGTGCAGCCTCCGCTCGCGGCGGCCGCGTGCGCCAACAATGCGCCGGTCTTCTATCAATACGACACGCACGCATCGCCGACGGTCTCGATGTGCCACAGCTCCAACGCGCTGGGCCGCATCATGCAGCAGTCGCCGGTGTGGATCCCGCGACTGCAGGCCGGCTCGCACATCGCGTTCATCGTCACCACCGACGACGACGGCGACGATCCGAGCTGGGGCGCGCCCAACGACGACAGCTCGGTCGACGACTGCGGCAACGGCTTCATCGCCGACAACACCAGCGGCAACGTCTGCCGCTGGGACGATCCGCTCTCCGCGAACAACTACACCTCGCTCGCCTACGACTTCGGTGCGTACCTCGGCTTCTCGACGTACATGACGAACTTCTTCCCGTCGCGCGCCGTCGGCGACGACTGGACGTTCTACTCGATCATCGCGAGCACGGGCACGACGGTGCTGTCGGGCGCCAACAATGCCTACGAGTTCGCCTGTGCCGGTGCGGCCGAGACCGGCGACGAGTACGTGAAGCTATCGCTGCTCACCGAGACGCAGGACAGCATGATTGCGCTGTGCGCCGCGGACTGGGATCTCTCCGGGCTCGCGAACGACATCGTCAGCGGCATCCCGAACGACACGTACATCCTCACGGGTAGCCCGGCGGGTCAGTGCCTGCTGATCGATCCGACGACGATCCAGGTGTTGGTCAACGGCATCCCGATGCCCGCCGCCGACTGGACGTACGACGCGCCGAGCTGCACGCTCACCGTCGTCAACAACATCCCCGTGGTCGGCGACAACGTCGTCATCACCTACGAGAACGTCTGAACATGAGCGCACTCAGCATCATCCGCAGCGTCGCGACGATCGCCGCGGCGTCACTGCTCACCGCGTGCCCCACCGAGGAGAAGGGCACCGGGGAGGAAGAGACCTCGACGGGTCTCTCCGGCATCTTCAGCGTCGGCCACGACGAGTCCAGCACCGGCGACACCACCGGGGCCGACTCGAGCACCACCGACGACAGCGTCGGCGCGCTCAACTGCGAGAAGATCGACTTCGTGTTCGTCATCGACAACTCGTCGTCGATGGCGGACGAGCAGCAGAACCTCGTCGACGCGGTGCCCGGCTTCGTCGACGCGATGAAGACGGCGCTGCCGTCGGTGAAGTCGTTCCGCGTCGGCGTGGTCGACACCGACACGTATCCGGGGCTCGGCACGGTCGAGGATCCGTTGAACGGTTGCCCCGAAGGCACCGACTGCAGCGCGTGCGACTACCAGCTCGGCGCGTTCCTCGGCAAGCCGGAGTCGGCCTCGGATCCCGCGATGAGCTGCGGGTTCTCGACGACGGATCCGTTCATGGAGGGCGCGAGCGAAGCGTTCGCGAACGAGTTCCAGTGCGCCGCGATCGTCGGCACCGGCGGCAACCCGGTCGAGCAGCAAGTCGGCTCGCTGATCGCGGCCGTCGATCCGGCGAACAGCGCCGAGGGAGCGTGCAACGCCGGCTTCATGCGCGACGACGCGTTGCTGGTGTTCCTCATGATCAGCGACGAAGAAGACGATCACACCGACATGCCCGCGCCCCAAGGTGGCAGCGCGGGTGAGCCCGCGGATTGGTACGCGTCGGTGCTCGCGGCGAAGTCGAACAAGTCGAGCAACGTCGTCGCGCTCGGGCTCATCGGTGGCTCGCCGCGCTTCGACGACTGCACGGCGTTGTCGGCCGACGGCAAGGGTGCCGAGCAGACCACGCGACTCGAGCAGTTCTTCGACATGTTCGACACCCACTTCGAAGGCAGCGTCTGCACCCCGAACTACGCGGGCTTCTTCAACGAAGCCCTGCAAAAAGTCTCGACCGGCTGCATGAACTTTATTCCTTAGGCAGGGGCTGCGCCCCTGGCTCCCGCACGACTCGCGCCGATGCGGCGCGAGTCGTGTGCTCGCTACCCCCGCGGCAAAGATGCCGCGCCGCCGCTGTGCGGCGGAGCCTCGAATGAGTCGCTCGCCTTTGGCGAGCTCCTCCTTCGGGCTTGGTTGTGGCGTGCTCGGAGGGCGCCGTGATCGGGAGGGCGCCGTGATCGGAGGGCGCCGTGATCGGGAGGGCGCCCTCGATCGATCAAGCTTCTAGCCACGGCAGCAGCTCGCCCGCGGCGGAGAACACTGCCGCCGGGTAGTACTGCTCTCTTCCTTCGCCGATGTAGACCTCGCCGTAGCCGCCGTAGTCGCCGGTCTCGAACTCCGAGGCTGGGACGCCGCAGGCACGCAACGCGGTGCCGAGCCACTGGTTGTAGCAGAGGCCGGGGTAGAGCATCTGGTTGCCGCCGCCCCAACCGGCGAGGCCGTCGTCTTGGAGGTTGCGGTAGTCGACGTACTGGCCGGTCTTCAAGAAGCCCGCCGCGCTGCCGAACGTCACCACCGGCTGCGATACCGACTCGTGGGTGTAGAGGCCCGACTCCTGCGACCACGTCATCAGCGTGTTGTCGAGGATCGTGGGGCCCTGCCCTTCGTCGATCGCGTCGAGCTTCTTCGCGAGATCGAGGAACACGTCCTCGAAGAAGCGTTGGTGCGCAGTCGCGAGGATGCCTTGCGCGACGCCGTCGAGCGCGTGGGCCTCGTGCGCGACCGCTTGGTGCCAGTCGCCCTGGTAGTCGGAGAAGTTGTCGGTGACGCGCAGCACCGCGATGCGCGACGTGCCGCAGATGAACGCCGCGACGATCACGTCGTTCACGAGCTGCCAGAACTGGCGCTGCGCCGCGGGATCGAAGCCGAAGCTCGCGTTCCACAGATCGGTCGAGCTCGCCGTCGGTGGCATCACGTCGCCGCACGACACTTGCACCGCGAGCTTGCGCTGCAGCTCGTCGATGCGTTCGAGGTGATCGTCGATGCGCTGGCGATCCGCCGCCGACAGTCGCCGATCGCTCTGGCGCAGCGACTGGTAGTTCGCGAGCACGCGATCGACCACCGGCGGGCGCGCGGTGAGGTCGTCCTCCATCGGCACGAAGATGCGGTTGAACAGCTCGAGCGAGCTGAACACCGCGGGCATCTCCTGGATCACACCCGACGCGCTCTCCGGGCTCGACCAGCCCCACGAGATGCGATCGCCGACGATCATCGAGCGCTCGAGCGTCGTCGACAGGTCGGGATAGAACGAGCTCGACCACGCCATGACCTGATCGATCGTCGGGCGCGGGAAGCCCTGCACGACCTGACCGTCGGTGCCGTTGCCGTCGTTCTCCGCGTAGTTGCCGAGGTGACCGCCGCGGTGGTGACCGATGTAGAAGGGATGATCGAGCCCGCGCAGCACGTTGAGCTTGCCGACCAGCGCATCGGTGAGCACGTCGGACGGACCCGACATCACCGGCGAGACCGTCGCGATGCCGTTCGCAACCGTCGCGCTCAGATCTCCGCGTCGGATCGTGCGTCCAGCGTAGGACTGGCTGTCGGTCAGCGCAGTCATGGCCGGGTACATGTTCTGCTCCCACACCCCACCGTGCTCGGTCGCGAACGCGACGAAGCGCGGGGTGGCAGCGAACGGTGGATCGCCGGCCTGCGCGCGCGGCTGCAGCGACGGCAGGATCGGCAGCGCCAGCGTGAAGCCGGCCGCACCGCGGAGCACGTGTCGACGCGAGACGGTCATTCGAAGCTCCTCTGGCGGAACTGCGGCTGCATCGCGATCGCGTGCAGCACGTCGGCGAGGCTCTCACCGGTGGCGAGCCGCGTCGCCGCGTCGTCGAGCACGCAGCCATCGCGCTCGATGTCCTCGGGGCGCGCCCACGTGAAGCGCACCAAGTTGCGCGCGAAGCAGGCCTGCGGCTTTCCGCTGTCGATGATCATGCGCGTGAGATCGGCGGCGCCGCTCGAGACCTCGTCGGCGCCGCTGATGCCGGGCACCGACGTCGTGTCGATCGGCTTGCTGCCGACCACCTGGCCCGCGTCGTCGAACAGCACCTGCTCGGTGCGCACGCGCCCGAGCGGATCGAAGTTCTCCGTGGCGAAGCCGAGCGGGTTGATCATCGTCGCGTGGCAGCCCGCGCACGCGCTGCCCGGCATCTCGGTGAGCTCTTCGACGACCTCGCGCGTGGTCATCTCGTCGCTGACCTCGGGCGGGTTCGCGGCCGCGTTGTTCGGCGGCGCGGGGATCACGTCGCAGAGCAAGCCCTTGCGGATGAACACGCCCTTCTTGATCGGGCGCGTCGACAGGCCACCGGTCGCCACCAAGGCGGCACGCGTCAGCAGGCCCGCGCGTGCGTCGTCGGAGAACGTCGGCGGATCGCCGTTGCCGTCCCACGCCGGCATCCCGTAGATCGCCGCGACGTCGTCGGTGCGCGCGAAGCTGCGATCGCTGGTGAGCAGCTCGTCGAACGAGCCCGCCGCGGTGAACGTGTACCAGCGCGCCATGTCGACCACCTCGGCGATCATGTTCGCGGTGGTATCGGGCGAGGGCTCGAAGTCGCCGCGCACGGTGTCGAACGCGGGCGTGCCGAGCAGCGCGTCCATGCCGGGCAGCGAGTCGAGCCACAGCCACTCGCGGTAGTAGTGGCCGAAGGTCTCGGCGGCGCGCGGATCGGCCAACATGCGATCGACCTGCGCCGCATAGGCGTCGTCGTCGAGCAACGCACCGCTCTTGGCGGCCTCGAACAGCTCGTCGTCGGGCATGGTCTGCCAGAAGTGGTACGAGAGCCGGCTCGCGAGCTCGTAGCTCGACAGCCAGTACGAGCTGTCGCGGCCTTCCACCGCCGCGTCGCCGTGCTCGACCATGTAGAGGAACTGCGGCGCCGTGAGCATCACCGTGACGACGTCGGCGAAGCCCTCCGGATCCATGCCGACCGACGAGCCGTCGCCGTCGAACACGTCGCGGTAGAACACGATCTCGCCGGGCTCGAGCGGACGCCGCAACGCACGCTCGCCGAAGCGCGCGATGAAATCGCCGAGGCACGCGTCGTCGTTGCTCGCATCGCCGTCGTCGGCACACGCACCGACGAGCGCGGCACGACGCTCGGGCGTCGCGACCAGCTCCTCGGCCACCGCGACCGCGACGTGGAACGAGGCATCGATGTGGGCTTGGTGCACGCTCTGATCGAGCCGGCGATAGCCACCGTGCACTTCGCCGGGGATCGTCTCGATCGCATCCTCGGGCAGGCCCCCGAGCGGGGCATCGATCGCCACGAGCACGTCGTCGACCGCGTCGGGCACCGACCACGCCACGAGATCGCGCAGCGTGTTCTCGTACTGGATCCGGCTCAGCCGCCGCAGCGCGAGCTCGGGTGGGGTCGCCTCCGGATCGCACTGAAACGGCGAGCTCGCTTCGTCGCCGCCTTCGCTGCCGCCCTCGGATGCGCCCTCCGAGCCGCCCTCGCTGGCGCTGCCGGCCTCCTCGCCACCACCGCCCGTGCCGCTCACGCCGCGATAGCAGCCGCCGAGCAAGCCGAAGATCAGGATCGCACGCGTGCGCATTCGTCGAAGCGTCCTTCGGGCAGGACACGACCTCGCTGCATCGTGGGTGAAGAAATGTCCCCACGCCGCGGCGCGGTGTGCCGAGCGCGAGCGTGCCCACCGTCATTTCAGGCGCGCCCGGTCCCGCGCGTTTCTTGGGGGGCTCGCCGCGGGTTGCTACGGTGCCGACCCGCATGGACGGTCCGCGACCGATCGCCCGTCACGGGCTGCCCTGTTCCTGCGACGTCATCGTCGAGCTCGCGGGGCGTGACGTCGTCGCGGCGCTGTTGCGCGAGCACGGCGTCGAGCCCGGGCGCATCGCACCCGCGCGCGCACATGTGCACGCCGAGCGCGACAACGAGCCCGGCGATTGGCGGCAGCGTCTGCCCGCGGGCGCGGCGAAGCCCGGCGACCTCGAGCTGTTGCTCGCGATCGTGCGCACCGCGGATTGCCACGGCTATCGCGTGCTCGAAGCGATCGGTGCGTCGTGTCCGGAGCTGCGGCGCGCGGTGGTCGAGCGCGGCAGCACGCGCGCGATGCCGCGGCGTGCGAGCGCACGCACCGGTGCGCGCAGCCCACGAACGCAGGAGCGCGGACCGTTCCCCGCGGTGCGCGGGCGTTCGCTCGAGCGCGCCGTCGCACCCGCGAGCCCTCGTCGACCGCGCACGATCGAGCCGCAACCGATCGCCACGCCGATCGCCGAGCCCCGTGCGATCGCGCCTGCGCCCGCGCCTGCGCCGATCGTCGCGCCGCCGGAGCCTGCGCGCACGCTGGTGAGCGCGTGCGATCCCGGCAAGCTGCCCAAGATCTTCGGACGCGAGCGCGAGCTCGCACGATTGCAGGACGCGCTCGCACGCCGCAGCGCGCGGACCGTCGCATTGGTCGGCGCGGCGGGCAGCGGTCGCAGCACGCTCGCGCGCGAGCTCGCGTCCGATCGCACGCGCAAGGTCTATCCGCTCTCCGCGCTCGACTACGGCGACGAGGACGAGCCCGCACTTCGCAGCGATCTGCAGGCGATCGCCGCGGTGCACGGGCTCGCGTTGTTCGACGATCTCGAGCGTGTGGCGCTCGAGACCCCGCCGCCGTGGCTGCCCGCGCTCACCCAGGCGTGGCTGCGCGACGAGCCGCGCGTGCTGCCGATCCTCGGGCCCGAGTCGCTCGCGCGGCTGCAGCAGTGGTTGCCCGGGGTGATCGAGGCCAGCGATCTCGTGCGCATCGAATCGCTCGAAGGCGCACCGCTCGGCGAAGCCGTCACCGCGGGTGCGGGTGCGGTGCTCGCCGCCCATGGTGTCGCGCTCGCGCCCGATCTTCGGCCCGCCGAGCTCGCGCGCCTCGCCGATCGCTACCTCGTCGGCCTCGCCCTGCCCGGCCGCGCGCTCGATCTGCTCGACGTCGCATGTGCCCGCGCGCGTCGCTGCGGCGAGAGCACGCTGACGCGTGCGCGGCTGCACGAGCTGGTCGCGGAGCTGAGTGGGCTGCCGCGCGCACGCATCGAAGCACGCGGCGATCAGGACGCCATCGAGCTCGAGCAACGCATCGCGGAGCACGTGGTCGGACACGCGCGTGCGATCGCGGCGCTCGGCGAGCTCGTGCGTCGCAATCGCGCCGGCTTCGGTGGCGCGCGTCCGATCCTCGGTGCGCTCTTGCTGGGCCCGAGCGGCGTCGGCAAGACCGAGCTCGCGAAGGCGCTCGCGCGTGCGCTGTTCGAGCGCGACGACGCGCTCGTGCGCCTCGACATGAGCGAGTACTCCGAGCCGCACGCGGTCGCGCGCATCGTCGGCGCCCCACCCGGCTACGTCGGCCACGAGCACGGCGGTGCGCTCACCGATCCGTTGATGCGACGACCGCACGTCGTCGTGCTGCTCGACGAGATCGAGAAGGCCCACCGCGACGTGCACCAGCTGCTCTTGCAGGTGCTCGACGAGGGCCGACTCACCGATGGACGCGGACGCACGGTCGACTTCCGCCACGCCGCCATCCTCATGACCTCGAACCTCGGCGCCGAGCTGGCGACGAAGCACGGCAGCGTCGCGCGCATCGACGAAGCCGCCGTGCTCGCGCGCGCACGCGCGGCCTTCCCGGTCGAGCTGTGGAACCGCATCGAGGCGCCGCTGGTGATGCAGCCGCTCGGTCGCGACGAGCTGCGTCGGATCTGTCGCCGGCTCGCCCGCGCATCGAGCGAGCGACTGCAGCGCGAGCGCGGCGTGCGTTACGAGCTGTCGCCCGCGGCGTGCGATCGTCTGGTCGAGCGCGCCGGGGTCGATCCGAGCCTCGGTGCGCGACCGCTGCGGCACCTCGTCACCCGCGAGATCGATCCGCTGGTCGCCGACGCAGTGCTGCGCGGCAGCGTGCGCGCCGGCCAAGCGCTCGTGGTCGATGTCGACGCCGGCGCGTTCGTGCTGCGCTAAGCCCCGCGCACGCGCGCGAGCAGGGCGAGCAAGCGCCCGCTCAGCTCGCGATACAGCTCGCCGGCCTCGCCTCCGAGCGCGGCCGCGTGCAGCTCGATCGTCGCGCGATCGCCACGCACGGCGGGACCGGTGATGCCCGCGGGCACTCCGAGCGCGCGCAGGTTCGCGGCCGCGCTCGCCCACAGCGTCGCGCGCGTGACCTCGTGCACCGACGCCGGGATCCCGAGTCGATCCCAGGTGTCGGCCGCGGCGCGATCGATCGGCGCGAGGTGATTCGCGACCAACGCACACGCGGCGTGGTAGGCCACGCGATCCTCGGCGGACAGCCCGTCGAGCTCGGAGATCGGCGCATGCCCGACCCACGCGCGCGCGATCGCCTGCGCCGCCGCGTCGCCTTCGATGCCGAAGGTCGCGCGCTCGAGCGCGGTGGGATCGATCCGTTCGCGTCGCATCGCGACCGCGGGGTGCAGCGAGCCGATCGGGTTGCCGGCCTGCGCGAGCGCGGCGAGCACGTCGGCCGCTCGCTTCGCACCCGCGCCGTGCAAGACCGGCACGTCGCGCGCCAGCCCGCGCTCGACGAGCGCCGCGGCGACGTCGGGGATCGCCGGATCGCGCACGACGATCCACACCGCGCGCGGCTTCGTCTCCGGCAATGCTGCACCTGCGACCAGTGCCCGCGCGCCCACCTCGATCACGTTCCAGCCCTGCGTGCGCAGCCAAGGCTTCGCATGCGCGGCGACGTGGCCCTGCCCCACGAGCCACATCGTCGGCCCGCTGCTCGCTCGCATCGCGGCCAGCACCTTCGCGGGCACGTGGCCGCTCAGCTTCTCGCGCGCGTCGTCGCTGTCGTCTTCGAGCCAGCGCCGCACGTCGCTGCTGCTCACCTGCGGCAGCGCGCAGTCGTCGGGATCCGCGTAGCCCATGCGCGGCACGACCAGTGGCGTGAAGCGTTGCTCGATCTCCGCCCAGCGCTCCCAGCTCTTCGTGTCGCCGGACGCGACGATGTCGGAGCCGACGACGAGCCGCACGCGCCAGCCCGGCCAGCGCTGTGCGACGTGCTCGAGCAAGCGGATCGTGTAGCTCGGGCTACCCATCGTGCGCGCGAGCTCGTGCTCGAGATCGGTGACCTCGACCCAGCTGGGCCAGATCGACATCGCCTCGCGCGTCCACGCGAGCCGATCGTCGAACGGATGCATCTTCTTGCCGAACGGATGATCGGCGCACGGTGCCACCAGCAGTCGATCGATCCACCCGCGCGCACGCAACCATCCCGGCAAGAGCACGTGCCCCAGGTGCGGCGGATCGAATGCGCCGCCGAAGACGCCGAGGACTTTCTGCGTGCTCATGCGACACACGATAGAACGACGGGCAACGCCGCGAAACGATTGGTCGGCGGAACGAAGCCGATCGCTCCCCGTGACGCGTGCAGCAGCGCAGGCCCCTGCCGCGCGTCACCGACGTTCGCGCCACTTTCTTGCCGAGGCGCGCGCAGCGTGCACATCACCTTTGCATGATCGCCGCCGTGCGTCCGATCCTCGCGCGTCGCAATCCTCCGCTGCTCACCGCGCGGGTGACGAGCGCGACTCGGCCGACACCGGTCGATCCGCACGCGCCCGATCGCGTCGCGCTCGATCGCCGCGCCGGTCCGCGCGGCGACGATCGCCCCGTCGCGATCGATCGCTTCACCGCGGCGACGCATCGCCCGCTGCCGCTGCTCTTCGGCCTCGGTGCGATGGGCCGCTGGGCGATCGTCAAAGGTCTCTCGCTCGCACCGGGCGGCGTGCTCGTGCACCTGCTCGACACCACCGATCCCGAGCTCGACGTCCGCGATCGGATCCCGCCGTCGGTATGGATGCGGCTCGCTCGCTGCGCCGACGCGCAGCGTGTGCCGTCGCCGCTGTGGTTGTCGACGTCGTGCGTGCAAGCGCCGATGCTCGTCGCCGAGCTCTCGCGCCGCGCGAGCACGCAAGGCATGGCGACGATGGTCGAGCTGGTGCCGCTGGCCTGGCGCGATCGCAGCGAGCCGCCCCCGGCCCTGCGCTGCAGCGGCGTGCTCGCGCCCTTGTGCGATCCGCGGCCGCAGGTCCTGGGGATCGCGCTCGGCGATGCCGCGCGAGCCGGCCTCGCTGCGCTCTTCGCCCCTCCCGTGGCGCCCCGTGCGGCCCGTGCCCGCGCCGCAGCTGCCCCTGCGACCAAGCCGAGGCGCAAGCGGACGAAGGGCGAGCCGCCGAGGCCGGCCCCGCCCGATGCCTCGGCCCCGCGCGACGAGGCCGATTGACACATCGCCGGCTCTATCCCTATTGTGCCGCGCAGTACCGAGCGGACTCTGCTGTGATGCGCGACGATGACCGTCGCCCCGTAGCGACGGGTGCCGCTTCGACCGAGGGGATTCGGCCTTGAACGCACCGAAGAAACCAGGAACCGATCTCGCCGCCCTCAAGGCGCGCCTGGCCAAGAAGAACCAGGCGCCCGAGGAAGCGGCTGCCCCTCCCGCAGCGGCCGCGCCGATCGAGCACGTGCCTCCGCCGGGGGAGGTCGCGCCACCGGCATCGTCGTACGACGATCACGATCACGGGCAGGCGCAGCACTACGACGCAGCGCCTGCGGCTCCGTTCGAAGTGCCCCCGCCGGGTCAGGTCTCGCAGCCCGCAGTGCCGGGCTACTCCGCGCCTGCGCAAGCAGCCGGTGACGATCCGTTCGGCGGACCCGCGATGTACAACGATCCGACGCCGGCCTACGACAGCGGCGGCGACGTGCCGAGCAAGAGCAGCATCGGCGTGGTGCTCTTCGCATCCGCGATCTTCCTCGCGGTCGGGCTCGGCGTCGGCTGGATCGGCCACAAGATCGTCTCGGGTCGCGAGAAGCTCGAGGCCGCGAAGGCGAAGGGCCAAGAGATGCTCACCGAGGTGACCAAGGTCGCCGACGTGCGCAAGGGCGTGTCGCTCAAGCTCGAGGAAATCTCGGGCAAGGTGATGGCCGACCCCACCGAGGGCAGCAACGCCATCATCGCGCTCCTGCAGGAGAGCTTCGACAAGTTCCCGCGCATCGAGAACCTCTACGGCTGGCAGCTCGGTGGCATCCATCCCACCGGCGTGAAGAAGACGTTCGAGCTCTACGAGAAGAGCACGCGCGTGCGCACCGATCTCGCCGCGCTCGCGGGCTTCCTCGCCGAGAACGCGGCGACGCTCAAGGCCGCGCAGGGCAAGCCGGTGTCGTTCGGCGTGAAGGGCACCGAGAACGGTGCGGTGATGGTCGAGATCGTCGCGCCGATGTGCGGCGAGAGCCTCGAGAAGCTCGACGCGCTCACGGCCTGCGAAGATCTCGGCAAGGCGATCGCGTTCAAGATCCGCGAGCAGATCGGTGGCGCCGAGAAGGTGCTGCCCAAGGGCGGCGGTCCCGAGCAGGTCGTGTTCCTCGTGCCCGAGGGCCAGGTCTTCCAGTCCGCGATCGGGCTCGAGCCGGGCAAGAACGCCGAGAAGGTTCGCGACTTCATGATGGCGCGCGTCGCCGAAGGCCTGAAGGAGATGAACCAGGCCGAGACGACCGCCGTGAAGGCGATGCAGAACTACTCGGACAATCCGGACGTCGATGGCTCGAACCCGCAGCCAGAGCCCTAGGGCGGCCGCGGACAGCGAGCCGTCTTCGGCTGACGAGACGAACGCCGCGCCCGAGCGCGCGGCGACTGGCCCGGTGCCTCCGAGCGGGGAAGCGCCGGGCATGCCCACGCGTCCGAGCGAGTCGGTGAGCGACGCGAAGACGGGCGGCGGCGGCGGTGGCGGTGGTGGTGCGCCGCCGGTGCGCCCCGGCGGGCGCGTGTGGGTGACCAACCCGTCGCGCTCGAGCTGGTTCGGCTGGCTGCTGCGCTACTACCTGTTCGCGATCGTCGTGCTGTTGCTGGTCGCCGGCGTCGCGGTCGTGATCGCATATCGCACGCTCGCCGAAGACCTGCCCGAGATCGAGTCGATCGAGGATTACGCGTCGTCGGCCCCCGGCGTCACGCGGATCTACGCGGCCGACGGCACGCTGCTCGTCGAGCTCGCGCGAGAGCATCGCGCGTACGCGAGCTACGACGACATCCCGCCGAAGCTCGTCGCGGCGATCGTGTCGAGCGAAGATCGTCGCTTCTTCGAGCACGGCGGTCTCGACGTCCGCGGCCTCGCCCGCGCCGCGCTCGCGAATCTGCGCTCCGGCACGGTGAGCCAAGGCGGCAGCACGATCACGCAGCAGGTCGCGAAGGGTTTCCTCAGCCACGAGCAGACGATCCTCCGCAAGCTGCGTGAAGCGATCCTCTCGGTGCGCATCGAGTCGCGGCTGTCGAAGGAGCAGATCCTCGAGATCTATCTGAACAAGACCTTCTTCGGACACAACGCGTACGGCGTCGCGTCGGCGGCCAGTCGCTACTTCGGCAAGAAGCTCGAAGAGCTCACGCTCGCCGAGTGTGCGCTCATCGCTGGGCTCGCGCGCACGCCCGGCCGCGACAGCCCGTTCGTGAGCCTCGATCGCGCGAAGGCTCGCCGCGCGGTCGTGCTGCAGGACATGGTCGAGGCCGGCGCGATCACGTCGGCCGAGCGCGATGCGGCGGTCGACGAAGCCATCGTGCTCGCG
>DASZPU010001138.1:0-3221 GCA_035550195.1 Nannocystaceae bacterium
CGACGGTGTGGGCACCGGGCGCGGTGGTGAGATCGACGGGCGTCGTGCCGACCTTCAGCCCGTCGAGCCAGACCTCCGCACCGCTCGGACGACTGTCGACGTGCAGCCGCGCCACGTCGGACGGGGCCGACATCAGCTCGCGGGTCGCGGCCGCGGCGGCCGTCGCCGCTTCGGTCGGCGTGCACACGGTGCAGTCGACGTCGCGGGTCTTCGCGACGTTGCCTTGCGCGTCGACGATGGAGATCGTCATCGCGTAGTCGCGCTCGCGTTCGCGCACGTCGACGCGGATCCGCGGCGTCGCGTCGTCGGCACACGGCTCCGCGGTGCACGCGGGCGCGGGCGACAGCTGCTCGCGCAGCGCTGCGTCGAACGCCTTCGCCACGCGCTCGTCGCCCGCGTCGCCGAAGCGTACCGGCTCGAGCACGATGTCCCCGCCCGCGTCGCTCGGCGGCGCTTCGACGTCGGCGGTCTCGCTCGGCTGGCTCTCGGTCGGCTCTTCGTGGGCGTCGGTGTGTACGAACGCGCGCAGCGCCGCGACCATGATCCAGCTCGAGGTCCCCATCCGATCCGGCCGTGATCCTAGCAGCTTGCCGGGCGACGGCGACGCGTGGTGGGTGCGATCGAGGGATCGCAGCTCGGCCCGGATCGGAACCCACGTGATCGGCAGGACGTCGTTGCAACGGCGTCGTGCTCCCGCCGTTGCTCACAGTTCGGCATAGATGTGGGACCGAGCCCTCCAACCTCGAACGCGCGCGAACGTGATCGTCGTGCGGCTTTCTGCGATCCTGTCGAGCGGTGCAGCGCGGCGACTCGGCCGGGCGCGATGCGGAGTTGGACGCGGCCGCCAAGACGTGGCCGCATCCATTCGCGGACGTGCATGGTGACGCCGGCACGATCACCACGAAGGTGATCGCGGAGATCGGTGACGGAGTTCGCGGCGTCGCGAAGAAGCTCGTCGAGGCGCGACGCGTCACCGCGCTGCTCGGTGATGCGGGTGTGTTGGCGCTGCGATCGTTCGAGGTCGAAGGCAGCACGGGCCGCATCATCTTGCGCACGGCCGGATTCGCGGGGCTCACCGTCGGCGAGCTGGTCGAGCGCGGCGACGTTCCGGCCGCGCGCGTGATCGCAGTTCTGCGTGGCGTGGTGCGTGCGCTCTCGGCTGCGCACGCGGAAGGGCTGCTCCATCGCGCGCTCTCGCCCGCGAGCGTGCTGGTCGATGCGAACGATGCCGTGCGCGTGCTCGACTTCGGCATCGGCGAGCTGCTGAAGGTGGACTCGCCGTCGCGTTCGTCGCGGCTGCAGCCGTTCACGCCCGAGCGCGTCTTGGGGCTGCCGCCCAGCGTCGCGGAGGACGTCTATCTCGTCGGGTGTCTCGCGTACTTCCTCGTGACCGGCGCGCCGCCGTTCATCGACGACGACGTCGAGCACCTGCGACGCAAGCACGCGATCGAAGATCCGCCGCGGCTCGCGAGCCGGGCAGGGGATCGACTGCCGCTCGCGCTCGCGCGCGCGTTGGATCGCTGTCTCGCGAAGGATGCCGAGGATCGGCCGGCGAGCCTCGACGAGCTCGCGAAGGTGCTCGCCGACGCTGCGTCGGAGATCGCTGCGACCGGAGAGGTCGCACGTCCGCGTCCGACGACCGGACCGCAGCCGAGCGTGGCGAGGCCGATCACCGGACCGCAAGCGATGACGCGCGCGACGACGGGTCCGCAAGCGACGACAGGCGCGAAGCCGACGACCGGACCGCAAGCGACCACGGGCGCGAGGCCGACGACGGGTCCGCAGGCGACGACGGGCGCGAAGCCGACGACCGGTCCGCGGCCCGTCGTTGCACCGCCGCCGCCGACGAGCAGCAAGCCGATCACCGGACCGCAGGCGACGACGAGCGCGCGACCGATCACCGGATCGCATGCGACGACCGCTGCGCCGAGCAAGCCGACGATCGCTGCGCCGCCGAAGCCGATCGCTGCGCCGCCGAAGCCGATCGCCGCGCCACCGAAGCCGATCGCCGCGCCGCCGAAGCCGATCACCGGACCGCACGCGACGCAGCCCGCGACGATCGTGACGCCGAGCGTTGCGGTGCCGGTGCCGGTCGCGACCTCGGGCAAGAGCGAGGAGCTGTCGATCGAGCTCGACACCGCATCCGCCGAGATCGCGGCACCGAAGCCGCCGGTCGTCGCACCCGTCGCCACGCCGACTGCAATGGCGCCGAGCGAGCCCGAGCCGACGACGCCGCGTGCGGACAGTGTGCCGGCCGTGCTCGGTGCATCGCCGCCGCCCGAGGTCGCCGCGCCTCCGCCCGTGTCGCCGAGCACGACGTCGACGCCGGTCTCCGCACCCGCGGCGATGCGCGGACGCAAGCCGCTGCCTTGGCGACCGCTCGCCGCCGCGGCCGCGATCCTTCTCTTCATCGGCGTCGCCGCAGCGATGTCGAGCGACGACGACGCGCCGAAGATCACGACGAACGATCCGCCGCGCGGACCATCCGAGGCGCACGTCGCCGCGCCGAGCGATGGCGCGACGACGCGAGGCGGCGCAGCCCCGACGCCGCCGACCGAGCCCACGGATGTCGCGCCCACACGCGACGCGGAGCCGACACCGCCGGCAGTGATCGCCGCTGCGCCGAGCGATGCGAGCCCGCCCGCCGCCGATCCACTCGCGCAGGCGCTCGACGAGCCCACGACCCCGGACGCCGAAGCGGCTGCCGATGTCGAGGTCGCGTCCGATGCACCGGCCGCACCCGAGGTCTCCGAGCTGCTCGCGTCCGCGAAGGTGGCGCGTCAGCAAGGTCGGCGTGCCGATGCCGTGACCGCATACAAGAAGGTCGCGACGATCGATCCCGACAACGCCGAAGCGCTCGGTGCTCTCGCGCGCATCTCGTTCGATCGCGCCGACTTCGGCGATGCGGTCACGTGGGGCAAGCGCGCGGTCGCGGCCTCACCGAAGAGCGGCAAGGCTCGCATCGCGCTCGGCGACGCGTACTACAAGCTCGGCAAGCGCAGCGAAGCGCAGAAGCAGTATCAGAAGGCCGACGCGCTCGGCCACAAGCTCGCGTCGCGCCGCCTCGCCATGCTCGCGCGCTAGATCCCTTGAGTCACCCTGACAGGGATCTTCGGGTCAAGTTTGGCGGTCATGCGGCGAGAGTGCCGCTGCGCCAGAGATCGTTGACCGCGGAGTCGACCTGATCGAAGACACGTCGGAGTCGCGTCGGCGTCGGCGGA
>DASZPU010001139.1:0-5794 GCA_035550195.1 Nannocystaceae bacterium
CTCGAGCTTCTTCCCGCCGCTGCACAACCGCACCTCGAAGGCTGCGCGCGCCCTGCCCCACGGCCGCGGGCTCGTCGCGCTGCGCATGGTCGGTGCGCGCTATCTGGTCGCGAGCGACGACGGTCCGCTCGGCGGCCTGGACGAAGAACGTCGCGTTGCGCTCGCGATCACGGCGGTGATGCGCGACGACGATGCGGGCGTGACGATCTGGCGGGTCGACTAGTCCCTCGACACAGTGGAAATGATGGGTCGGTGTTAGGACCCGTCATTTTCACTGTGTCGAGGTACTAGGACAGCTCGACGATGTCGTCGGCCAGCGGTGCGAGGTCGCGATCGTCGTGCGAGATCAGCACGAGTGGGCGATCGATCGTGCGCGCGACGATCACTTCGATCGCACGCTGACGGAGCTTGCGATCGAGCGCCGAGAACGGCTCGTCGAGCAAGAGCAGCGGTGCGGGTCGCAGGAGCGCCCGCGCGAGCGCGACGCGTTGGCGCTCACCGCCGGAGAGGTTTCGCGGTGCGCGGTCGAGCAGCGTCTCGAGGTCGAGCTCGCGCGCCAGCGCATCGAGATCGCGGGGCTCGGCCAGCCCCCAGCCGATGTTGTCGCGCACGCTCGCGTGCGGGAAGAGCCGCGCGTCTTGGGGCACCCACGCGACCTTGCGCGCCCACGGCGGCACGAAGATCGCCGCAGCATCGTCTTGCCACACCGCGTCGTCGATGCGCACGCGGCCGCGCGCGCGTCGTTCGACGCCGACCAACGCGCGCAGGAGCGTGGTCTTGCCGACACCCGAGGGGCCGACGATCGCGACGCGACCACGCGCGCTGCGACACGACACGCTGCGTCCGCCCCACGGCAGTGTCAGCTCGAGCTCGACGCGCGTCATCGCAGGTCCAGCTTCCTGCGCTGGCGCCGTGCCAGCCACTCGTAGCCGGCGAGCGCGACGACGCACAGCGCGATGCTCGACCACGCGAGCACGCGCACGTCGTCGCCACCATCGCGGCGATCGAGCAACGCATAGATTGCGATCGCGATCGTGCGCGTCGCATCGGTGTTGCCGGCGAGCACGATCGTCGCACCGAACTCGCCGAGCGAGCGCGCGAACATCAGCACCGCCCCGCCGGCGAGCCCGGGCAGCGCGAGCGGCAACGTCACACGCACGAAGGTCGCGCGGGGTCGATCGCCGAGGCTCGCAGAGAGCTCGTCGTAGCCGGGATCGACCGCCGCGAAGGCGGCCCGCGCCGACATCGTGAAGAGCGGCAGGCCGACGACGAGCGCAGCGATCACCGCGCCCGCGAGGCTGTAGGGCACCGCGAAGCCGATCGACGCGAGCACGCCTCCGATCACGCCCTGCGTGCCGAACACGGCGAGCAGCACGAGCCCGGTGACCACCGGCGGCAGCACCATCGGCGCGAACACGGCGGCCGAGAGCAGGGTCTTGCCCACGAACTCGCGGCGCGCGAGCAACCATCCCAGCGCGACCGCGATCGGAGCCGCGACGATCGTGCACCACAGCGCGACCTGCAGCGACAGCCAGATCGCAGCGCTGGCGTTCGTGCTCACGGCGCGGTGAATCCTGCCGCACGGAAGCGGCTCTCTGCCACCTCGGAGCGACAGAAGTCGACGAAGGCCCGCGCGCGCGCAGGTTGGGTCGCGCCGCGCAGCACCGCGATCGGGTAGACGATGCGCGGATGACTGTCCGCGGGGATCTCGAACGCGACCCGCACCGCCGGCTCGCTCGCGGCATCGGTCGCATAGACGATCGCAGCGGGCGCCTCGCGCCTCGCGACCCACGACAGCGCGGTGCGGACGTTGTCACCCGCGACGATCTTCGGCGCGAGCGCAGCGAGCACACCGAGCTGCTCGAGCGCAGCGCGGGCGTACCTGCCGGCCGGCACCGCCTCGCCGGCGAGCGCGAGCCGCTCGAGCTGCACGAGCTCCGGCACCGACGCGGGCGCGCGCGCGGCATCCTTCGGCACCACCACGACGAGACGATTGCCGAGCAGCTCGACGCGGGTGTCGTCGACCAGCAGGTGCTTCTCCGCGAGCGCATCCATCCACTCGAGATCCGCGGACACGAACACGTCGGCGGGCGCACCGTTTTCGATCTGGGTCGCGAGCCGCGAGCTGGCATCGAACACGAGCTGCGGCGGGCTGCCGCCCTGGGTGGTCACGAAGTCGGCGGCGACGAGCGCGAGCACGTCGGTGAGGCTCGCGGCCGCGAGCACGTGCAGATCGCCGCCTTGGTCGGTGCGCCGACACGCCGCGAGCGCGATGCCACCGAGCAGGATCGTGCGGCGGGCGATCATCGTCGCCCACGGCATACCACGCTCACTGCGGCGGCTGGAAGGACGCGCAGGTCGACACGCCCGCACCGGTGATGTGCAGGCCGGTGTCGGCGTTCACGATCTCGAGCCCGCCGCCGTCGGTGCCGTCGTAGTCGAGGCGCGTCACCTTGCTCGTGCCCGATCCGCTGAAGGTCTCGGTGAAGAAGTAGACGTCGCCGCCCCAGAACGCGAACGCGAAGGCGTTGGTGACCTCGAGGCCTTCGAGCGGCGTGACCTCGATGGCGCTGCCGTCGTCTTTGTCGAGCTCGGCGAGCACGGTCTCGCCGGCCGACACGGTCGCGAACGCGAAGAGGCGCGCGTCGCCGGTACCGCTGAGCTCCGCGACCGGCCAGTCGGTGGCACCGATCGGATCGAGCTCCGCGTTGGCTTCGTCCCACTGTCCGATGTTCGAGCCGCCGGTGAAGTTCTGCGTCGCGTACTTGTCGGAGTTGTAGAGAAAGAGCGTGTCGCAGCTGCCGTCGGGCACGTCGACCGAGTAGCCCATGCCGAGCAGGAACCAATCACCGTCGCTCGTGTAGCCCTGATCGACGCAGCTGCCGAGATCGTCGAGCGATGCGCGGTAGAGGAAGCCCTCGTTGGGCAGGCCGAGCGAGTAGTAGTTGATCCAGGCGTAGCCTTCGCGATCGACCGCCATCGAGTTCGCGGTGGCGCCGAGCGGTGCGGCGCAGCCGAGCATGCCGACCTCCGAGAAGTCGTTCGCCGGCGGGTCGTAGAACCACACGCTCGCCGGCGTGGTCGAGTGCAGCACGTAGATCCCGTCTTCGACGTTCTCGCACGGGCACTCGTCGACGTTGCCGGTCTCCTCGCCGCTCTCGCTCGCGACGCCACCGACGTCGAGCTTCGGCGCATCGCCGGCATCGTCCTCGGACGACGACGACGACGAGCTGGTGCCCGGTGTCGTCGTGACGTCGCCACTCGTGCTCGTGACGTCGCCGCTCGAGCTGCCGGGCCCCGACGATTCCTGCGGCGCCGTGGTCGACGGACTGCTCGTCGATCCGTCGCTCGCCGGCGACGACCCACAACCGCACGCCGCAACGACCGCGACCGCCCCCGCTCGCAGAGTCCGCATCATCCGATCATACATGTGCGCAGCGCGGCGAGCCTTCGACCGACTCGCGCCCGACCGCTGCGACGGCGGACAGCGAGCACGACCACGACTAGAACCGGCCGATGATCGCGATTCCGGCGCCCGCGGGGACCACCGTCGCGCGAGCCGGGCCGCGGCTCTTCGCGCGGTGGCGGTCGACGGCGAGCAGCGCCACGCCGGTGACGAGCGCCGCGGTCGCGATGCCGACGAGCGCGATCCCGGCGGGCCGCGTGGGTGCGACGTCGTGGCCGAGCTCGCTCTCGTCCTTCGCCTTCGGCGCGATCGCGGCGAGCGGGATTCCGGCCGCGAGCATCGCGATGCCGACCACGCCCACGCCGATGCCGGCCTTGCCGAGCGGGCCGAGGCCGCGCTTCGTACGATCGTCTTCGACCGGCTCCGTCGGGCCCACCGGTTGCGGTGTGGCCTCGCGCGGCACCGTCGCGACCACGCGCTCGATCGCGGCTTCGACGTGATCGACGAGCTCGGTCTCCGTGCACAGCTTGCACACCGACACGCCATCGGTGCCGCTGACCACCTCGGCGCTGCGATACACGCCCCAGCGACAGCGATAGCCGGGCCCGTCGTCGCCGAGCGGCTCGATCGCGACCACGATGCGGGGATCGTCGTCGGCCTTCGCGGGCAACACCTCGCGCTTGCGCAACAGTGCTTCGCCGCGCACGCGGATCTGTCGCTCGACCAGCTCGCCGTCGTCGCCGAGCGCGGTGACGTCGAGCTCGAGCTCCGCACGCACGACCGAGTCGCTCGCCGCAGGCTCGGCCGCCGCCACCGGTCGTGCGATCGCGAACGCGAGCGTGGCCGCGATGATCGCCCGAGTCATCCCGCGTGGATCATCGACCAACTCGCGCCCTTGGGCAAATCGGCCGCACGATCGCGCGGCTCAACCCGTGTTCCTCAGCCGCTCCTCGCAGCCCTTCACGATCTCTTTCGTCTTCGGATCGGTGGCGGCCGCGCCGTCGCGTACGCACTCCTTCCAGCGCTTGAGCTCGAACTGCGCCTTCACGCGCAGATCGATCCCCTTGCCGCGGTGGACACCCGTCCAGCACCGCTTCACACCGAGCTTGGCGAGCAGCGCCGACCACTCTCGACTCTTGCGCAGCACGTCTGCGTTCGCACGGTTGCTCTTGCACTCCGGGCTCTCGACGACCGGTGGCCGCGGCCCGCTCTTCTTCGTGTCGTCGTCGGACACGACCAGCGGCGGATCGGGATCGGCGACGACCGGATCGTCGTGCGGCGGCTCGACCTTCGCATCGGTCGCATCGGCGATCGCAGTCGTCGGCGCCGGCGCGGGTGGCTCGCCGCGCGGCGTCGTGTCGACCGGCACCGGGATCACGAGCGGCGTCGTCGTCGACACCGTCTGTGCCGGCGTGGCGTCGTCCTGCACGATCGCCGCCGGCTCGACCTCGGGCGGCTTCGTGCTCGGGCGCAGCTCCCACAGCGCGATCGCACCGACCATCAAGACCGCGACCGCGGCGATCCACGTCCACGTCTTCGTGGGCGGCTCGACCCGCGGACCGCGGATCGTCGCGAGCCGTTGCTCGCCGAGCGGCACCAATGCACCGCCGCGCTGCTCCATCGGCTTCGTGCGCGCGACGACATCGATCGCGACCACCGGCGAGTCTTCGCCGGAGAGCGCCCCGTCGAGCCGCGCGAGCAGCTCGCTCGTGGTCGCGGGCCGGCGCATCGGATCGATCTCGAGGCAGTCGTGCACCAGCCGCACCAACATCGGGGGCACGTCGTCGCGCACGCGGTCGAGCGGCGGCGCCGGCTCGGTGGCCTTGCGCGCGAGCACCTCGACGAAGTTCTCCGACACGAACGGCGGCTCGCCGGCGAGCATCTCGTACGCCATCACGCCGAGCGCGTAGATGTCGACGCGCTCGTTCGGCGGCTTGCCCTTCGCCTGCTCGGGCGCCATGTACTCGGGCGTGCCCAGTGCGTGCCCCGGCTGCGTCAGTCGGCGCTCTTCGGCGACGCGATCGGCACTCGCGGAGATGCCGAAGTCGAGCACCTTCACCTGGGCCTCGCCGCCCTTGTTCACGAGCATCACGTTGTCGGGCTTGAGATCGCGATGGATGATGCCGACCGCGTGCGCAGCTCCGACCGCGCGCGTGATCTCGCGCAGGATGTCCATCGCGCGCGCGACCTCCATGCGCCCGTACGCGACGATCTCGTCGTAGAGCGAGCGCCCGACCAGGTACTCCATCACGAGGTAGAGCCGCCCGTCGGGCAGCCGGCCCGCGTCGAACACCTCGACGATGTTGGGGTGGCCCGCGGCACTGGCCGCGCGCGCTTCCTCTTTGAAGCGGCGCGCGACGACCTCGGGTCCGCTCCACTCGCGCGTCA
>DASZPU010001140.1:0-9309 GCA_035550195.1 Nannocystaceae bacterium
TCGGCCTTCGCTTCGCCGGCCTTCACGTCGGCCTTCGCGTCGGCCTTCGCATCGCCGTGCTTCGCCGCGTCCGCGGCTTCGTCCTGCGCGTCCCACTTGTCGCGCAGCTTGGCGACGCGCTCCGCCCTGCCCTCGCTGCCGGCCGCGAACGCGAAGCCGGCGGTCGCGAGCTCGGCGCGACGGAACGCCGCGTCGGCACCGATGCCGAGCGCGAGCACGGTCACCGCACAGATCCCGACGACGACCCGCGCACCGCGTCCCGGCAGCGTGCCGATCTCGGTGCCCGGCGACGGCCGGAAGTACATCGCGACGATGAGCTTCAGGTAGTAGTACGCGCCGACGACCGAGTTGAGCAGCGCGGCGATGACCAGCACGCGCAGCACCAGGTTGTCGTTCTCGAGCGCAGCGCGGAACAGGCCGAGCTTGCCGAAGAAGCCGACCGTGGGCGGCATGCCCATGAGCGACAAGAGGCAGAGCGTGAGCCCGAGCGCCATCGCAGGATGACGCTGCGCGAGCCCGGACCACTCGTGCGCGGTGACGCCTTCTTGCTTGTTCGCGCCGTACCAGCTCACGGCCGCGAACGCACCGATGGTCGCGACCGCGTACGTCAGCACGTAGAACACCACGCCCGCGACCGCGAAGTCGCCGGTGACCCGCGACCACTCGATCTGATCGGCGGGCCGCAGCGAGCCGATCGCGAACGCGTGGCCGTAGAAGTTCGCCGCCGCCACGACGCCGACCAACAAGTAGCCGACGTGCGCGATGGAGCTGTACGCGAGCAGGCGCTTGACGTTGGTCTGCTTCACCGCCGCGAAGTTGCCGATGGTCATCGTCGCGAGCGCGATGATCGCGACCACGGATGTCCAGCCGTACGGCGCCGTCGCGAGCCGCTGCGTGGCGAACGTGCCGACGAAGATCTTCAAGAGCGCCGCGAAGCCGCCGATCTTCACGCCCGCGGCCATGAAGCCGGTGGTGGGCGTGGGCGCGCCTTCGTACGCGTCGGGCGTCCACATGTGGAAGGGCACCGCGCTGATCTTGAAGAGGATGCCGGAGAGCAGCAGCAACACGCCGGGCAGGAACAGCGCGGCCGGAGCCATGCCGATGACCGACTTGTCGACCGCGGCGCGCACCGCATCGACGGGTGCACCTTCGGGGTGCAGCGCGAGATCGACGTACGGCTGCGCCGCGCCCCACTGCGTGAAGATGCCCGCGATGGCGCGACGGATCTCCTCGAGGTGCGTGCTGCCGGTCGCGCCGTAGATGAGCGCGATGCCCATGAGCAACAGGCCCGACGCGAACGCGCCCATGAGGAAGTACTTGAGCGCCGCCTCGGCCGACGCGCGCGCGTTCCAGCGCGCGCCGACGAGCACGTAGATCGCGATGCTCATCGTCTCGATGCCGAGGAAGATCGCGACCAGATCGGCGGCGTGGTTCAGGATCATCATCCCGAACGCCGCGATCAGCACGAGGCACTCCTGCTCGCCGTACTCGAAGCGATGCGAGCGCGCATAGTCGCCGCAGAACGCCACCGTGCCGGCTGCGACCGCGATGACGCCGAGGTCGAGCAAGAGCGAGAAGTGATCGACGACGAGGAACCCGGAGAAGACCGAGACGCCCTGGTCGTAGTCGAAGGTGCCGAACTGGCCGAGCGCGCACGCGAACGCGATGCCGAGGCCGACCAACGAGAGTCGGCGCTGGAATGCGCGCATGCCCGAGCCGGCGAATGCGTCGGCGGCGAGCAGCAAGAGCGCCCAGACGGCGACGACCATCATCGGCGCGAGGTGAGCGGTGTCGGCGAGCGCGACGCTGCCGGGCGTCGCTGCCTGCTCGGTCGCGGCCGCGAGGGCCTCGGGTGCGAGCGCGATCATGGGTTGCCTCCGGGGCGCTTCGCATCGCCCTTCGCTTCGGGTGCCTTGCCTGGCTCGCGCCGCGTGGGCGCGGGCTCGCCCGGTGGCGACGGACGCACGGACGGCGCCTTGCCGTCACGGGGCGGACGCGGCTGCATCTTGCCCTCGGGTGCCTTCGCGTCGCCGGCCTTCGCGTCGGTTTTCACATCCGCCTTCGCGTCGGCCTTCGCTTCGCCGGCCTTCGCGTCCGCGGCCGCCTTCGCCTCCGCAGCCGCGCGCTTCTTCGCAGCCCCCGCGGCCGCGCTCGCGGGCCGCTCGTCACCGTACACGCGGGCGATCGCCGCCTCGGGATCCGTGCAGCGGGAGGTGAGCTGCTCGAGCAGCAGCGGCCCGGTGCCATTCGCGTTGAACACCGACGCGCAGCGCTTGAGGTTGAACTCGGCGACGGCCGCTTGCGCGGTGGGATCGATGCGATCGGTGAACGGCTTGGGGTAGAGCCCCATCAGCACGATGAGCCCGACGAACGGCACGAACGTCAGCAGCTCGCGCAGGTTCAGATCTTTCAGGTCGGCGTTCTTCGGGTTCGTGAGCGGCCCGAGCATCACCTTCTGGAAGAGGTGCAGCAGGTAGACGACACCCAGGATGACGCCGGTGGCCGCGACCACGAGCAGGATCGGCACGGCGAACAGCGTGAGCCCGCCGTGCGTGAACGTGCCGACCATGATCAGGAACTCGCCGACGAAGCCGACGAGACCGGGCACTCCCGCGGAGCCGAGCATCGCGATCATGAACATCGCGGCGAAGATCGGCATCGGCTTCGCGAGCCCGCCGAACTCGCTGATCGCTCGCGTGTGACGGCGTTCGTAGATGACGCCGATCGCGAGGAACAGCGCGCCGGTGGTGAGGCCGTGCGCGAGGCTCTGGAAGGTCGCGCCGGTGAGCCCCTGCGTGCTCCAGCCCGCGATGCCGAGCACGACGAAGCCCATGTGGCTGACCGACGAGTACGCGACGAGTCGCTTCGCATCGGCCTGCACCCATGCGACCAGCGCTCCGTACACGATGCCGATGACCGCGAGGATCGCGAGAAACTGCGAGCCCTCGCCTGCGGCGAGCGGGAACAGCGGGTAGGCGAAGCGGACCAAGCCGTAGGTGCCGAGCTTCAGCAGCACGCCCGCCAGGATCACCGAGCCCGGCGTGGGTGCTTGCGTGTGCGCGTCGGGCAACCACGTGTGCACGGGGAACAGCGGCACCTTGATCGCGAAGCTCGCGACGAACGCCCAGAAGCACCAGAACTGCGCCTCGGGGGTGAGCACGACCTTCTGCAGATCGGCGAGGTCGAAGCTCCACACGCCGCCGGTCGCGGTGTGGTGCGCGACGCCGAGATAGATGATCGCGGCGAGCATGAACGCCGAGCCGACCATCGTGTAGAGGAAGAACTTGATCGCCGCGGCGACGCGCTGCTCGCTGCCCCAGACGCCGATGATGAGCGCCATCGGCACCAGCATCAGCTCCCAGAACACGAAGAAGAGGATGACGTCGAGAGCGACCAGCGCTCCGATCATCGCGGCCTCGAGCACGAGCATCGCGGCGACGAACTCACCGCCGCGCTTCTCGATCGAGGTCCACGCGCCGAGGATGCACAGCGGCGTCAGCAGGGTCGTGAGCACCACGATCCACATCGAGAAGCCGTCGACGCCGACGTGGTAGTTGACGCCGAGCTCGGCGATCCACGCGGTCTTCGTCTCGAACTGCATGCCCGCGTTGCCGACCTCGAAGCCGGTGGCGAGCGGGATCGAGACCAGGAACTCGAGCGATGCGAATGCGAGGCCGACACCCTGCGAGAGGCGGCTCTCGGCTTGCGGGAGCGTCGCGACGACGAGGGCGCCCAAGATTGGGATGATCAGCAAGAGGGTGAGGAGCTCGTTCACTTCGCACCTCCCTCTCGGCGGCCTTCGCCGCCAGGGCGACCAGCGCCCTCGGGCGCAGGTCGCGGGCTTGCGGGGCGTAGTGATGGGGCGCCGCCGCCTGGCGCTTCGACGGGGGCCTTCGCGTCTCTGGGTGGCCCACCTTGGGGGGACGGCGCGATGCCGGCCGTTGGTTGCTGCGGAGATCCTTGGCGCGCCGGCCCGGCTTGGTAGCTGAACCACGGCTCGTCGGTGAAGAGCGAGGGGCCTTCGATGCGGATCGGTTGTGCGCCGAGCGTCGGGCGTAGACCGCCGACGTCCATCGTGTGCACCGGGTTCGGACCGAACTGCGTGATGGTCGGGTTCGCGAACACCGAGGCCAGCACGATGCCCACGCCGATCATCAGCACCGCGAGGTAGCGGCGCACGTTGCCGTTGTGCCAGACCCTCGCGCGGTTGCCGAGCGCACCGACGAGGCCGGCGGTGCCGTTCACACCGAGACCGTCGACCAACAGCTGATCGCCGACCTGGTTGCACACGCCACCGAGCACGCGCACCGGTCGCACGATGGTCGCGTCGTACACCTCGTCGACGTAGTACTTGTTGTAGCTGAGCTTGTACGCGAGCCCGAGCTGCTCGCCCGCGCGCTTCGCCTCGGCCGACGGACCTTCGCGGTAGAGCCGACGCGCGATCAGGATGCCGCCGATCGCGACCAACACGGACACGACCATGAAGCCGCCTTCGGTGCCGCCCGCGACGTGTCCGGCCGCGTCGACGAACTCGGCGCGCGGACCGATGTGGTGGAACGCGTTGAAGGCCTCACCGAAGGCCGCGTTGGTGCCGAAGCTCGCCGCCACCGCGGTGTTGGGCTCGAGCCAGTGGTCGAGCACGTGCGGGATGTGGCCGGGCAGGATGTGCGGGATGCCGATGAAGCCACCGAACGTCGCACCGAGCGCGAGCACGATGAGCGGGAAGCTCATGATCGTCTGCTCGTGCACGTGGTGCTCCCAGGTGTGGTGGTCACCGCGGAAGTTGCCCTCGAAGGTGAGGTAGTAGAGCCGGAACATGTAGAAGGCCGTGCACGCCGCTGCGGCGATGCCGAGCCCCCAGCACACGTAGTTGAGCCCCGGCGACCAGATGCTGCCGTTGACGAACGCGTGCAGCAGGATCTCGTCCTTCGAGAAGAAGCCCGAGAAGATCGGGATGCCCGCGATCGCGAGGCACGAGATGAAGAACGTGCCCGCGGTCCACGGCATCTTCTCGCGCAGGCCACCCATCGTGCGGATGTCCTGGTTGTGGTGGCAGGCCTCGATGACCGCACCCGAGCCGAGGAACAGACACGCCTTGAAGAACGCGTGCGTGACGAGGTGGAAGATCGCAGCCACCCACGCGCCCATGCCGGCCGCGAGGAACATGTAGCCGAGCTGCGACACCGTCGAGTACGCGAGCACCTTCTTGATGTCGTTCTGGGTGATGCCGATGGTCGCGGCGAAGAGCGCCGTGATGCCGCCGATGATCGCGATGACGCCCATCGTCACCGGCGCGAGCGCGAACAACGGGTTCAAGCGCACGACCAGGTACACGCCCGCGGTCACCATCGTGGCCGCGTGGATGAGCGCGCTGACCGGCGTCGGGCCGGCCATCGCGTCGGGCAACCAGGTAAAGAGCGGGAGCTGGGCGCTCTTGCCGGTGCAGCCCAGGAAGATCAGCATCGTCGCCGCGGTGGCGATCGACACCCCGAAGATCGTCTGCGTGACGAACGGCGACTCGGGGCCCGCGGCTGCGAGCGCGACGATGCCGTCGTAGTCGAGCGTGTGCCCGACCGCGTAGATGAGCAGCATCGCCAAGATGACGCCGAAGTCACCGATGCGGTTGACGATGAACGCCTTCTTGCCGGCGGTGGCCTTCGCGGCGTCGTCGTACCAGAAGCCGATGAGCAGGTACGAGCACAGGCCCACGCCCTCCCAGCCCACGAAGGTGAGCAGGAGCGACTTGCCCATCACGAGGACGAGCATCGCGGCCATGAACAGGTTGAGGTACGCGAAGTAGCGCCAGTACGCCGGATCCTTCGCCATGTAGCCGACGCTGAAGATGTGGATGAGGAGACCGACGAAGGTCACCACCATGCACATCACCGCCGACAGGTGATCGATCATCAGGTCGAAACCGATCGCGGTCTCGCCCGAGTAGATCCACGGCCAGATCGTGTGGACGACGCGCGGCGCCTCTTGGACGACCAGGGCTTCGTAGACGATCGAGAACGTGTAGAAGCACGAGAACGCGACCGCACCGATTGCAACGAGATGCACGATCTCGCGGCCGAGGCGATCGCCGAGCGACTTCATCGCCCAGCGTCCGAACACGAGGTTGAACAGCGCGCCCAACAGCGGGAAGAGCGGGATCCAACCGAGGGTGAGATGCACTTCGTTCATGAAGCAGCCCTCTCGCCTTAGTCGCGCAACAGCGCGAGGTCGTCGATGTCCGTGCCGGTTCGCGCGCGGAAGATGGAGACCACGATGGCGAGGCCGACCGCGGCCTCGGCGGCCGCGACCGCGATGGTGAACATCGCGAGCACGTGGCCATCGGTGTTGCCCCACATGCGTGAGAACGCGACCAGCACGATGTTGGCGGCGTTGAGCATGAGCTCGATGCTCATGAGCACGATGATCACGTTGCGGCGTACCAGCACGCCGATCGCACCGATCATGAAGAGCGCGAACGCGAGGTAGAGGAAGTGAGTGATCGGAAGCATGGGTGGTCCTCGATCAGGTGCCGCCGTCGTGGCCGGTGGCCGAGGGCGCGCCGAAGTCGGTGACGGGAGTGGGACCGGGCGGCGCGATGCCACCGGGCTCGGGAGCCAAGCCCGCGGCGTCGCGCGCCTCGGCTCCCATCGCGACCTGCGTCGCATGCTTCTCGCGCTCGCGACGGTTGCGTGCGACCACCACCGCGCCGATGACGGCGGCGAGCAGCAGCAGCGAGACCGCCTCGAACGCGAAGAGATAGTCGGTGAAGAGCACGCGGCCGATCGCTTCGGCGGAGCCGAAGTCGGGCTTGCCGGCGAGATCGATGCCGGGCTGCAGGTACTGCCGCGCGAGCGTGCCGACGAGCACGAAGGCGAGGAAGCCACCGGCGATGATGACGGTGCCGTAGTAGCCGATGCGCGCGACCCGTGACGGGCGGCGATGCTCGACGCGCCCGCGTTCGTCGACGTCGAGCACCATGATCACGAACACGAACAGCACCATGATAGCGCCGGCGTAGACGAGGATCTGGATCGCGGCGAGGAACGACGCGGACAAGAGCAGGTAGCAGACCGCGACCGCGAAGAAGGTGGACACCAGCCACACCGCGGCGACCACCGGATTGCGGCGCGTGATCGTGGCGAGCGCCGAGACCAGCGCGAGCGCGGCGAAGGCGTAGAACACGAGCATCTGGCCGGTCACGGCGACACCGCCTTTGCGGCCGCGTGCGCCGGGCCCGACGGCGCGTGCACGTGCACCGCGGCGCGGACCTTCGCTTCGAACTCGTCGCGATACTTGGTGAGGAACGCGAGCGTGGGCCATGCGGCCGCGTCACCGAGCGCGCAGATCGTGTTGCCGGCGATCCCGTCGGCGATCGACGCGATGAGATCGACGTCGCCGGCGCGACCGTGACCGAACGCGACGCGATGCGTGACCGAGGCCAGCCAGCCGCAACCTTCACGACACGGCGTGCACTGCCCGCAGCTCTCTTCGGCGAAGAAGTGGACGATGCGCCACGCGGCTTGGGTGATGTCGGTCTGATCGTCCATGACGACCACGCCGCCCGAGCCCGCCATCGTGCGCAGCGTTCGACCGCCGCCGAGGTCGAACTTCTGTCCGGGCCGCACCTCGACCTCGCGGATGCGCTCGTCCTTCTGCAGCGCGTCGAACTCGAACGGCACGTCGAGCTCGTCGGCCGCGAGCACCGGCATCGACACGCCGCCCGGGATGACGCCCTTCACCTTGCGGCCCTTCGCGACGCCACCGCAGACGTCGTCGATGAGCTCGCGACCGGTGACGGTGAGCGGCAGCTCGTACACGCCGGGCTTGTTCACGTGGCCGCACACCGAAACGAGGCGCAGACCGCCGGAGCGACCGGTGCCGAGATCGGCGAAGGCCTTGCCGCCGTGCTCGAGGATCCACGGCAGATTCGCGATGGTCTCGACGTTGTTGACGATGGTGGGCTGGCCCCACAGGCCCTTCACCGCGGGGAACGGCGGCTTGAGCCGCGGCCAGCCGCGGCCGCCCTCGAGACTCGAGAGCAGCGCCGTCTCTTCGCCGCAGATGTACGCACCGAGCCCGCGGTAGACGGTGATGTCGACCGCGAAGCCGGTGCCGAAGACGCGCTCGCCGAGGTAGCCCTTCGCATAGGCCTGATCGACGGCCTTCTGCAGCACCTGGTACTCGCGCGCCATCTCGCCGCGGATGTAGATGTACGCGTTGCGCACCTTCAGCGCGACCGAGGCGATGATGATGCCTTCGATCAGCAGATGCGGATTCCAGTAGAGGATGTGGCGATCCTTGAACGTGCCCGGCTCGCTCTCGTCGGCGTTGATGACGAGGTAGACGGTCTGCGCGTCCTTCGGAACGAAGCTCCACTTCATCGCGGTGGGGAAGCCCGCACCGCCGCGGCCACGCAGGTTGCTCGCCTGCACCTCGGCCGCGATCGACTCGGGGGCCATCGTCGCGGCCTTGCGAGCCATGCGATAGCCACCCTTCTTCTCGAAGTGATCGAGATCCTTCGCGTCGGGGTTGCCGAAGTGCTCGCTGATGATCTTGACGTCGAAGAGGCCCATCGTTTCGTCCTCGAAAGTGGGTCAGACCCCGAGCTCGGTGGGCACACGGCCCGCCGTGAGCGCGTCGAGGATCTCGTTGATCTTCTTCTTGTCGAGGTTCTCGAAGTAGAGCGGGATGTCGGGCTTGCCGCGCTCGGCGATCTGCGCGACCGGACCGAAGCCACACGCCGCGAGACACTCCACCTCGGTGAGCGTCACCGCATCGTCCGACGTCGTGCCGTGGTTGCCGACGCCGAGCCGACGCTTGCACTCGTCGAACAGCTCGTATGCACCCACCAGCTGACAACCGATGTTGGTGCACAGCTGCAGGTGGAAGCGACCCGGACGGGTCTTGTTGATCATGAAGTAGAAGGTCGCGACGCCGGTTACGTGCGCAGCCGTGAGGCCGAGCCGTGCAGCCACGGCGTCGCAGACTTCGGCGTCGACGTGACCGAATTGCTCCTGCGCCAGGTAGAGCACCGGCAGGCACAGGGCCTTGCCAGCGCGGCCTTCGGGAAAGCGCGGCCAGAGCTGGACGATCCGCGCCTCGATCTCTGCAGAGAGTTGCTTGCTCGCCACTTGGTTCTCAGGCCCGTAGGGCCGTGAAGTCAATTGCGGCCGGACGCTAGGATGGCGGGGCTTTTTCGTCAAGCCGGGACGCTAGCCACCCGGGAGGGCCAGCTCCATGCACACAGCCCCGGTCTGCGCCGCGGCGGCCATGAAATTCGGCGCGTCGCGGATCTCCGGATCCACCGCGCTGGCA
>DASZPU010001141.1:0-3245 GCA_035550195.1 Nannocystaceae bacterium
CGGCGAGCGCCTGACGAAACGCATCGAGCAACACCGGCACGCCGAGTCGTCCACCGGTCTCGACGAGCTCGCCGAGATCGCGACCGATGAGCAGCTCCATCGCGAGCCACTCGTCGCCACCGCGCGCGCCGGCATCGAGCACGCGCACGAGGTTGGGATGATCGCAGTGCGCGGCGATCCGCGCTTCGCGACGGAAGCGACGGCGATACGGAGTCGGCACGTCGGGCTTGAGGAACTTGATCGCGATCTCGCGATCGAGCGTCTCGTCGAGCGCGCGCCACACCTCGCCCATGCCGCCTTCGCCGATCTGGGAGAGCAGACGATAGCGACGCGATTGCTCGATGCAGGCGCCAGGGCGCCGCGGCGCACCCTCGCCCGCCGGAGGCAAGAGCGCCAGCACGGTGCGGTCGGACACGATCCGATCGATAGCGTGCCGGGGTTGGGCCGCCATGCGTAGGCAGGGCCGCGACCGCTCGCATGCGGTCCATCGCGGGACGCTCGCGCGCTATCCTCCGCGCCGCCATGCCGCGCCGTGATCGGATCGCGCGTGCCGAACGCATCGGCACGATCCTCGACCAGCTCTTTGCGCTGCCCGACATCCCGCTCGATCACGAGGATCCGTTCACGCTGCTCGTGGCGGTGATGCTGAGCGCGCAGACCACCGACAAGAAGGTCAACGAGGTCACGCCCGCGCTGTTCGACGCCGCACCCGATGCGGCCGCGATGGTCGCGCTGCCGGTCGAGCGGATCCAAGCGCTGATTCGCACCGTCGGGCTCGCGCCGACGAAGGCGAAGAACCTGCAGCGCATGGCGCAGCTCGTGCTCGAGCGTCACGGCGGCAAGGTGCCCGCGGACATCGCCGCGCTCGAAGCGTTGCCCGGCGTCGGACACAAGACCGCGAGCGTCGTGATGGTGCAGGCGTTCGGCATCCCCGCGTTCCCGGTCGACACGCACATCCATCGACTCGCAGCGCGCTGGCGGCTCAGCTCGGGCAAGAACGTGGAGACCACCGAGGCCGATCTCAAAGCGCTGTGGCCCGCGGCGCAGTGGGGCAAGCGCCACCTGCAGATCATCTACTTCGGGCGCAGCTACTGCCCCGCGCTGCGCCACGACGCGAAGGCCTGCCCGATCTGCAGCTGGGCGTCGTCGTCGCGCGCGAAGGTCGGGTAGATTCGGCGCCGATGCGCGCGGGGCGACCTTCTCTGACGGCGATGGCGGTGGCGTTCGGACGTGGGCTCGGCACGCGCGGCGAAGCGCCCGATCCGCTGGCTACCGAGCTGTTGCCCGCGCCGCTCGCGATGGCATTGCGCGCGGCGAAGGCTGCACCTGCGCCGGCGCGCACGCTCTTGCGTGGACTGACGCTCGGCATGGTCGATCACGTCTGTCTGCGCACCGCGGCGATCGATGCTGCGCTCGAGGAAGCGATCGTCGGTGGTTGCACGCAGCTCGTGATCCTCGGTGCGGGGCTCGACGCACGCGCGTGGCGAGTCGAGTCGCTCGCGGGCGCGACCGTGTTCGAGGTCGATCATCCGTCGACGCAGCCGGGCAAGCGCGAAGCGGTGGAGGGGCTCTCGCCGTTCGCGGCGCGGGTGTGCTTCGTCGCGGTGGACTTCGAGACGCAGCGCGTCGCGGATCGCCTGGCCGACGAGGGCCACGATGCTGCCCAGCCCACCGCATGGATCTGGGAGGGCGTGACGCCGTATCTGCATCCGCTCGCGATCGCGACCACGCTCGACGACATCGGCGCGCGCTCGTGCACGGGCAGCATGTTGATGATGACCTACGCGATCCCGAAGCTCGTGCCGCTGCCGATCCCCGGCGTCGCCGCGATCACGCGCGTCGCGTTCAAGGGCCTGGGCGAAGCGCTGCACGGCGCGATGACCCCGACCGAAGCCGCCGACGCCGCCCACCGCATCGGCTTCGATCTCGTGCGCGACGGCGATGCCCGCGACTGGTCGGCGCTCGCCGAAGGCAACCCGACGCTCGCCCGCCCCTTCCGCGGCGAACGACTGCTGGTCGCACGCCGGCGTTGAGTCACCGCCGCGAAGGCGGTCGCAACACCTTGCCGGCCGCGAGCGCGCGGAAGAAGTCGCGCGCGGGCAACACGTCGATCGACCCGTCTTTCAGCGGGCGATCGCCGAGATAGATCCCGATGCCGCGCTGCACGATTCCAGCGGCGAGCAACTCCTTCAGGCCATGGGCGTCGTCGCTGCGCCAACGCGTCGCCGACTTCGCTTCGATGCCGATCGCTGCACGGCCACGCATCCATATGAAGTCGACTTCGCTGCCCGACGGCGTACGCCAGTACGACAGCGCTCCTCCGCAGTCGCCGTAGGCGATCTGTGCGCGCAGCTCGTGGAACACCAGAGTCTCGAGCAGCGGACCGCGCTCGGACGAATCGAGCGGATCGCGTAGACGACGCGAGAGCGCGCGCACGAGTCCGGTGTCCGCCAGATAGAACTTCGGGTGCTGCACTTCCTTGATCTTCGCGCGCGGGCGCCATGCGGGTAGCCATGCGCCGACGAGTGTGTCGACCAGCACCTCGAAGTGGCCCTGGACCGTCGGTCGTGCGATGCCGGCATCGCGCGCGATCCCGGCAAGGTTGGTGACCTGGCCGTTGGCGAGCGCGACGACCTCGAGGAAACGCGTGAAGCTCTCCAAGTTGCGAACGAGCGCTTCGGCGCGGATCTCCTGCGCAAGGTAGGTCTCGACGTAGGCCTCGAGGAGATCGATGCGACCGCTGCGGCTGCGCTCGCTGCGGACCAACGGCAATCCGCCCGTGCACAGCAGCTCGTCGATCGCAACGCGATGCTCGAGCTCCGCACTGGTGAGCGGGAGCATGCTTCGACCGATCGCGCGCCCCGCGAGCAAGTTGGCCTCGGCACGTCGCAGCTTGCGCGCGGATGATCCGGTCAGCGCGAAGCGCCAGCGTCCGGGCTTCGCCGCGAGCAAGTCGTGCACGTCGTCGAGCAGGCTCGGCAACTTCTGGATCTCGTCTACGACGATCCACGACCCGCGCGGCATCGCCTCGACCTCCTGCCGGAAGACCTCGCGGTCGCGTACCAGACGCAGCAGCTCGCGATCCAGCAGCAGGTTGAACCATCGCGCGTTGGGCAGCTCACCGCGCAACCAGGTCGTCTTGCCCGCGCCACGCGGCCCGAACAGGAAGAACGAGCGACTCGGCAGCCGTAGCCGGCGCTGGAACATCGCCATCATTATGACGGCAAAAATGATGGCAGGCTATA
>DASZPU010001142.1:0-3110 GCA_035550195.1 Nannocystaceae bacterium
CGACGCGCGAGCTTGCTGGTCTGCGCCGCGAGCTTGTGCAGCTGCTGCCGCCGCGCCTCGGGGATCGACTGGTACGCGACGTCGTGGATGACCTTGTGCGCGAAGGCTCGCTCGCCGCTGCCCACCACCAGCAGCACGCCCTTCAGGTGCAGCTGCATGAGCGCCGCATCGAACGAGTTGCCGGCGGTGCCGTGATCGTGCTCGTAGAGATCGGCGAGCTCGGACTCGGGGAAGCGCTCGCCGAGGATCGCGGCGAGCTCGACCAGCGGTTGCAGCTCTTTCTCGAGCTGCTCGAGTCGCGTGCGTACGAGCGCGGTCTCGTCGGCCTGACGCGGTGCGAGCAGACCTTGCGCGAGCAGGCGCAGGTGCAGCTCGAGACGCAACGGCGTGAGCGGAGCGACGCGTGCGAGCTCGGACGGCAGCGTGGAGTTCGGCTTCACCTCGAGCGTCACCTGTCGGCCGACGCGCTCGACCGACTCGGGCGACAGCGGCTCGAGCTGCTCGATGACGCCGCCCAACCACTCGAGCCGCTGATCGGCACTCGTCGCGAGCACCTGCACCGGCGACGACGCCGGCGCGACCGCGAGGTGCCGCAGGATCTCGCGCGACGCGTTGTCGAACGCATCGATGTCGTCGAACACGAGCAGGAGCGGCTGACCGCGACCGCCCGAGAGCATCGCTTGCACGGCGCTGGCGAAGCACTCGCGCTGACGCACCGGATACTCGAGCTGCGACGCTGGACCATCGAGGCCGAAGAGCTCGGCGAGGCCGGGCAGCTCTTCGAACCCGAGCCCACACAGGTTCGCGACGCGACCGAGATCGCGGGTGGTGCACGCGCTCGGATCGAGCTCGAGCAGCTGCGCCACGAGCACGCGGATCGGCCACAGCGGTGTGCGTGCGCCGCTGGGATCGGCACCGACGTAGTACGCGCGCCAGCCCATCGTCTCCGCGAGCGCGGCGACTTCGTCGGCCATGCGCGTCTTGCCGACGCCGGCCGGACCGGTCAAAACCCGCAGTCGCACGCCCGCGGTGGGGCGATTGAGCATCACGCGGGTGCGCTCGATCGCTTGCTCGCGCCCGACCAGCGGCAACGGGAACGCGCGCACGACGACTTCGGCGGTGATCTCTCCGGTGCGCGCGATCGACAAGCCCGAGCCGCGCGTCGATTGCCGACGTTGGCGGCGATCGGGGCCGCGTGCCGGTGCCGGCGCGCCGCAGCTCGGACAGAAGCGATGATCCGCGCGCATGTCACCGCCACAACGATCGCAGCGCAAGCCACCGATGGGCTTCGCGGAGCTGGTCGCGGAGAGGATCTCCTCGCGGAACTCCACCGCCGACGCGTAGCGCTGCGCGGGATCTTTTCGCAGCGCGCGCAGGCACACCGTCTCGAGCGGATCGGGCTCTTGATCGAGCGCCTTGCTCGGCGGGATCGGCTCTTCGTGCAGATGCTTGTGCAGGATCTCCACCGCGGAGCCGCTCTCGAACGGCGGACGTCCGCACAGCATCTGGTAGAGGATGACGCCCACCGAGTAGAGATCGCTGCGCGCGTCGAGCTTGTGCCCGCGCGCTTGCTCGGGCGACATGTACTCGGGCGTGCCGCACACCATGCCGGCGGTGGTGAGCCCGGGATCGTTGCTCTTCGCGTCCATCAGCTTCGCGATGCCGAAGTCGAGCACCACGGCGAGCTCGCCGTGCGTGCGCAGCTGTTGGACGAGGATGTTCTCGGGCTTGAGATCGCGGTGCAGGATGCCGAGCCCGTGCGCTTCGCTGAGCGCGGCGAGGATCTGCAGCGTGAGGTCGACCATGCGCTCGCGCGCGAGTGGGAACTGCTCGGAGATGAGTCGCTCGAGCGTGACGCCGGCGATGTACTCCATCACGATGTACGTGACGCCTTCGGGCGTGCGACCGTAGTCGACGATGGAGACGCAGTTGGGGTGGTTGAGGCTCGCGGCGTTGTGCGCTTCGGAGGCGAACCGTGCGTGGCTCGCTTCGTCGTTCATCAAGTGCGGCGCGAGGATCTTGACCGCGAAGTGCTTGCCCAGCGCGAGCTGACGCGCCTTGTACACGCGGCCCATCGCGCCTTCGCCGATGAGCTCTTCGAGCGAGTACTTGCCGGCGAGCTCGAGCCCGAGATACGGATCGCCTTCGCTGGCTTCGACGCTCGCGAGATCCGAGCCGCAACTGCCACAGAAGCGCGTGTCGGGGTTGGCCCGCGCGGCACAGGACGGACAGATTTTGTAGGCCGCAGAGAGCACGTCGCGCCGGTCGTGGCGGGACATCATCGCATGGTGGCCGCACGCTGACTGCCGGAAGATCGGGCAGAGCCGTAGAACCGCGAGGCCGAATCTGGGCCGCGCTCGGGCCGTCGTTCGCCGATGGTTCAGGCCGCGCTCGCGCGCGGTGCACCGACGCGCATTGACACCTCGTGCCCGCGCAGCTAGAACACCGCGCACTTCGCTGGGGCGTCGGCAAGTGGTAAGCCAGCGGGTTTTGGCTCCGCCATTCGTAGGTTCGAATCCTACCGCCCCAACCACTCGTGCTCCTCGCGTGCGGTGCTAGTCTGCGCCAGCCATGCACGAGGTCGGCGCGGCCAAGGGCGAGATCACGACGTGGGAGCCCGGCCTCGGCATGATGGGCTGGGGGCAGCTCGACAACGTCGCGCGCAGCGTCGCGACGCCGTTACACGCGCGCGCGTTCGTGGTCAAAGACACGGACTCGGGCGATCGGCTCGCGATCGTGTGCATCGAGCTGTGCTTCTGCTCGATCGCGCTGCGCGATCGTGTCTGCGAGATCCTGCGCAACGAGCACGCCGCGCTCGGGCTCGATCTGCCGAACGTGATGATCACCGCCACGCACACGCACAGCGGACCGGGTGGATTCACCCACTATCCGTTCTACAACGTCACGATCCCGGGCTTCGCGCCGACGGTGCTCGAAGGGCTCGCGCGAAAGATCGCGGGGGTGATCGTCGAGGCGGATGCGGCGCGGGTGCCGGCGACGCTGCGCTGGGCGGAGGAGGCGTTCGCGCCGTCGATCGAGGTCGCGTTCAACCGCGCGGTGCCGTCGTACAACCGCAACCCCGACGTCACGCCGTTGTCCGAGCACGAGGA
>DASZPU010001143.1:0-10248 GCA_035550195.1 Nannocystaceae bacterium
GCGAGACGCGATCGCCGAACGGTGGGCGACCGAGCGCGGCGACGAGGCCATCGGGTGCGCCGTCGGAGATCCGACGTCCGACGATCACCACCATCTTCGGATGCGCGGCGACGCGCTCGAGCGCTTCGCGGGCGCTCGCGACGAAGATGCAGCGGAACACCGGCGCGAGTGTCTGCTCGAGCCACGCACGACTCGCAGCGTCGGCCTCGACAATCAGGATCGGCGGTGCGCCGCTGGCATCGGCCGACACGCGCGCGGCCGCCATCGGTGCCCGCGGTGCGAGGTTGTTCGCGGCCGCGCGCGGCTCGGGCGGCAACGCGCGCGGACCGTCGCGCACGATCGTCGCTTCGAGCACCTTCGCGGCCGCGGGCACGCCCGACTCGCCCGAGAAACCACCCTGCACGGACCACAGCACGGTCTCGACCTCTTCGCGCACGACCGGCGCGTGCACGTCGACGAGCTCGAACGTCGTGTGGCCGACGCGGAACCATCGCCCGGGCTTGAGGATCGCCCGCGACACTCGCTTGCCGCACACCCACGTGCCGCGCTTGCTGCCGAGATCGCGCACGCCGACGATGCCGTCGCGGAACAGCAGCTCGGCGTGCTCGGGGCAGACGCCGCTGTCGTCGAGCACGATGCCGCCGGTCGCAGATCCGATCGGCGTCCGCTCGTCGCGGATGTGCACCGTCTGGCTTCTTCCGTCGTGGAAGCGTGCCTTCAGCACGTACGAGCCAACGCTCGCGGCGCTCGCTCCTCCGCCCGTGCCCACGATCCAGCAGTGGTCGCGCGGGGCTCCGCGGTTCCCGAGCGCGGAGCGATCGCGCCCACGGCCTGAAACAGGCCCACCGACCGCGTCGCGGACTCGTTACGCTCGGTCCAGCGATGAAGCGCATCCTGAAAGTGCTCGGTGGTCTCGTCGTGCTCGCGATCGCAGGCGTGGCCATCGTGGTCACGACGTGCGCGCTGCGTTGGCAGCCGGAGTATCCCGATACGCCGCTGCCCGCGATCACCGCCAGCCGCGATCCCGCGGTCATCGAGCGTGGTGCGTATCTCGTCAACGCGGTCGCGCACTGCAGCGCGTGTCACTCGCCGAGCGCCGATTACCTCGCCAGCAAGCCCGGCGACGTCGTTGCGCCCAAGGGCGGACACGAGTGGCACATGGGTCCGCTGGGCACGATCCGTTCGCCGAACATCACGTCGCATCCGACCACCGGAATCGGGAACCTTTCCGACGGACAGATCGCGCGCGCGATCCGCTACGGCATCAAGGCCGACCACAAAGGCGCGCTGTTCATGATGGGCGTGGGCCCGATGAGCGACGAGGATCTCACGGCGATCGTGTCGTACGTGCGCACGATCCCCGCGGTCGACAACACCATCGCGCCCAACGACATCGGCCTGATGGGCAAGGTGCTGTTCCAAGGCCCGATGAAGTTCTTCCAAGAGCCGCACGATTACGCGACGCCGCCGTTCGTGAAGGAGGGCGAGACCAGCATCGCGCGTGGGCGCTATCTCGCGGAGGGTCCGGGCTTCTGCGCGGGCTGCCACAGCGACTTCACCTACGAGGACCGGATCGTGTTCGTGGGCCAGGTCAACTCCGGCGGGCGCACGAATCCGTTCCCCGACGAGACCGAAGAGGGCTTCGTGTTCTACACGCCGAACCTCACCAACGATCCGGAGACCGGACACATGGTGGCGTGGACGCCGGAGCAGTTCACGAAGCGCATGCGTGCGGGTCGCGTCTACGCGGGCTCACCGATGCCGTGGGAGACGTACCGCAACATGACCGACGCGGACATCGAGTCGATCCGGCTCTACCTCGCTTCGTTACCGCCGACGCGCAAGAACATCGGCATCGTGCGCCGCAAGGCCGACGAGCAGCTCGACCCTTAGCGCATCAGCGCGCGAGCCCGTAGGCGGGCAGGATCTCGCCGTTGTTTGCCTGCAGATCGGCGAGCGCGACGAGGTAGTCCACTTGCGCGCGCACGGTCGCCGTCGACGCGGCATCGAGCTGATCCTGTCGTAGCAACACGTCGTAGTTGGTCGCGCGCCCGAGCTCGAACTTCGCCTGCTCGGCCGCGAGATTCTCGCGCGCGAGCTCTTCGCTGGTCTGCGCGGCCGCGATCGTCTTGCCGGCGGTGCGCAGCCGATTCGCGGCCAGGATCACGTCGGCGACGACTTCCTGGCGCGTCTGCTCGAGCTGCAGCGTGGCCTGCTCGACCGCGAGCTTCGCCTGCTGCCTGGCACCACGCGCGCCCCGGCTCTGCACGTCCCACGTGAGCGTGATGCTGCCGGAGAGCGTCCAGTCCGCGAGCAACCCGTTGTTGCCGACGTCGGAGTTGAACATGTTGCGGAACGCTTGCCCCCAGCTCGCCTCGCGCGGTGGAACACCGGCGGCCGGGTTGCCGAGCGACTCGATCGATCGACCCTGCGGGGTGAAGCTCGCCGACGCATCGAGCTTCGGCAGGCGTGCGTTCGCAGCCACGCGCTGATCGATGCGCAGCCCGGAGATCTGCAGCTCGATCTGCTTGATGCGTGGGTTGGCTGCGAGCGCGCGCTCGACCTCGTCGTCGATCAGCACCGCGCGCGGCTGCACCTCGGGCACCGTCGTCGGCTGGATGCCGAGCGCATCGAGCCCGACCAGCTTCTGGCCCATGCGCTTGCGCAGCGCGAGGCTGGCCTCGAGCACCGCATTCTCGGCCTTGCCCACCTCGGCTTCGCGCGAGGCGAGCGCTTGCTCGACCGCCTTCGCTTCGATACGCGAGCGCTTGCCCGCGCGCACCATCTTCTCGGTGCGATCGAGCTGCTGGCGCACCGACTCGACGCTGCGCCGACGATTCGCGAGGTCGCGATGCGCGAACGACAGCTCCCAGTAGGCCGCGATCAGATCGCGCGCGAGCTCCTGCGCGGTCGCGAGCTTCGCGGCTTCGGCGGCATTCGTGGCGATCTTCGCCTTGTCGATCGGCGCGCGGTTCACCTTGAAGCCCGCGCCGCGCAGGATCGGCTGCGTGAGCGTCAGGCTCGGCACCACTGCGAATGCGGAGAGCGCCGCGCGGCCACCGTTGGGGTTCGTGGGATCCAGCGGCTGATCCAGTCGCGTACGTCGCGTGTCGAAGGTGAGCGCGATCGATCCGCCGGTCTCCAGCGCACGGCGAAAGCCCACGCCACCGCCGATCGATCGCTGGCCCAACGCGAACGCGAACTGCGAGCCGCGCTGCGGCGTCTCGGCGATGTTCGCGGTGAGGTTCGCGGTGAGCATCACGTCGTAGGCACCGAGCGCCGCGAGCACCTTGGCCTCGTTGATCTCGACGTCGAGCGCGACCGCAGCGAGATCGAGGTTGTGCTGGGTGCCCTCGCGCAGCGCGTCCGAGAGCGCGAGCGACTCGCTGCGAAACGGGAGACCGTCGTCGACGAGGCCAGGCGATGGTGGCGGCGGAGGTGAAGCCGCGAGCCCCAACGCGAGCAGCCATGACAATTGCGCGGGCACCGATGGCGCCCCTCAGCTCATCGACGCGGCCATCAAGAACGCCGGCGGCGGCGGTCCACCGTTGCCGATCATGCGACGCGCACGCTCGACCTTGATGTCGGTGACGCGCGGGTAGAGCTCGCGGTTGGTCTCGACGAGCATGCGCAGGAGCGCCCCGTCGATGGTGATGCCGCGTTCGATCGCGTCGTAGAAATCGTCGAACACGCGGGCGAAACGGGGCTCCACGCCGTCCGAGCTGTCGACGTGCTGCGTGCGCGACGAAGGCTTCACCGCGGCGGTCGCAGCCCCGATGTCGCACGGACGCCCGCTGCACGCCGCATACGATTGCAGCGCGCGGTGCACGTAGCGCTCGGGATCCGCGAGCACCTGCTCGTAGGTCTGCACGAGCAGCGGATAGCCGCGTTGGTGGTGATCACGCAACAGCGAGAAGTTCTCCGCCCACCACTCGAGCGCCCCGGGCACGCGCATCGGCGTGGGCTCGTTGGGCGCGTCGACCTGGCGCTGGCGATCCTCGAGCGCCCACAGTCGTGCGACCGAGGCCTCGTAGTCGCGCCAACGGCGTACGTTCGCGACCACACCGCCGAGGAATGCGAGCTCGGTGCGCACGATGCCGGGGATGAACACCTTCACCACCTGATCCGCGGTCGCGTCGGCGCGCAGATACGTGCCGGTCTCGGGATGCGGATTGGTGCCGAAGAAGATCCCGTCGCGATAGATGGACTCGTAGAACCCATCGGGGTTCGCGTCGCGCAGCGCGCCCTCACCCCACTTCTTCGGAAATGCGTTGCCGATGACCGGCACGCCGGCGGCGACGAACGCCTGCATCCACATCGAAGTGCCGCTGCGCTTGGTACCCGAGACGAGGAACATGCTCCACCCCCTGCATCGTCGGTTGGATCCGCGGCGTGCGAGGTTCCATCGGGAACTTCGACGTGCGCGCGCACAACAGCAACCGTCGATGGGGCCGCACGAGATCGATGGGGCACCGAGCCCGGAACAGTTCTGGTCGGAGGCCTTCGTCGCGCAATTGCCGGTGATCTGGCGAGGCGCGCTCGCGGATCATCCGCTCGTCGAGCTCGGTCGCCGCGGACCCGAAGCATTTCTCGGCGAGCTCGCAGCGCGTGCGGGCCGAAATCCCGTGACCGTCACGAGCGCGATGCCGGCGAGCTCCGGGCGCATGGGCTACGGCGAAGGACGCTGGGCCGACTGGGCCAGCCGCGAGACCAACTTCGCGACGTTCGCGTCGGATGTGATCCACGAGCTGAAAGCCGACACCGGTCACACGTTGTACTTGCAGAGCGCGACGGTGCGCGAGTGTCTACCCGAGCTCGCACCGATCACGAAGCTGTGGCTCACCGACGAGTCGCGCATGCTCGATCTGCGCACGCAGCTGTGGATCGGCAGCGGCGGGCAGCGGATCCCGGTGCATCGCGACGAGAGCCACTCGATCGCGGCGATGGCCGCGGGTGCGAAGGACTTCCTGTTGTTCCCGCCCGAGCAGCTGCACAACCTCCACACCACGGCGCGGCGGATGCAGGCCGACGGCGACCCGATGCGCAGCGCCGCCGACCCGCGCAATCCCGACTACCAGCGTTACCCGCGGTTCGCCGACGCGATGAAGACGATGTACGTCGCGCATCTCGAGCCCGGCGACGTCATGTTCCTGCCTGCGCACTGGTGGCACGCCGTCGATTCGTTCGGCTTCAACGCGATGTTCAATGCGCGTTGGTTCGACATGCCGGTCGAGCAGCGCGGCGATCTGACCGCTTGCTTCGCGCAGGCGTTCGTCACGGCGCGCACGGTCGCGCCCACGCAGGTGCAGCGACTGCGCACGCGCTTGCACGACGAGGTCTTCGCCGACGAAGGTGCCGCCGCGCGCAGACCCGAGACCCGCGCGAGGTTCCACGAGCAGCTGCGCGGTGCGATCGCGATCACACGGCGCGAGCGACCGTCGCCGCTGCGCGGGCCCGACGTCCCGCTGCGCACCAACCCGAAGCTCACCGTGACGATCGCCGGCGATGCCATCGAGCTGCGCCACGGCCACGTGCGCCACTTCCTCGACTGGGAGTACCTGCCGCTTCTGCGTGCCTTCACCGCGCCCACGTCGCCGCGCGCTGCATTGGCCGAGCTCGCGAAGAGCTTCGAGTTCGAGCCCGACGAAGCGATCATGCGCGTGCGTTGCATGGTCGAGGACGGCATCCTCGTCGCCGACCCGGGGCCGCATCCGCCAGAGAGCGCGGAGTCCGAGCACGCGCGCGTCGACATCGCCGTCGCGCATGTCGCGTTGCTGCTCGCGACGATGCCCGCGCATCACATGCGTGCGTTCGAGGACACGCTCGATACGTTCGCATTCTCGACCCATGGCGCGCCGTATCCTCATCTGCAGCCCGGCGAGCAGGGCATGCTCGGAGCGCCGCTGCCACCCGAAGCGGTGGCGATCTACTTCGAGCGCGCGCGCAAGAACCTCGCCGAACGAGTGCCCGATGCGCTCGTCGCCGAGGATTTCTGGTCGCGGCGCTTCCGCGTCGCACCCGGACAGAGCTGCACGATCGCCAGCGATGGGCTCGCGTCCGAGGACAAGGGCGCGGGCACGCGTCACACGCTCGCGTGGGGACATCTCGAAGTGCTCGCGCAGTTCCGTAGCCCACGTACGCCGAGCGAGGCGCTCGTTGCACTGCGTGACGACATCGCGATCGCAGAGACACGCTTGCGCGAGCTCGTGATCAGCATGATCGCCGCGGGCATTTTGGTACCGATCGCAGGAACCTCTCCCCATCCCACACCCACTCACTGAGCGGGGTCGGGCGTAGGGGAGAGGGAACATGAAGCGCAAGCAGACCGAGAACAAGCCCGAGATCGACGAGAAGGTCGTTTCGATCGAGGTGGTGTCGGATCAAGATCTCGCGTCGGTCGCCGGCGGTCGCGAGTGGGGTTGGTGGCAGATCCAACCGACGAACGCGAGCTACGGTGGTTACGGCGGTGGCTGGGGCGGAGGCTACGGCGGCGGCTACAGCGGTGGCGGCGGCTGGGGCGGAGGCTACGGCGGCGGCGGAGGCTACGGCGGCGGCTGGTACTGATCGAACGGGATGACGATGCACGAGACGATGAAGCTCGGACATGCGCGCGTGCTGATCGGTGACTTCCGCGGCGCGCAATGGATCGCCAACAACAGCCCGGAGATGGATGCGGAGCTGTTGCGCAAACGCTTCGGTGCGATCCACGAGTTCTTCATCAAGAACGTGCGACGATCTCGTCCTGGACTCTTCGCGGGGATCGACCCCGCGCTCTTCGTCGATGTCATCCGCAAGTGGATGGTGCTCTACGGCGAAGCACTCGCGGTGTTGCGCGGTCGATACCCGCGCACCACCGAGACGCTCGAGCTACGGCTCGAAGACACGAACTGGTCGCAGGAGCTCGACATCGAGCTCCGCGGCCTGCTCGAGATCGGCTACTTCTCGCGCTTCGCCGAAGTGTGGGCCGAGAAGTCGCTCAAGCACGAGAGCTGGTACCGCTCGTACGAGCAGCGCCGCCGCTTCCTCGGCAACGCCGCGTTCTGGCACGCGTTCGAGCTGACGCAGAAGGGCGCGCTCGAGGTAGTCGACGATCTCGGCAACGGCGTCACGGCGTTCGACATGATCGGCCTCGCACGTTCGCCGCTCAACAAAGGTGATCTGCGTGCGGCGATGCTCGGCGTCGGCTGGGAAGTGCGCACGCTCGACGACGAGGCCAACGCGGCGATCCTCGCGTACGCGCGCCACGGCGGTGCGGTACGACGCGCAGCCTGATCACGCGCCGAGGTGCTTCAGCAAAAACGCCCAGATGAACGCGGTGTGGGCGATCGCGGGGTAGCGGCCCGACGGCCCACCGTGACCCGCACCGAGGTTGGTGCGCAAAAGGATCTCCGCGCCCGGCAGCCCGAGCGCGCGCAGCTTCGCGACCCACTTCGCGGGCTCCCAGTAGCCGACGCGCGGATCGTTCCAACCCGCGAGCGCGAGCACGTGGGGATAGCGATGCGCGCCGACGTTGTCGCAGGGCGAGTACGACTCGATGTAGTCGAAGTACGCGAGCTCGTGGGGGTCGCCCCACTCCTCGCGCTCGATCACCGTGAGCGGCAGCGAAGGGTCGAGCATGGTGTCGAGCACGTCGACGAAGGGCACGTCGGCGATCGCGGCGGTGAACAGATCGGGGCGCGCGTTGAGCACTGCGCCGACCAACAGGCCACCCGCGCTGCCGCCGTGGATCGCGAGCCGGCTCGCGACGCCCTGCGCGACGAGGTGCTCGGCACACGCGATGAAGTCGGTGAACGTGTTGCGCTTCTTCAGCAGCTTGCCGTCGTCGTACCACGCGCGTCCGAGATCTCCGCCGCCGCGCACGTGGGCGATCGCGACCGCGATGCCGCGATCCACCAGCGAGAGGCGGTGCCAGCTGAACCACGCGTCGAGTGGGCGCCCGTACGCGCCGTAGCCCATGAGCAACACCGGCTGCGCGCGGCCGACGTCGGCGCGCCGACGCACGATCGTGATCGGCACGCGCACGCCGTCCGGTGCGGTCGCGTGCACGCGCTCGGTGACGAGCAGCGCGGGATCGTAGCCGTGCACCTCGTACAGCTTACGGAGCTCGCGTCGACGCGTGCGCATGTCGTAGTCGAACACCGACGGCGGCGTGACCATGGACGCGTAGTGGAAGCGCAGCGTAGAGGTGGCGTACTCGGGGTTCTGCCCGGGATGGATCGAGTAGCTGGGCTCGGGCATGTCGAGCTCGTGCGCGTCGCCGGTCGCGAGATCGACGACGCGCAGCTGCGGCACGCCGTCGCGACGCAGCGCGATCACCAGGTGGTCGGCGAACGCGTCGATACGCTCGAGGTGGGTGTCTGCGCGGTGCTCGACGAACGGCTGCCACACGTCGGGCGTGGCGATCGCTGCGGTCGCGATGCGGAACTCGCGGGCCTCGTGGTTGGTGAGCACGAAGAAGCGCTCGCCGTGATCCGCCACCGCGTACTCGATGCCTTCGCGGCGCGCGGCGACGAGCCGTGGCGCGGCCGCAGCATCGTCGGCGGGCAGGAACCACACTTCGCTCGTGCTGCGCGACTCGGCGGTGACGTAGACGAAGCGACGGCTCCGTCCGCGCGCGAGCGAGAGATGGAAGCGGTGATCGGGCTCGACGTGGACGCGCACGTCGTCCGCGACGGCGCTGCCGAGCGCGTGTCGCCACACCTCGAACGGTCGCTGCGCGTCGTCGATGCGCAGGTAGAACACGTGCGCGCCGTCGCGCGACCACGCGACGCTGTGACCCACCGCCGGGATGACGTCGGGGAGATCGCGCTGCGTATCGATGTCGCGGAAACGGATCGTGTAGCGCTCGTCGCCGGACTCGTCGGCCGCGAACGCGACGACGCGATGCGCCGGATCGACCGCGACCTCGCGCACCACGAAGAAGTCGCGGCCCTGCGCGAGCGCGTTCTCGTCGAGATAGATCTGCTCGACTTCGCCGTCGACGGGGCGACGGCAGTGCACCGCGTAGTTCCGGCCGGCTTCGGTGCGGGCGTAATAAAGGAAGGGGCCGTCCTTCACCGGCACGGTCTCGTCGGCCTCGCGGATGCGCGCGACCATCTCGCGGTACAGCACGTCCTGCAGCTCGCGCGTGTCGGCCATCATCGCGTCGGCGTAGGCGTTCTCGCGCTCGAGGTGCGCACGCACCTCGGGGTCCTCGCGATCGCGCAGCCATGCGTAGGGGTCGCTGCGCACGCGTCCATGCACGACGCTCGAGTGCGGGCGCTCTTCTGCCACCGGCGGCGGGGTCGGCTCGTTCACGGCGAGGATGTTCGCACGGTCACGCGGTTCGTCGCAGCGCGTCCGCGAGCTCCGCCGGCAGCAGCTCGTGGATCACCGCGAGGCTCCAGCCGCGATTGCGATCCGTGCGTACGGCACGGTCGAGGTTCCCGTCACGGGTGCTCGACGCACGCGAGCGTCGTCGCGAGCGACAGTCCGCACGAGCGCGCGAGCGCAACCGAAGCGACGTTCGACGCGGCGCAGATGTACACGGCCGTGCGGCCGCGCCCGACGATGTCGCGGCACATCGCGGCGACGAGCGCTCGCCCGAGCCCGCGACCGCGACTCGCTTCGGTCGTGCGCACCTGTTGGATCACGGTGAAGCGACCATCGTCCACCGCACACTCTGCGATCGCGACCACGGTGTCGTCCTCGACCACCGCCCAGTAGGGAAAGTCTGCGCGCCGACGGAAGGCCGGTGGCGGGATCGACGATTGCAGATCCGGCGCGAGCGCGAGCTCGGTGTCGGCGCGCAGCTCGACGATGTGGCCGGCGATCGTGGGCAGCTGCGGCGGCTGATCCAGCGTGTAGACGTGATCGGTCGAGACCACGAGCTCGGGAAACGCCGTCGCGATCGCATCGGCGTGCGCGATCGGTAGATACGCCTGCAGGTGGGGATGCTTCGCGAAGTGCTCGACGAACGCCGCCGCGGCCTCGAGCCGGCCGCCGAGGATCCACGTGAAGCTGGCTTCGTAGTGACCGTAGGGCGCGCCGGAGATCGCGACCTGATGCGGCGCGCCGGTCCATCGCAACATCGGTGCGTTGGGAATCCGCGCGAGCAGGTAGCGCGCGAACGTGCCTTCGATGCCGAGCTCGACGAACGCCGGGGCGCAGTCGGCCAGGCTTGCGCGCTCGATCGCGGACAACGCTTCTTCGTGGCGCATGCAGGTGCTCGGGTTCCCGCGCCGTCGCGACGACGCCACACGAGGCGCC
>DASZPU010001144.1:0-2796 GCA_035550195.1 Nannocystaceae bacterium
CTCACGCTCCTCGAGCGCCTGCCTGCGACCGCGCGCACGGGGCCGCTCGCGGCCGAGCTCGCCAAGCTCGAGCGCACCGCTCGCGAAAAAACTGCTCCGCCACCGTGACGGAAACTCGAAGCCCCGGTGCAGAGCGCGATCATGAAAACCAGTCGTTGGATTCTGTTGGTCGCGTTCGCATCCGCCTGCACTCCGCCGAGCAAGGACGCCGGCGACATCGTCGATTCCGAAGAAGGCTCCGGCAGCGGTGAGTCCGAGGGCGAAGGCTCCGCGAGCGTGAGCTCGACCTCCGCCACTTCCGCATCGACGACGACGACCGACGACGACGGCTCGGGCAGCGACGACGACACGACCGACGGGATCCCCTTGGCGTGCAGCAGCGGTGAATGGGCCGACTCGCTCGGGAAGTTCCAGATGCTGAGCCTGTCGTCGAACGGCACCTACTACTACACGCGCCGCAGCGGCGGCATCGTCTTCGGCTCCGACGAGTGCACCTACGAGACCACGATCTCGGCGGCGGGCAGCATCATCGTGCATCGCAGTGTCGAGATCATCGAGGTGCCCGAGGGGTGGACCGAAGCCGAGTGCGCGCTCCAACCGTACGTCGAAGAAGGCGATCAAGTCGGCACCAACGACGAGCCCTACTCGGTGCACCCGTACACGATGGAGGAGCTCTACGAGGGCTGCTGCGATCTGCTCGCGATCGAGCCGGCGGAGGAGTACGACATCGGCTTCGGCGTCGACGACATCGGCGTCGTCAGCACTTGCTTCGCCACGATCGTGGATTGCGGCGAAGGTTGCGAAGGCGAGGTGGATGGTTTCTCCGGCTTCCACCTGTCCGAGTTCGCGATCGCGAACTAGCAGGGGCAGCCGTAGAACGGCACCTCGGGCAGCACCGACAGCTCGGTGACCTCGTCGTCGCCGAGCGTCAGAAGACGCGTCGGTGCGAGCCAGGTGTCGGCGATCACCTCGGGGCGTCCGTCCGCGTCGAGATCGACCACCGCACGCACCTCGTCGGTGGCCTCGTGCAGCCATGCATGCGTGGGCGTGCCGAAGGCGTCGATGCTCACCGCACCCCACGCGGGATCGAAGCCACCGCAACCACCGAACTCTTCGCCGTCGGTGGTGAACACGTCGAGCTCTCCACCGCGGGTGGGCTCGATCCAACGGATGCCGGCGAAGCGATCGACGAGCTTGCGCGTGGTGAACGGCTCGTCGTCGGTGATGTCGGCGACGTGCTCCGCGAACGCCTTCGCGAGCGCCTTCGTCTCGGGCGCGCGCTGCAACACGCGGCGCGCGACCGGCGAGGGCAGATCGACGCCTTCCTGCGCGACGTAGACGAGCGGCTGCGCGAGCGCGCTGTCGCGGGCCCACAGCGCATCGGCACACGCACCGCCGTCTTCGAGCGGCGCGACCAACAGTCGACGGCTGTCGTCCCACGCCGACGCGGGATCGACGACGTGACCGTCACCGTTCTCGTGCACCTCGACCGCGTCCTCGCCCATGTACTCGATCGAGCCCCACATCTCGCCGACCAGCGACGGCGTGCCGATGCGCGCCGTGCAGACGCGACCTGCAGCGGAGTACACGTCGACGGTGCGACCGATCGCGGCGCGCGGAAGCGTCGGCAAGCGATCGACCGCGACGTTGCGCCACACTTCGCCGACCTCGAACACGTCGTGCACCGCACCCTTGTAGTGCGGCGCATCGGTGGCCCACGCGTCTTCGATCGCGGTCGCGAGCACGATGTGCGGCCCGTCGATGTCGATCACATGCGCGAACTCGTAGGCGCCGGCGCCGGGACCGACCGGCTGCGGCGCGTCGGTGCTCGCGGGCGTCACCGAGATCGGCGTCGGCATCGCGAGCACGCGCGTCTCGCCGGCGACCACCGTGGTCGTCGCGGGCTCCGCTTCACATGCGCGGATCGCCGCCTCGTGCTCGAGGTGCATCGCGTATCCGAGCGCGGTGGGAACGAGGGCGGCGGCGCAGAGCAAGGTCAGCTGGCGAGCGGTGGGGTTCATGACCGTTGCAGCAAAGACGCGCGGGGGTCCGCTCGCCATTCCCGCGCTCAACCGCCCCCGACGTGCGCGGCGATCATCTGCGTGACACCGGCAAGCGCGCCATCGAGGCTGGGATCACACACCGACCAGAGATTGCGGCTGCCGTCGCTGGTGAACGCCTCGGCCACCTCGCGCTCGCGCACCGCAGGCACGGCGATGCCGATGCCGTCGGCCTTCGTGCACGCGGGCCCGATGCCGAAGTTGCGTTGGGTCTCCGGATCGCTCGCCGGCGCGTACGGGATGTCGACGCCCTTGTCGTAGCCCGGTGGCACGCCGCCGATCACCGCCACCAACACGCGCGCGGCGGGATCGAGCGCCTGCTTGTCGGCTTCGAGCTGCGCGAGGAAATCCACGTAGCGCGACACCGGCTGCAGCACGGCATCGATGTCCGTGGTGGCCTCGCCGCCGTCGACGCCTTTGTCCTGCGCGTGGCACTCGTCGTACGGCCCCGCGCCGGTGCAGGCGACACCCGCGTTCCAACACACCGCGGAGGTCGGCGCGCTCGCATCGGGGTCCGACCAGAACACTTGGTTGCCACCCATCGACGGCGGCAAGAAGATCTCGTCGTACTCGCTGTTGTACGAGCAATCGCCCTCGTCGGTGACGAAGACGATCATGAGCAGCGCATGGTCGCGCACGAAGCCGTACTGACGCTCGTTGTCCTTCTGCGAGCGGAGGATCATCTTGTATGCCGACTCGAGCGGCGACTCGAAGCCGCAGCCACTGATGCCCTGCG
>DASZPU010001145.1:0-7516 GCA_035550195.1 Nannocystaceae bacterium
GGTGGCGTCTTCGCGGGGATGATGCCGGTCACGCTCGCGGGCATGGGCACGCGCGACGCCGCGTTCATCTACCTCTTGCAGGTGACCGGTCACGGCTCCGTCAACGAGGGCGCGGTCCTCGCGGCCACCATCGGGTACTCGCTCGTCGGCACCTGGCTGCTCGCGATCGTGGGGATCCCATTTGCCGTGAAGTTCGTGCTACGCCTGCGCCGCCCGGCTACGCCGGATGCCCGAGGTGCCCAATGACCGAGCATGCGCATGACGGTGTGATGGATCGCGAGTACGCGGCGGGTCGACGCAAGGCGCCGCACTTGAAGTTCCGCTACAAGGTGCGCGCGCAGCTGGCCGTCGATGCTTATCGCGAGCGCAACGGCGCGAGCCAGCGCGCGCACGCGGTGCTCGAGATGGGCGCGGCCGATGGCCTCACGTTGCTCGCGATCCGCGAGCTGCTCGGTGCCGATGGTCGCTACGACGGCATCGAGCTGTCGGACGAGCTGCTCGCGTCGGTGCCGTCTCTGCCCGCGGGTGTCACGATCCACAAGGGCGACGTGATGGCGTTGCCGCCCCAGATCCCCGCGGCCAGCTACGATCTGTGCACGATGCTCGCGGTGCTCGAGCACCTGCCCGATCCCACGCAGGCGCTGCGCGAGGGCTTTCGTGCGCTCAAGCCCGGCGGGGTGCTGGTCGCGACCGCACCGAACCCGCTGTGGGATCACATCGCGGGTCGGCTCGGCATGGTCGCCGAGGAGCACCACGAGCAGGAGCTCGACGAGCGTGCGCTGCGACGCATCGTGGCCGAAGCCGGCTTCGTCGACGTCGCGTTCCGCCGCTTCATGTGGGCGCCGGTCGGCGTGCTGCCGTATCTGAAGCTGCCCGTCGATCCCGCGCGTTCGCTGAAGATCGATCGCCTGGTGTCGCGCTTGCGCGTGCTCGACTTCGGCTTCGTGAACCAGTGCATCGTCGCCGTGAAGCCCAACTGAGAGCTGGCCGAGGTCGTAGACATGTCCGAGAGATTTCCGCAGCCCGCTGCCGGTCATCGCGACTGGTACTCGTTCGAGGCGATCCGTGCGCTGCCACGGATCATCTTGATGGTCGACAAGAACCCGTTCTCCGAGACGTTCGGGTGCTTCGATCGCGAGTTCTGGCACTACCGCACCATCGATTTCCCGTGCGGCATGAGCCAGGAGTTCGGCCTCGCGCTCGCGATGGCGTACGCGCACCCCTTCCCCAACAACCCGTACTACCGCAACGAGCGGCTGCGCGAGATAGTGATCGGCTCGATCGAGTTCGCGAAGAACTGGTCGCATCCCGACAGCTCCTGCGACGACTACTTCCCGTTCGAGCGCGCGCTCGGTGCCCACGTGTTCTCGACGTACGCGATGAGCGAGTCGTACCTCGTGCTCGGGCTCGAGCGCCCCGATCTGGTCGCGTTCCTGGCCAAGCGCGGCGACTGGCTGTGCAAGCACAACGAGAGCGGCCAGCTCGCCAACCATCAGGCCCTGGCCGCGCTCGCGCTCTACAACGTGTACATGCTCACCGGCGACGAGAAGTACCGGAAGAAGAGCGACGAGTTCCGCGACATCACGCTGTCGTGGCAGAACGAAGAGGGCTGGTTCCAAGAGTACGAAGGCGCCGATCCGGGCTACCACTCGTGCTCGATCGCGTTTCTCGCGAAGCTCTGGCAGAAGTCGCACGACGACTCGATCATCGCGCCCGTCGGTCGCGCGATCGAGTTCGCCAGCTACTTCATGCACCCCGACGGCAGCTACGCCGGCGAGTACGGCAGCCGCAACACCTATCACTTCTATCCGCACGGCTTCGAGGTATTCGCCGATCGCTTCCCGCTCGCGGGCCGCATCGCGCAGACGTATCTCGAGCGCTCGCTGCCCGAGCGTCGTCGCTACTACAACGACGACAACCGCATGTGCGCGCACTACGTCTACGACTGGATGCAGTCGTGGCTCGACTGGCAGGGCGACCATCGCGACGGCACGGTCGAGCAGCATCGGGGGCCGTTCACGAAGTGGTTCCCCAACGCGAAGATGTTGGTGAAGAAGACCCCGCACTACTACGCGGTGCTCAACATGAGCAAGGGCGGCGTGCTGAAGGTCTACGACGACACCGGGCCGCTCTACAGCGACACCGGGCCGATCGCGAAGACCACCAACGGTGAAGTGCTGGTCTCGCACATGGTCGACGAACACGAGATCGAGGCCGATCCGAGTCGCGGGCGCTTGTCGGTGCGCGGACGCATGAGCAAGCGCAAGCACCAGCTCGCGACACCGGTGAAGCAAGCAGCGTTCCGCGCGATGAACCTGACGCTCGGGCGCTACAACCCCAACCTCGTGCGCACGACGCTGCAGAAGATCCTCATCACCGGCAAGCCGCGCACCGAGGTCACCTTCGCGCGGCAGATCGAGCTCGGCGAGGAAGAGATCACGATCCGCGACAAGGTCGACGCCACCAAGAGCGACGCCACCTTCGCGCGACTCGCGGTGGGCAGCGACGCGACCAGCATCTACGTCGCGAACTCGACCAACTTCCAGGAATCCATGCTGATGCCGTGGCACGAGCTGTCTGCGCTCTGCCCCACGCTCAACAAGGATCGCACGCTCGAGCTGCCGGTGCGCGTGATCAGTCGCGCGCGTGTGGGCCGTCCGCTCGGTTAGTTCGTCACAAACGCTCCCCTTCCGCATCCAACCCCCTGCCAGGAGATCGCGACACCATGGGCCTGCTCTCGAAACTCACCGGGATGACCTCGACCAAGCAGCCGACCGACGAGGTCCTGCTCGTCCACACCATGCTGCTCATGGCGGGCGCCGATGGTGTCATCGAAGACGAAGAGATCGCGACCGTCGAAGGCTTCGCGTGCACCCTCTCCGAGTTCAAGGACAAGGACTTCGGCCAGCTCGTCGAGGAAGCGCGCAAGATGATGCGCAAGTACCCGAGCGTGAAGGAGTCGGTCGCGGCCATCGCGAACTTCTCGACGCCTGCGCTCAAGCACAAGGCGTTCGTGCTCGCGGCCGACATCGCGATGGCGTCCGGCGACGTCGACGAGACCGAAGATCAGCTGCTCGAGACGATGCAGCGCCTGCTGCAGATCGACGACCGCTCGGTGCAGACCATCATCTGGGTGCTGCACCAGAAGTACGCCCAGTAGCGCTATTTCGACTGCGCGCGCAGCCAGTCGGCGAACACCTCAAGACCATGGTCGAGCGGCGTGCTCGGGCGGAAGCCGAGGCGCTGCTCGGCCTTCGTCGTGTCCGCGAACGTGCGCGGCACGTCGCCGGGCTGCTCCGGGAGCCGCTCGATCTTCGCGTGTACGCCGAGCACGTCCTCGAGCGCGCGCACGAGCTCCGCGAGCGTCACCGGGCTGGAGTTGCCGAGGTTGAAGACCTCGTGGCCACGCGCGTCGAGCTCGATGGCCGCGACCACGCCGCGGATGATGTCGTCGATGAACGTGTAGTCGCGGCTGGTCGAGCCGTCGCCGTAGAGCTCGATGGGCTTGCCCGCGAGCATGCGCTCCGCGAACTTGCGGATCGCGAGATCGGGGCGCTGGCGCGGGCCGTACACCGTGAAGAAGCGCAGCGACACGATCGGCAAGCCGTAGAGGTGGCTGTACGCGTGGCACATCGCTTCGTTCGCGAGCTTGGTCGCGCCGTACGGTGATGCAGGGCGCAACAGCGGATCGCCCTCGGCGAACGGCACCTTGGTGTTGAGCCCGTACACCGAGCTCGACGACGCGAAGACGAACTTCGGCACCTTCGCGTGGCGTGCGGCCTCGAGCAGGTGCAGCGTGCCCTGGGCGTTGGTGGTCTCGTACAACATCGGATCGGACAGCGACGGCCGCACACCCGCGCGCGCGGCCAGGTGCACGATGCAATCCGGCGCGAACGAGCGCACCAGCTCCGCCATGCGCTCGCCCTCGCGGATGTCGGCCTCGACCAGGCGATACTTCGGGTGTTGTACGTGCGCGGCCACGTTGGCGCGCTTGAGCGCGGGGTCGTAGTAGTCGTTGAAGTCGTCGACCACGACGACCTCGCAATCGGCGGCGAGCAGGCGATCGACGAGGCTGCTGCCGATGAAGCCCGCACCACCGGTGACCAAGAGCTTTTGACTTTTCATGCCAGGCCCGCGGAGTATAGCTGCACCGCGCATGTCGGCGAGCTCGAGCAACGCGCGCAAGCACGAGAGCAGGAATCCGATCCAGCGCGCGCTCATCGGTCGCTTCACGCGGGCGCTGGTGTCCGAGGTGGCGGCGCTACGGCCGAAGAGCGTGCTCGAGGTCGGGTGTGGCGAGGGCTACATGCTCGATGCGCTCGCGCGGGCGGGCATCGGCGCCGAGCTCGTGGGCGTCGAGCTGTCGGCGCAGGCGGTGGCCGAGGCGAAGGCGCGGCTCGGCGATCGTGCAACCATCCAAACGGGCGACGCGCGCGAGCTCGGTCGCGACGGCCGACGCTTCGACGTCGTGCTCATGCTCGAGCACCTCGACGATCCCGCGGCGATGCTGCCGGTGCTCGCAGCGCTGTGCCGTCACGCGGTCGTGCTCTCGGTGCCGTGGGAGCCGTGGTTCCGCGCGCTGAACCTCGTGCGCGGGCGCCATCTCGCGCGGCTCGGCAACCATCCCGAGCATCTGCAGCAGTTCGGGCGCCGCGCCTTCATCGAGCTCGTGCGCACGTACTTCGAGCCGATCGCGTGCCCGTCGGTGTGGCCGTGGACGATGGTCGTGGCGCGACCCCTGCACGCGTGACTCGCTGGGCCGATCGTCGTCGCATGCGGTAGGCTGCTTCCGTGGTCGAGCAGCTTCCCAGCGGCGCGCGGCGCGACGAGAGCATCGCGCTCTCGGTGGTCGTGCCGGTGTGGGACGAGCTGGAGTCGCTGCCGCAGCTGCGCGAGGAGCTGGTCGCGGGCCTCGACGCGACCGGACGCAGCTGGGAGATCCTGTTCGCCGACGACGGCAGCACCGACGGCTCGGGCGCGCTGCTCGATCGCTTCGCCGACGAGGACGCGCGGATCTCGGTCGTGCACCTGCGCAAGCACTTCGGCAAGTCGCCGGCGCTCGCGGCCGCGTTCGAGCGCGTGCGCGGTGACATCGTGCTCACGCTCGACGCCGATCTGCAGGACGACCCCGCGCACATCCCCGAGATGGTCGCGCGCATCGAAGCGGGTGCCGATCTCGTGTCGGGTTGGAAGCAGGACCGTCACGATCCGATCGGCAAGACCCTGCCCTCGCGGCTCTTCAACGCGGTCGTGCGACGGGTCTCGGGCGTGCCGCTCCGCGACTTCAACTGCGGCTTCAAGGCCTATCGCATCGCGTGCATCCGCGAGCTCAGCGTCTACGGCGGCTTCCATCGTTTCCTGCCGGTGCTCGCGAGCGAGCGGGGCTTCCGCGTGGAAGAGCTGGTCGTGCGTCATCGTGCGCGCAAGCACGGCAGCAGCAAGTTCGGGGCCTCGCGGCTCTTCGAAGGCTCGCTCGATCTGCTGACCGTGCTGATGGTGACCCGCTTCCGCACGCGGCCGCTGCATCTGTTCGGCGTGCTGGGCGGGCTCTCGGGCTTCGTCGGCGTCTCGGTGCTGCTCTACCTCACCGTGCTGTGGTTCATGGGCGAGCCGATCGGTACGCGTCCGCTGCTGACGCTCGGTGTGCTGCTCACGATCGCGTCGGTGCAGTTCATCGGCATCGGGCTCGTGGCCGAGCTGCTCGTGCGCACGACGATCAGCACGCGCGAGGTCGTGTCGGTGCGCGAGCCCGACGAGCACAAGCGCTTGGCGAGCACCGAGCCGACCGCGTTGCCGCCCGCGCAGCGCGAACGAGAGCGCGCTTCGTGAAGACGATCGTGCAGCGAGTCTCGCGTGCGAAGGTGGTGGTCGACGATGCGATCGTGGGCGCGATCGAGCGCGGCCTCGTCGCGTACGTGTGCGTCGAGAAGGGCGATGGCGAGCCCGATGCGATCACGACCGCGCGCAAGCTCGCCGAGCTGCGACTCTTCCCGGGTCGCACGCCGATGGACTTGGACGTGCGCGAAATCGGTGGTGCTGTGCTGGTGATCAGTCAGTTCACCATCGCCGCATCGATCAAGCGCGGACGTCGACCGAGCTTCGAGGGTGCGGAAGAACCCGAGCGCGCGCGTTCGCTCTACGAGCGGGTTTGCGCGCTCCTGCGCGAGCTCGAGGTGCCCGTGCAGACAGGGAGCTTCGGGGCATACATGCAGATCGATGCGGTCGGCGAAGGTCCGGTCACGATCCCCATCGCAACGCGCGATGGTGCGTTGATCTGATCGATCGATCGCGCGTCTCGATGTACGACCGTTTCGTTACGGGCCTCTCGATCACCTATTGCGCTTAGAGCGACGGGCGCTACGCTGCTTCGATGCGTCGCTGGATACTGGCAGTCGGGCTCGTGGGCGGGTGTGCGACTTCCGAGGGGAATCCGGATCGGGCGGAGATGGAGGCCACGCTGCGTGCGGGTCTCTTCCCAGAGCCCGCCAACTACCCCGGAAACGGCGATCTCGCGATCTACGAAGGGACCAATACCGCCAGCGAGCCCTGTCGTATCTACGACATCGCGGGCACGCAGGTGCACGCGACGCAGCAGCCCGGTGCGCCCGCGGTGATGGACATCGTGGGCAACTCGATCGTCGACCCGACGACGGGCCAGGCCATCTGCACGCGGCAAGGCAACCAACTCTACGAGCAAGTGATCGTCGGTGGTGCCGGCGGTGACGTGCTGTTCACCGTGATCGGTCGCTGGGTGTTCGAAGGCGAGCTGAACCTGAACGGCAACATCCTGCAGATCCTCGCGCAGCTCGACGACCAGCTCATCTACACGTTCCAAGGTCCGCACATCTACGAGCACTCGCCGTGGGACGGCGACATTCTCGCGACCGCGACGCAGCCGCTCACCAACGCGAACAAGACGCGCAAGCTCGTGATCGCGTCGCTCATCGCCGGAGAGTGCGGCGGCCTCGGTCTCTACACCGAGGAAGAGGGCGAGCACGAGCCCTAGCGACGGGCTTTCAACCAGGCGTCGATGCGATCGGCGAGCGGGCGATCCTGAAGGGTCGCTCGTTCCGTTTCGAGGGTACGGATGAGCGTCTGTAGCTCGCTGGCATCGGGCTGTGCGACTGCGAGCGCGCGTGCGAGCTCGAACGTCGACGCCAGCTGCGCATCCGGAGGACGCTTCAGCGTGATGCCTTCGGCCACGCACTGACGCGCGAGCGTGACCGCCTCCGACGCTTGTCCGCGCGCGAGCGCGAGCGCAGCACCGGCGAGCCGCGCATCGACGATGTGGCGATGCGGTGCGGTGAACAGCTGCTGCGCGGTGTCGAGCGCAGCGCTGCAATCCTGTGCAGCGTCGTCGAGGCGCCCCAACGCGATGCGGGTCTCGCAGCGCTTCGCGAGGCTGCGTACGAGCGAGGGATGTCGCTGCCCACGCGCGCCGCTCAGGATCCCGATCGCGCGTCCGTAGGCCTGGTCGGCCGCCGCGAAATCGTTCTGCGCCATCAACGTGAGCCCG
>DASZPU010001146.1:0-3290 GCA_035550195.1 Nannocystaceae bacterium
TCCGCGCGTGGCAGGTGCAGCTCACCGCGCCGCTCGGTCGCGCCGCCGATCGCCCCGAGCTGCTCTTGCAACCGTGGGATCTACTCGACGTCGTGCCGCGCGTCGCAGCGCTCAAGCAACGCGCACGCGCAGACGGCATCGTGATCATGCCCGGCAACAACCTCGGCTACTTCGGCCCCGAGGAAGCCCGGCTGCGCGCGCTCGACGACGGCGCGGCCGATCACTTCGCGGGCTGTCAGGCCGGTCGCTTCGTGCTCGGCATCGAATCGGACGGCGCGATCAAGGGCTGCCCATCGCTGCAGACCGACGCATACGTCGTCGGCAACGTGCGCGTCGAAGGGCTCGCGCAGCTGTGGAAGGACGACGCGATCCGTCGTCCGAGCGCGCGCACGCTCGATGATCTGTGGGGCTTCTGCGCGCGTTGTCCGTTCGCGGCCGCGTGTCGCGGTGGGTGCACGTTCACCGCGCACGCGATCATGGGCCGACCGGGCAACAACCCGTACTGCCACTTCCGTGCGCGCACGCTCGCTGCGGAAGGCGTGCGCGAGCGCCTCGTGGCGGTCGAGCGCGCGCCCGGGCGACCGTTCGACAACGGACGCTTCGAGCTCGTCGTCGAGCCGATCGATGCCCCGGATCCCGGTCGCGATCGCAGCGCACGCGAGCGCCTGCGCATCGTGTGATCAGCGCTCGGGTGGCGCTTCCCACAGCCGCTGCTCGTCGATCACGACGGAGTGATCCGCGCGGATATCGACGGTGTACGAGATGCCCGCGCCGTCGACGATCGCAGTGAGCTGCACGACGACGCGATCGTCGAGCCTGCGCACGCTGGGCGCGCTCGCCACCGCGCCCGTCACTTGCGTGCACGACGAGAGCTCGGCCGGCCACAGCACGATCGTCTCGACGTCGAGCAACACCGTCACCACTTCGAGCCACGCGGACGCTTCGAGATCGCGCGGCGCGATCGCGAGGTCGCGAACGAAACGAGCGATCGTCTCGCGCGCATCGCCGGGGCAGTACACCTGCGTCGCCGTCACGAAGCAGTGCTTGCTCCACCAGCCCATCATGCAGCCCGCGCTGTGATCCATCGCGGCGACGAGGCGTACGCCGGCGCGGCCGAGATGATCGCGCAGCAGCATCACTTCCGACGGCACCGCGGACCAGTGGCCTTGGTGCTTCGCGCTGAAGTCCGCGGCCACGCGTCGCATCATGTCGCCGGAGGTGAACGCCGGCGTGAGCGATCCGAACGCGACGCGCGGGCACGCGGCCGTCACCGGCACCGGCCACAGCGCATGCTGACGCGGCGGCGGCAGATCGAGGACCTCGCGCACCGATCGCAGCGGCGGCTCCGCTTCGGGCGGCGGCTTCACCTCGTCGAGATCCTCGACGATCTGCTCCTCGACCATCGGCTCGATCCACGGCACCGGGGTGCACGCGCATGCGAGCAACGACGCGATCCACCGCGTCATCGTGCCTCCCGATCGAGGGTGAGCAGCTCTTCGCGTTGGATCATCGAATCGTCGCCACCGATCGTCGCGCGCACCACCACGAGCATCGTGAGCTCCGGCGTGGGATCGAGGCGCTCGACGAACGCGAGCTCGGTGTGCGAGCCGGCCCGCATGCCGAGCTCCGGCACGCGCGCGAGCACGTCCTGCGGCAGCCCCGGCACGCAACGCGCGAGCTCGCTGTTCGCGTCGAACACTGCGCTCGCGGAGTCGAGCATGCCGAACAGCTCGGCCCAGCCGCGCGCGGTGCTCGGACGCGGACGCTCGCTCGGCTCGCGGAACAGCATCAGCGCGAGCTCGGGGCTCGCACACGCATCGAAGCGCTCGGGAGGATCGTGCGCGTAGCAACCGATCACCTCGCGCGGACCACCGAGGATGCTGAGCTGCACGAACGTGTGACCCGCGAGCTCCGCCGGCGCCGACGCACGACGCAGCGCGATCGGTTGCCCACGCGGGCCGCGAGGATCCCACGCGTCCTGCAGCTGCTCGAGCAAGGGATCGCTGGACTGCCACTCGCCGAGCGATGCGATCGCGAGCCCACCGCAGCGCGTCTCGATCATCGGACGCGGCTCCTCCGACGCCATCGGCGGACGCGACTCGAGCTCGTCGAGCACGAGTGGCTCCGGTGGACCGCTCGGCGTGCAGCCCATCACCGACGCGAGCGCGAGCCAGCGCAGCCTCATCCAGAGCGCCAGACAACCGCGACGCGCGGAGGTTCCGCGCCTCACAGCTCGGCCGCGGTCGCGTCGATTTCCTGGGCCATGCGGCCCGACTCGGCCAGCTGGCCGACCTTCGCGTTGTCGCGTCGCGCAGCGTCGACGAGCGTGCGCGCGCGCTGGCGATCGCCGCCCGAACGCACGAGCGCCTGGGCGAGCGTCACCTCGACGTGCGCGCGCAGCATGGGATCGCCGCGCGTCTCGCCGATCGATCGCGCCGCACGTTCGAGGGGCGCGATCGCATCGCCGGGGCGACCGAGCGCGAGCTCGCAGCTACCGATGCCGACCAGGAAGATCGCGAGCTCGGGATGATCGTCGCCGAGCGTGCGCTCCGCGAGCGCGAGCGCCTTGCGATATCCGAGCAGCGCTTCCGCGGGTTGGCCACGCAGCATGTGGACCTCGGCGAGCGCACCTTCGGCGAGCGCGAGCCCGCGGTGCTCGGGCGCGTGCGCGCGCCAGATCGCGATGGCAGCACCGAGCGCCGTCTCGGCCTCGTCCCAGCGCCGGAGGTCGATGTTCACGTTGCCGATGATGTCGAGCGCGACCGCGGTCTCGTTGTGCTGATCGCCGAGCACCGCGCTGCGGATCGTCCGCGATCGCTCCGCGGCCGCGAGCGCCTCGTCGTACGCCCCGCGCTTGCGCCGGACGATCGCGAGGTACTCGAGTGCGACCGCGACGTCGGGATGATTGTCGCCGTACGCGAGCTCGATGCGCCTGCGCGCGTCGTCGTAGCGGCGCTCGGCGCCCGCGAGATCGCCATCGAGCTCGTCGACCAGCGCGAGCGCGATCCACAGCGGCAAGCGTCCCGGTAGATCGAGCGTGCCCGCGGCCGCGAACGCGGCTTCGGATGCCTGCAACGCCGTGCGTGCGCCCGCGATGTCGCCGGCGCGCTCACGCGTCTGTCCGACCACGAGCAGCACGCGACCGCGACCATCGTCGCCACGACGACTGCGCGTGACGAACGCGAGCGCGAGCTCGGCGTACGCTTCGGCGGCCGCGAGCTCGTTCGCACGCGTGCCGGCCTCGAACGCGAGCTGTGCGAGCGCATCGAACACCACCGCGTCGTTGCCGA
>DASZPU010001147.1:0-46264 GCA_035550195.1 Nannocystaceae bacterium
TCGCCGACGCTGTCGAGGCGATCGCAATCTGTGGATGCGGGTGGAGCACCCGGAGCCGCGGCTCCGAGTGCGAGCGCGAAGAGCAAGAGCACGTCACACCTCGTCTGCGAGCACGTTCGTGAACGCGTCGACGCATGCGCCGAGCATGAGCCGACGAGCGCGTGCACGCGCGCGGCTCACGAGCCCACGCGCGCACGAGTCCCGAAGGAACCAAACGACTACGCGCGGGGTGGACGATCGAGACGAACGACGGGCTCCACGCCCGCGGGCGGTGCGACCCACGATGGCGGCAGCGTTGCCACGAGCGGAATCACGTGCACGAGCGAGGTCTCGGCCACGAGCCCGCGTGCGGGACCGGGGCAGCCCGAGCAGTCGGCGCACGACGGCGGGCAGTGCTCTTCGCCCTGCTCCGCGCAGCCGCGGGCCTCGTCCTCGTGCGCTTCGCCGGCGACGCTGCAGGGATCCGCGCCACTGCGCGCCGCCCCGGTCTGCTGCAGCACGAAGGCGAGCAGCAGGACCAGCACGACGCCGGCGGAGCGGACGATCCCTCTCATCCGGGTTCGATCTTGCCGCGCCTGCGCCGACAGTCAAGCGCAGCAGTCGCGTACCTCGACGAGGATGGCGTAAGCTCTGCGCGCACGAGCAGTGCCCCATGGCCGAAGACGAAAAGGAAAACGCGCGCGACGAGAAAGCGGATGAGGCTCCTCCGGCGCTCCCGCCGGCGAATGCCGTGGAGAAGCCGAAGAAGAAGAGCAACCCCATGTTGGGGATCGTCGGCTTCGTCCTCGCGCTGGGTGGCGGCTTCTTCCTCGGGCAGTGGATCAACAACCGCGGCAAGGGCGACGTCGAGATCGAAGAAGGCCCGCGCTACCGCATCGAGCTGCGCGGTGACGAGCCCACGATGGGGCCCGCGGATGCGCTCGTCACCATCATCGAGTTCGCCGACTACCAGTGCCCGTACTGCGCGAACGCAGTGCCGCCACTCGAGGACGTGCTCGAGGACGAGCCCGAGGACGTGCGGCTCATCTACAAGCACTACCCGCTGCCGATGCACGCGAAGGCCACTCCGGCCGCGCGCGCGGCGTGGGCCGGCATGCAGCAGGGCAAGTTCTGGGAGCTGCACCACTGGTTGTTCGAGAAGAAGGCCGACATGGCGCAGCTCGACGCGAAGATCGCCGAGCTCGGGCTCGATCGCGATCGCTTCCTGCGCGACATGGCTGGTGAAGAGGCCGGCAAGGTCGTCGACGGCGACATGCTCGCGGGTGCGAAGGTCGGCGTGTCGGGCACGCCGGTGTTCTTCGTGAACGGGCATCGCTACGTCGGGATCAAGACGGCGCCGCAGTGGCGATCGATCGTCGACGCCGAGCGCGAGGAGGCCGAGCGACTCGTGCGTGGCGGCACTCCGCGCGCGCAGGTGTTCGACGCGCTGATGAGCGATGCGCTCGCGCGCGCCGAGGCGCCGAAGGGCGGCGGTGGCAAGCCCGACGAGCACGATCCCACCACGCGCTACGCGGTCGATGCCGCCGACCGTCCCGCGATGGGACCCGACGACGCGCTCGTCACCGTCGTGATCTTCTCCGACTTCCAGTGCCCGTTCTGCGCGAAGTCGGCTCCGGTCGCGCACCAGCTCATCGCGCAGCACCCCGACGTGCGCGTGGTGTTCCGCAATCTCCCGCTCGAGATGCACCCGCGCGCACGCGAGGCCGCGAAGGCGGCGCTCGCTGCCGGGCGCCAGGGGAAGTTCTGGGAGATGCACGACGCGCTCTTCGCTGCGCAAGATCGGATGGCGGATCTCGACTTCGCCGCGTTCGCGAGCGAGGTCGGGCTCGACGCGACGCAGTTCGCCGCCGACTTCGCCGATCCGGCGCTCGATCGGCAGATCGCCGAAGACGAAGCGATCGCGGCGCGACTGCGCGTGCGCGGCACACCGGCGGCGTTCATCAACGGCAAGTTCATGCGCGGCGCACAGCCGCTCGCAGCGTTCTCTGCGAAGGTCGACGAAGAGCGTGCGGCGGCCCAAGCACTCGTCGACGCCGGCACGGCGCGTGCCGATGTCTACGCCGAGCTGATGAAGACGGCGCAGCAGACCGTCGCGGCGCCGGAGGGCGGGTGATGGCGAGCCCGTCCGCGCAACAAGGTCGCGAGCTCGATGCGCTCGGGGCCCTCGCGTACGGGCTGTACGTCGCGCTCGGCGGGTTCCTCGTGTTCTGCTTCGCGTGGGCATTGATGCCCGCGGTCGCGAAGCAGAACGAGTCGACGTGTCGCGCGCTGCATCCCGATCCGCGCGACGAGCCGAGCGTCGAAGCGAAGGCGCTCGTCGAGCAGGAGAAGGCCGGGCAGACCGTCGGCATCGATGCGCAGCTCGACGACAACGGCGAGCTCGTGCCGTGGCAGCCACCGAAGCCCGGCGAGCCCGCGCCGGAATTCGTCGCGCAGGATCTCGACGGCAACGAAGTGAAGCTGTCCGACTTCCGCGGCAAGGTGGTGGTGCTGAACTTCTGGGCGACGTGGTGTCCGCCGTGCATCACCGAGTGGCCGCAGGTGCACCAGCTCGCCGAACGGCTCGGTGATCGCGACGACGTCGTGATCCTCGCGGTGTCGGTCGACGACGAGCCCGGCGTGATCGCGCCGTTCCTCGGTCGGATGGCGATGGGCGACACGCGCGTGAAGGTGCTGTGGGATCCGCAGCCCGAGCCGAAGCGCAAGAGCAACCTCGTGTACGGCACGACGAAGATGCCGGACACGTACATCGTCGACGAGCAGGGCATCTTGCGACAGGTGTTCGTGAACGCGCGCAAGTGGGGCTCGCCGACGGCGGTGCAGTGCGTCGAATCGATGATCGGCCGCTAGGCCGATCGTCGATTCCCCGTGCCCGTGCCCGTGCCCGTGCCCGATTCGGGTCACCAAAACGAAGCGAGTGCCGAGTCGCGTCGAGCTGCGCACGCAAGTGCAGGTGATCGCTCGCCCGAGCCGCGGGAACGCGTCCTGCGATGCGTCCCGCCATGCGCCGCAAGCTGATCGTCACCACGCTGGTCGCCGCCCTCGCGAGCCCGGTGCTCTCCGGCTGCTCCGTCATCAACCTGATCGTGCAAGCCGCGAAGAAGCGCAGCACGAACATGAACCGCTGGAAGGTCGAGAAGATCGAGCTCGGCGTACGCGGCGAATCCGTCTGCGCGCGCGGCTCGATCCAGCTCGCGGTGTTCGCCGACGCGCAGCACAAGAAGCGCGCGAAGAAGCACAAGCGCATGGAGACCTGGACCGACGCGGAGAACCGCTTCGGCAAGATGGGCTTCGAAGAGTTCGTCTTCACCGTGAAGAACGGAACGCTCGATCCGAAGACCGGCATGTTCAGCGCGAACGACGACATGCTCGCGACCGTCGACGGCTTCGCGTTCACGGCCAAGTACAAGAAGGATCCGAAGCTCGCGGGCGCGACTGTCGAGTACGTGCCCGACTACGCGTGCATCGGTGTGGCCGGCAGCAACGGTCCCGCCGGTGAAGACGGCGAGCCAGGCGAGGACGGTGATCGCGGCCGGTCCGGCGAGGGTGGCAGCGAAGACACGCCCGGCGGCGACGGCAAGAACGGCGGGTCCGCGGGCAATGGCGGCGACGGCAAGGACGGCGGCGCCGGTCCGAACATCGTCGCGTACGCGACGGTCGTGAAGACACCGCACCACGACCATCTCGTGCTCGTGAAGATCGAAGGCGATGCCGACGACATGGTGCTGCTCGATCCGAAAGGGCCGATGACGATCGTCGCGCGCGGCGGCGACGGTGGTGACGGTGGTCGCGGAGGCGAAGGCGGCGATGGTGGCAGTGGGCTCGCGGGCTCGCCGGGCGGCAACGGTGGCGATGGTGGCAACGGCGGGATCGGAGGCAACGGCGCGCGGGGTGGCCCCGGCGGATCGATCCGATTGATCTACGACGCAGCATTTCCCGAGCTCGCGACTGCGATCACGCTCGACGCATCGGGAGGCGATGCGGGCGACGCGGGTGCGATCGGCGAGGCCGGCGACGGTGGTTTCCCGGGCAACGGTCGCGGCGACGGGAAGTCGGGCGCGCACGGTACGGACGGCAGCGACGGGCAGGGCGGCAACGCGGGCGAGCCGGGCCAAGACGGTACGACGTCGGCCGAAGCGGGCGACGTGTCGAGCGCATTCGCAGCGCTGCCACCGAACGTGCAGCGCGTCAGCGGCTGACGCGCGAGCCAACGCCGCGGCAGCGTGCTGCTAAGCTGCCGCGGTCATGTGCCGCAACATCAAGACGCTCTTCAACTTCGCTCCTCCGGCGACCGAGGAGGAGATCCAAGCGGCATCGCTACAGTTCGTACGCAAGCTCAGCGGCATGAACAAACCGAGCCAGGCGAACAAGGCGATCTTCGACGAAGCCGTCGAGCGCGTCGCCGTCGTCGCGCGCGATCTGCTGACGCAGATGACGACGACGAGCGAGCCGAGAGACCGCGCCGTCGAAGCGTTGCGCGCCAAGCTCCGCGCCGTGAAGCGCTACGGCCCTGGCACTGGGACTGCCAGATCCGCGGGGTCTGAGGGCTAGACCCCCGGTTTCGGTCGCTGGGACTGCCGACGCGCTCGCGCGCACGCTCGTCGTGCAGGTCGCGTACGCGATCACCAAGAGCGACGCGGCCGTGTTGGCCACCGATCTCGCGTGCTCGCCCCGCACCGTCTTCCGCGATCGCGCCGCCCCGCCTCACCCGGCGGTCGATGCCGTGCGCCGCTGCCTCGCCGACGCGCGGTTGCATGGCAGTCCCAGCGACCGATCGACGGGGTCGGAGCCGCAGACCCCCGCCGGATGGCAGTCCTGGTGACGCGGCTCAGCCGGGCGCGCCGTACTTCTTCATGCACACCGGCAGGTACTCGTTGATCGCGCCCTTCAGCTGATCGGTCGTCGCTTCGAGCGCGAACTTCTGGCAGGTCGCGACCTTGATGTCCTTCATGTCCATGCACTGCTTGCGGATCAAGCCGGTCTGCGTGGTCACGGCCGCTTCTTCGATGTCCGGGTGGAACTTCTTCATGAAGCCCTTCTGTGCCGCGACCACGCCGTCGCACGCTTGCTCGGGCTTCTTCGGCAGCTTGAAGCCCTCCGGGATCACCGTGACCTTCTCGATCGCGGCCTCGACATCCTTCTTTGCTTGCTCCTCCGCGGCGGCCTTCTGCTCGCGCTCCTGCTTGCGCTTCTCGAGGCGCGCCTTCGCGTCGGCGTCCTCCTTCGCTTGCTTCTCGGCCGGGTCGGCCTTGGTCTCGGCGGGCTTGCTGTCGCACGCGAGCGCGAGCATCGAAGGGATCACGAGCGCGAGGAGGAGCGGGCGGAGCTGCATCGCGCCCGACTCTACCCCAGCCCACGACCCGAAGCGTCGTCGAGCCACTGCATCGCGATCTGCTCGACGCTCTCGGGGAATCCGACGTGCCCGCCGCGCGCGATCCACTGCACGTGCAGCGCATCGCCAGCCCCCGCGAGCGCCGGCATCACGGTCGACGCGGCCACCATCGGGTCGTGCCGCGCTCCGAACCACGCGCTCGGCACTGCGACCTCGTGCAGTCGCGGACCCACCGACGCGCGTGCGTAGTAGTCGTCGACGCTCGCGAAGCCGTGACGCGGCACGACCACGAGCTCGTCCCAACGACGGATCGTGCGCACGCGTTCGACCTCCGCGAGCGCGCTCGGCAGCTCGCGTCGCGCCGCGACCTCGCGATAGCTCTTCACCAACGAACGCAGCACGTGCGTGCGATAGACCCACGCACGCGTGCGATCGATCCACGCCGCCGACGCGGCGAGATCCAGCGGCGAGCACACGGCCGCGATCGCGCGCACCCGCGCGTCGCCGGGATCGAGCGCGAGCCGCAGCGCGAGGTGCCCGCCGAGCGAATAGCCCAACACCAACACGCGACGATGCGCGGCACACCGCGGCTCCGCGAGCGCGGCCTGCAGATCTTGCACGAGCGCCGCGTGGTAGAAGTCCTCGCCGCCACCATCGGCGCCGCGCAAATCGACGCGGAGGTAGGACCACCCCCGCGCGGCCGCAGCGATCGCCGAGCGCCGCACGTACGGGCTCTCGCTGCTGCCACCGAGCCCGTGCACGATCACCAGCAACGTGTCCGCGCCTTCGGCCACGCGGATGCGACCACCGATCCGCAGCGCGCCCATGCGCGCGTCCTCGACGGTGATCCACCACGGCGCGTCGGTGGGCGCGCGCGCCGGCCACACGCGGTCGCGCAGATCCGGCGCGATCGTCCAGAAGTGCCCTGACCACGCGGTCATCCGGGCGCGATCCTATGCCCGTCATCGCAGTGGCGCGCATCGCTCGGGAACGTGCGGAGTGCCACGTTGACCGCCTTGCAGCGCGGGCGTAGCTTCCCGGCGTGCCGAGCCCTGGCTCCGAGAGCGAGCACGAAACGTCGGGTCCCAGCCTGCGTCTCGTCCTCGGCTCGATCACGGTGCTCGTGCTCGTGCTCGGTGTGTGGGCGTTCCAGCGCTACACCGTCAGCGAGAAGCACTTCCGCGTCGCGCTCGCAGAGATGGACAAGGTCGCACCGACGGTCGACACCGAAGGTTGCGTCGGTGCTGTGCTCGAGTGGCACGGCCGCTGCGAAGCGAACAAGCCGCTGTGCGACGACGGGGTCGTGCGCGTCATGACGCACTGCTTGATGGGAGCGGATCGCGGCGAGTACTGCCGCACGCTCGACCTCAGCTCCGCGAAGGCGCAGTGGGTCTTCGAGAAGTGCCTCACCCGCGGCACGCCGTGCAAGAACCGCAAGGCCTGCCCGTGCGCCGACGCGTACCGCACCGTCGACAGCTTCTGTCGCCACAACCAGCAGGGAGTGTCGCTGTGACGGCCGCATTCCGCCTCGCGCTCGGCACCCTCGCCGCGACCTGGATCCTTCTATTGATCGGCGGGCTCGTGAACCCGATGGGCGCGTCGATGGCGTGCCCCGACTGGTACTTCGTGCCCACCTGCAACGGCGAGCTCTTGCCCGAGATGAAGGGCGGCGTGCTGTTCGAGCACGGCCATCGCCTCTGGGCGTCGTGGGTCGGGCTGCTCACGCTCACGCTCGCGATCACGTGCTGGCGCAGCACGAAGGTCGACGCCGGCACGAAGAAGCTCTCGTATCTCGCGCTCGCGATGGTGTGCTTCCAAGGTGCGCTCGGTGGCATCACCGTGAAGCTCAATCTCTCGAGCGCGATCTCGACGCTGCACCTCGGCACCGCGATGGCGTTCTTCTTGTTGCTGGTGCTCATCTGCTTCCGCCTCGCGCCGGTGCGCGGGTCGGTCTCGCCGCTCGGCGGTGACGCCGGCACCGCCGACGACGGCCGCAAGCTGGTCGCGATCGCGGTGATGGCCGTCTTCGCGCAGGTGATCTTGGGTGGCCTCGTGCGCCACCTCGGCGCGGGCCTCATCTGCGGCGACGACTTCATCGGCTGTGGGCCTGGCGCATGGACGAAGCAGCCGCTCGCGCACCTGCACATGACGCATCGCGCGGTCGCCTACGCGCTCGCACCGCTCGTCTTGCTCGCGAGCCGGCACGCCGGACGCCGCGCGCAGGCAGCAGGTAACACTCTCGCGGCTCGGATCGCCCCATGGCCGGCGATGCTGGTGCTCGCGCAGATCGGTCTCGGTCTCGCGACGGTCGCGACGGGCCGGTCGCCGGCGATCGTCACGCTGCACACCGGCATCGGTGCGCTCGTGCTCGCGAGCCTGTGGGCCACCTGGCTCGCGCTCGGTCCCTTGGGCCGACGCATCACCGGAGGTGCACGATGAGCGTGAAAGAACTGATCGCGCTCACGAAGCCCGGCGTCACGCGGATGTGCCTGCTGACGACGCTCGGCGGCTTCATGCTCGCGCCCGTCGAGCTCTCGTGGCCCGCGTGCATCTCCGCGATGCTCGGCACCGCCGCGTGCGTCGGTGGTGCGAACGCGTTCAACATGTGGCTCGAGCGCGACGCCGATGCTCGCATGAGCCGCACGCGTCGCCGTCCGCTGCCCGCGGGTCGTCTGCATCCCGATCGCGCGGTGCAGTTCGCGTGGCTGCTCGCGATCGTCGGCGTCGCCGTGCTCGCGCTCGGCACCAATATCCTCACCGCGGTGCTCGGCGCGCTCGCGATCGCGTCGTACGTGCTGGTCTACACGCCGCTCAAGTACCGCACGCCGCTCGCGCTCGTGATCGGTGCGGTGCCCGGCGCCGCGCCGCCGCTGCTCGGCTGGACGGCCGCGATGAACAGCATCGACGCGCCCGCGCTCGTGCTGTTCGCGATCCTCTTGGTCTGGCAGCTCCCGCACTTTCTCGCGATCGCGCTCTACCGCCAGGACGACTACGCGAAGGCCGGCATCAAGGTCGTGCCGCTCGTGCGCGGCGTCCCGATCGCGAAGATCCAAGCGGTGGCGTGGAGCATGGTGCTCGTGCCGCTGTCGCTCCTGCTCGTGCCGCTCGGCGTCGCCGGCGACACGTACATGTTCGTCGCGTTCCTGCTCGGCTCCGCGTTCCTGGGCTGGGCCTTCACCGGGCTCGACGATCGTGCGGGCGTGCGGTGGGCGCGGGGCTTCTTCTTGGCCTCGCTCGTCTACCTGCCCGTGCTGACGATCGCGCTCGTGCTCGACGTGGTGGCCTAGCGATGCCCGTTCCACCTCCCGACTTCGTGCCCACGCCTTGGCTGGTGTGGTTGCGGAAGTACATCTGGGTGATCTCGGGCGTGCTCGCGATCGTCACGATCACCGCGCTGCGTCCGCGCCTGCGCCACGTGCCCGAGCCGCCGCCGGTGATGTTCACGCTGCCGAGCACGTGGCAGCTCGTCGATCACCACGAGCGACCGTTCACGGCCGACACGCTGCACGGCAAGGTGTGGGTCGCGGGCTTCGTGTTCACCTCGTGCCCGAGCACCTGCCCCGCGGTCACGCGTGCGATGGGCGATCTCCGCGAGCGCTTCGATCGCATGCAGGTCGATGTAGAGATGGTTTCGTTCACCGTCGATCCGGTGAAGGACACGCCGAAGGTGCTCGCCGACTACGCGGCGCAGGTGGGCGCGAACGACAAGTGGCGCTTCGTCACCGGCGATCCCGAAGCGATCCGCACGCTCGTGCGCGACGGCTTCCGCCTCGGCATCGGCGCACCCGAGCCGAGCCAGTCCGCCGGCGGAGCGATGTACGACATCGCCCACTCGACCAAGCTCGCGCTCGTCGACGGCGACGGCAACGTGCGCGGCTACTACGGCATCGAGCCCGACGAAGGTCTCGACGAGATCTTCCACCGCGCCGAGCACGTGATCGCCGAGGCGGCCATGAAGGCGCGCGAACAGTCGCGCGGTGGAGGCGAGCCGTGACCACGCGGTGGCTGTCGGCGCTGCTGTTGCTCTGCGCCGTGGCCTGTGAGTCCGCCCCCCGTTTCACCGCGCCGATGAAGCTCGGCGGCGTGGAGATCCCCGCCGAAATCCTCGATCAAGGCGCGAGGGTCTACGAGATCCGCTGCGCGAGCTGCCACGGCCCGGAAGGGGCCGGCGACGGATCGGCCGGCCGAACGCTTCCCAAGCCGCCGCGCAGCTTCCAGCTCGCGCAATTCCAGTACAAGTCGACCCCCGGCGACGAGCTGCCGACGGACGCCGATCTCGAGGCGACGATCCGAAATGGCCGTATCGACGAGGGCATGCCCGCCTGGAACACGCTCAGCGAGTCCGACCGACACGCCGTGATCCAGTACATCAAGACCTTCTCCCCGCGGTGGAAGGGGTGAGCCAATGCGGTGTTGCGGCCTTCATTTGCGCTTGCTAGGGTCCGCGCCGGTGACGGCCAGACCGCGAGAGATTCCACGCCACGCGAGTCTTCCGTCGCGCTCGTGTGCACGTGTGCACACGACGTCGAGAGCCGAGGTGAACTGACGTGCCCGCCATCTTTCCTCGCTGGACGAACAACGTTCCGATCGCCATCGGACTGCTCGCACCTTTGCTCGGTGCAGGTCTGATCTTCGCGGTCTGGTACTGGTTCTCGCCTTGGTACACCGACGTCGGGTATCGACCCGAGCAACCGGTGCCGTACAGCCACAAGCTGCACGCCGGTGAGCTCGGGCTCGACTGTCGTTACTGCCACAACACGGTCGAGAAGACTGCCCACGCTGCGATCCCACCTGCGTCGACGTGCATGAACTGCCACGACCTCGTGAAGACCGAAAGCAAGCGGCTCGAGCTCGTGCGCAACAGCGACAAGACGGGCGAGCCGATCCCGTGGGTGCGCGTGCATCAGCTGCCCGACTACGTGTTCTTCGATCACTCGCCGCATCTCGCTGCGGGTGTCGGTTGTGCGAGCTGCCACGGACGCGTGGATCAGATGGTCGTCGTCGAGATGAAGAAGCCGCTCTCGATGGGCTGGTGCCTCGACTGTCACCGCGATCCGAAGCCGGAGCTCCGCCCGCTCGATCAAGTCACCAACATGGCTTGGGATCCCGCGACCGCGCAGTACGACGCGGATCGTGATGCGAACCGCAAGCGGAAGATCAATCCCCCGACTCACTGCAGCGGGTGCCACCGATGAGCCGCGAAAAATTCTACGGAGAGTCCTACTGGCGCTCGCTCGCGCAGCGCGAGCAGAGCCACGACGAGGCCGCCGATGGGTGGCGCGAGTTCGGAGTCGAAGAGCCGAAGCGCGGCGGTCTGCCGGTCGTCGGCAACAAGCCCGCGGGTGACGACCCCGAGGAGAGCCTCTCGATCGACGACATCGCGCCCGATGCCGTGTCGCGTCGTCGCTTCTTCAGCGTCGTCGGCGCGTCGGCTGCATTCGCAGGCGTCACCACCACCGGCTGCATTCGCAAGGAGCGCGAGAACATCCTCGAGTTCAGCGAGCGACCCGAGGACATGATCCCCGGCAAGCCGATGTTCTACGCGAGCGCGATCCAACACGGCGCGACCGTCGAAGGCATCGTCGTCGAGAGCCAGGACGGTCGCCCCACCAAGATCGAAGGCAACGCGAAGCACTCCGGTTCGCAGGGTGCGACGAGCGCGTGGACGCAGGCGGCGGTGCTCGAGATCTACGATCCCGAGCGCACGCGCGTGCCGGTGTTCACCGAGGGCGGCGAAGCGAAGTCGTCCGACATGCAGAGCGCTCGCACGGCGCTCGGCAAGCTGCTGGCCGGCGCCGCGGCGCAAGGTGGGCAGGGTCTCGGTCTGTGCATGCGCTACCCGACCTCGCCGACGCAGCGCTCCGAGCTGCGCGCGCTCACCGAGCGCATGCCGAAGGCGCGCATCTTCATCAGCGACGACCTCGTGCCGTGGAACGCGTTCGCGGCCGCGGAGTCGATCGGTGGTGCGGGCGCACGTGCGTTCCACGTGTTGTCGAAGACCGCGATCGTGTTCGCGGCCGACTGCGACTTCCTCCACACGGAGACCGACAACGTTCGCATGGCACGCGAGTGGGCGAAGACCCGCCGCGTCGTCGGGCCCACCGACTTCATGTCGCGGCTGTACGTCGCCGAGCCGCACCTCACCAACACCGGCGTCATGGCGGACAGCCGTCGTCGCGTGAAGGGCAGCAAGGTCGGCGACGTGATGATCGCGCTCGCGCGCAAGCTCGCCGCATCGCCGGACTTCAAGCTGCCGGCCGATGCGAGCCTCGACGCTCTGCCCAACGTGCAGCTCGAGCCCGAGCTGCAGAAGTTCGTCGACGCGCTCGCCAAGGATCTCGCGAGCCCCGAGTTCAAGGGCCGCAGCGCTATCCTCGTCGGCGCGCGTCAGCCCGCGTGGGTGCACGCGCTCGGCCTGCTCCTCGACGTCGCGCTCGGCAATCAAGCCGTGACGATGGACGTCGGTGCGCTCGGCAATCCCGATCCGCAGCAGCCTCCGCCGGGTACCGGCAGCCTGCGTTGGCGACTCGACACCGCGGTCGCCGCGGCCGAGGGCCTGCCCGCGCTCGCCGATGCGATCAAGGAGGGCGGCATCAAGGTGCTGCTCACCCTCGACACGAATCCGGTCTACGAAGCCACCGGTGATCTCGGGCTCGCGAAGCTGCTCGAGAAGGTCAACGTGATCCACATGGGGCTGTACCGCGACGAGACGGCGAAGCTCGCCTCGTGGCACATCCCGGTCTCGCACTTCCTCGAGGCGTGGGGCGACGTCGAAGCGATCGACGGCACCACCAGCGTGCAGCAGCCGATCATCGATCCGCTGCACGACACGTACAGCGCGACCGAGCTGCTCGGCTTCATCGCCACCGGCAAGATGATCGACGGCTACTCGCTGCTCAAGGCCTTCTGGAGCGCCGAGGCGCAGGGCCAGTTCAGCGATCGCATCTGGCGGCAGTGGGTGCACGACGGCATCGTCAGCGGCATCCCGCGCGAGCCGGTGTTGCCGAAGCAACTCGGCTGGGCGCAGGCGCTCGCCGGCGGCGCGCAGCACAAGAGCATCGATGGCCTCGAGCTCGACGTGCACATCGATCCGAAGGTGCTCGACGGTCGCTACGCGAACAGCGGTTGGTTGCAGGAGCTGCCGCATCCGATCAGCAAGCTGACTTGGGACAACGCCGCGTACATGAGCGACGCGACGGCGACCAAGCTCGGCACCGGCAACCAGCAGCTCGTCGATCTCACCGTCGACGGGCGCACGATCCAGATCCCGGTCTGGATCGCACCGGGCCAAGCCGATGACACCGTCTCGATCACGCTCGGCTACGGTCGCGTCGGCCTGCCGGTGTGCGAGAACGCGGGCCAGAGCGTGAACCCGCTGCGTTCCACCGCGGCGTCCTGGATCGCGCCACTCAAGCTCGCACCCGCGGGCGGCGTGTACATCCTCGCGAGCACGCAGGACTACGGCACGCTCAAGCCGCCCACGTACATGGGCGTCGACTACGACGAGCGCAAGTCGATCTTCGTCGAGAAGACGCGCGCCGAGTTCAAGGCCGATCCCAACTTCGTCGAGCGCGAGTACCTGATGGAGCGCACTCGCCTGCAGCACTTGTGGGATCCGCCGAAGCTCACCGGCAAGCAGCAGTGGGGGATGAGCATCGATCTCAACACCTGCACCGGCTGCAACGCGTGCGTCATCGCGTGCCAGGCGGAGAACAACATCCCCACCGTCGGCAAGGCGATGGTGCTGCGCGCACGCGAGATGCACTGGATGCGCATCGATCGCTACTTCCGCGGCACGCCCGACGATCCGGTCGCGGTGGTGCAGCCGATGCTGTGCCAGCACTGTGAAGCCGCGCCGTGCGAGACCGTGTGTCCGGTCGCGGCCACGGTGCACAGCCCCGAAGGCCTCAACGAGATGGCCTACAACCGCTGCATCGGCACGCGCTACTGCAGCAACAACTGCCCGTACAAGGTGCGGCGTTTCAACTACCTCGCGTTCAACCTCGGCGTTCGGCCCGGCTCGTTCTGGACCAACGATCCCGACGGTGCTTGGCTGGCGCAGCTGCAGAAGAACCCCGACGTCACCGTGCGCTTCCGCGGCGTGATGGAAAAGTGCACGTACTGCGTGCAGCGCATCAACGAGGCGAAGATCGACGCGCACGTACAAGGCCGCGATCTCGTCGAGGACGGCGGCATCCTCACCGCGTGCCAGCAGGTGTGCCCGACCGAAGCGATCGTGTTCGGCGACATCCGCGATCCCGACAGCAAGGTCAGCAAGGCCAAGCGATCGCCGCGTGACTACACGGTGCTGCGCGACCTCAACAACCATCCGCGCACGACCTACCTCGCGCGCATCCGTAATCCGCATCCGGATCTCAGCCCACCGCCCGAGCCGCCACCGAAAGGCGCGCACGGGGCCAAGCCCGAAGCCGGAGCGCACGGCGGAGGAGGGCACGGCACATGAGCCACTACATCAATCCGCAGTACGACGACGATCAGGACCCACTCGAGGGCCGAACTGCGCTCATCCAGACGCAGCTCTCGTTCCACGAGATCACCGAGCAGGTCTGCGGCGTCGTCGAGAACCCCAAGAAGATCTGGTGGATCTTCTTCCTGATCTCGCTGTCGATGCTCGGCATCTTCGGCATCTCGCTCGCGTGGCTCTTGTGGACCGGCGTCGGCATCTGGGGTCACAACAACCCCGTGATGTGGGGCTGGCCGATCGTGAACTTCGTGTTCTGGGTCGGCATCGGTCACGCCGGCACGCTGATCTCCGCGATCCTCTTCTTGTTCCGGCAGAAGTGGCGCACGTCGATCAACCGCGCCGCCGAGGCGATGACCATCTTCGCGGTCATCTGCGCGCTCATGTTCCCCACCATCCACATCGGACGCGTGTGGGTCATCTACTGGGCGCTGCCGATCCCGAACCAGATGGAGATGTGGCCGAACTTCCGCAGCCCGCTGCTGTGGGACGTGTTCGCGGTCTCGACCTACTTCACCGTGTCGCTCTTGTTCTGGTACGTCGGCCTCATCCCCGACATCGCCACGCTGCGTGACCGTGCGAAGAGCCGCATCCGCCAGGTCGCGTACGGCGTCTTCGCGCTGGGCTGGCGCGGCTCGCATCGCCACTGGGTGAACTACGAGTCCGCGTACCTGCTGCTCGCCGCGATGGCGACGCCGCTGGTGCTCTCGGTGCACTCCATCGTGTCGTTCGACTTCGCGGTCTCCCAGCTGCCCGGCTGGCACACCACGATCTTCCCGCCGTACTTCGTCGCGGGCGCCATCTTCTCCGGCTTCGGCATGGTGCTGACGCTGCTCATCCCGATCCGCAAGTGGTTCAAGCTCGAGCAGATCATCCAGATCAAGCACCTCGAGAACATGGCCAAGATCATCCTCTTGACGGGATCGATCGTCGGCTACGCGTACGGGCTCGAGTTCTTCATCGCCTGGTACTCCGGCAACCCGCTGGAGAGCTTCGCGTTCATCAACCGCGCCTTCGGTGACTACTCGTGGGCGTACTTCATCATGGTCAGCTGCAACGTCATCACGCCGCAGCTGGTGTGGTTCAAGAGCATCCGACGCAGCCCGATGGCGCTGTTCGTGCTCTCGATCTTCGTGAACATCGGCATGTGGTTCGAGCGCTTCGTCATCGTGGTGACGTCGCTGCACCACGACTTCCTGCCGTCGTCGTGGGACTACTTCACGCCGACCGGTTGGGACTTCGCGACGCTCATCGGCAGCTTCGGTCTGTTCTTCACGCTGTTCTGCCTGTTCGCGCGCTATCTCCCGATGGTCGCGATGGGCGAGGTGAAGGCGATCAAGATGGAAGCGAGCCCGCACTTCGTCGCGGGTGGTGGCCATGGCGGCGCCGCGGCGCGTCACGGTGGCAGCGCGGCGCGCTCGTCGTCGTCGAGCATCTCGGGTCGCAGCGGCACCGTCGACTCGGTGCACGACAGCGACGATGCCGGCGCATCGACGGGCAGCGCGAAGAAGGTCGTCGTCGGTGGCGGCCTCGAAGCGGTGAGCCGCGCACCGAAGGAAGACGAGCTCGACGACGGCCCGACGAAGGTCGAAGCGAAGCCGGTCTCGCCGCGCGCACCGACGGTGCCCGAGGTGGTCGCGCCCGCGAAGCCCGAGCCGGACGTGCCGAAGGTGGAAGTGCCGAAGGTCGAGATCCCGGCCCCGGCGGAGGCGCCCAAGCCCGCAGCGGCTCCGAAGCCCGCGGAAGCGCCGACGCCTGCCGTCGAGAAGGACGAGAAGCCCGAAGCGCCGAAGGCCGACGACAAGCTCTTCGTCTTCGAGCCACCCAAGCCAGCTGCGAGCGGCGATGACAAGCCCGGTGCCGGGGACACCGGCGACAAGGAGTGAGCCATGGCCAAGCGCGCCAAGGTCTACGGTCTGCTCGCCGAGTACGAAACTCCCGGCGATCTGTATCACGCGTGCGAGAAGGTCCGCGATGCCGGCTACGGCGCGTGGGATGCACACACGCCGTTCCCGGTGCACGGGCTCGAGAAAGCGATGGGCGTGCGTCCATCGATCGTGCCGTGGATCGTCGCGGTGATGGGCTTCAGCGGTGCCGGCCTCGGCTTCCTGCTGCAGTACTGGGTGAGCACCACCGCGTACCCGCTCATCATCTCGGCGAAGCCGTACAACAGCTACCAGGCCTTCGTGCCGGTGACGTTCGAGCTCGGCATCTTGCTCGGCAGCTTCGGCGCAGTGTTCGGCATGTTCGGCTTGAACAAGCTGCCGCAGCTCTATCACTCGCTGTTCAACTCGCCCCGCTTCCCGCGGTTCTCGGACGACAAGTTCTTCATCTCGATCGAGTCGCGCGACCCGAAGTACGACGCCGAGCGCACCAAGAAGCTGCTCGAGTCCACCGGCGCGACGCATGTCGAAGAGGTGGAGGAGTGATGAACATGCGAACGCTCTCGCTCGCCCTCGTCGCGGTGGCCACGATCGGCTGTCGCGGCACTCGCTCCGAAGATCCGCCGGTGCACCTCAACTGGAACATGGACTTCCAGGAGCGCGGTGACCCGCAGGAGTTCAACGGCTTTTTCGCCGACGGTCGCGTGATGCGAAAGCCGCCCGAGGGCACCGTCGCGGTCGGCTTCCTCAAGGACGACGATCATCTCTACCAGGGCCGCAATCTCGACGGCACGCTGGCCGACGCGCTCCCGCCGTCGATCAAGCTCGACGAGAAGCTGCTCGGTCGCGGCGAAGCGCGCTTCAACATCTACTGCGCGCCGTGCCACGGCCAGACCGGTCACGGCGACGGCCCGGCCACGCGTCGCGGTGGTGGCTTCGCGGTCGCGCCCGCCAACTTGCACCTCGCGCGGCTGCGCCCCGAGGCGCTCGGTTACTTCTTCCACGTCGTCACCCACGGCAAGGGCAAGATGCGCTCGTACAAGGCGCAGATTCCCGTCGAGGATCGTTGGGCGATCGCGGCGTGGGTTCGCACGCTGCAACGCAGCCACGACGCGAAGCAGAGCGACATGCCGCCCGCCGCCGCCGCACCGGCGCAAGGTGGTGCGCCCGCGCCCGCACGCGGTGACGCGAAGGACGCCCAGAAGGGGGCCACGCCATGAGCACGCACGATCGCCACGGACCGCTCGTTCGCCACGAGCAGGTTCACATCGCCGACGACTCGCCGTGGAAGAAGCTGCCGCTCATCTTCTTCGCGATCGGCGTCGCGGGCCTCGGCATCGGCTTTGCCACGATGGGCAAAGATCCGCACAAGTTCTACTCGTCCTACCTCACCGCGGTGATGTGGGGCCTGTCGCTCGGGCTCGGCGGCCTGTGGTTCGTGCTCACGCAGCACGCCGCGCGCGCGGGCTGGTCGATCGTCGTGCGCCGCATCGCCGAGCAGATGATGCTCGCGCTGCCGGTGATGGCGCTCTTGATCCTGCCCGTCGTGTTCATGGGCAGCCACGAGCTCTACCACTGGACCGACGCGCACGCGCTCGAGGATCCGATGCTCGCTGCGAAGGCGCCGTACTTGAACGAGCGCTCCTTCGAGCTGCGCGCGATCGGCTACCTCGTGCTGTGGGCCGGCATGGCGCTCGCCTACTGGCGCTGGTCGACGGCCCAGGACACCGCCGCGGATCCGAAGCCGTACTCGCACAAGATGCGCTTCTGGTCGCCGTTCGCGATCCTGGCGTTCGGCATCTCGCTGACCTTCGGGGCCTTCGACTGGCTGATGTCGCTGGACCCGCACTGGTTCTCGACCATCTTCGGCGTCTACTTCTTCGCGGGCTGCGTCAGCATCGTCGCGTCGACGATCGCGCTCACCGTCATCTTGCTGCACCGCTCGGGCTATCTGCGCGGGGTGGTGACCGCCGAGCACTTCCACGACCTCGGCAAGCTGATGTTCGCGTTCACCGTGTTCTGGGGGTACATCGGCTTCAGCCAGTACTTCCTCATCTGGTACGCGAGCATCCCCGAAGAGACCTACTGGTACTCGTACCGCGGCCACGGCGACTGGCTCACGCTGTCGATCATCTTGGTGTTCACGCGCTTCGTGCTGCCGTTCATCGGCATCATGTCGCGCAAGATCAAGCGCAACCCCCGAACGCTCGCGTTCTGGTGCGTCTGGATCATCGTCGCCGAGTTCCTCGACATGTACTTCCTGGTCCAACCGATGCGCGCGCACCATGCCGGCATCGAGCACATCCGTCCGGACCTCTACGACATCACCACGTTGGCCGGTGTCGCGGGGCTGTTCCTGGCGGTGTTCACCTGGGGGCTGCAGCGCAACGCGCTCGTGCCGCTCAAGGATCCGCGGCTCGAAGAGTCGCTGAACCACGAGAACTTCTGAGGCGAGGTCTGTCATGAGCGACACGCACGACCACGACCACGAGCACGGGCACGACGAAGGCGGTCACGAGATCGACCGCATGCCCAATGCGCGCCTCTTCAACCTGCTCTTCGGGTTGTCGGCGCTCACGCTGCTGTCCTGCATCGGCGTCATCCAGCTGTTCAACATGCAGGTGGATGCGCTCGAGCACACGCGCGCGGATCAGGGCTCGTTCCGCATCCACGAGTACACCGACGAGATGAACAAGCAGAAGTCGGGGTGGGGCAGGGTCGAGATCAAAGAGCTCGACGACAAGAACACCACGAACGTCCGCTACTACATGCCGGTCGCGAGCGCGAAGAAGGCCGTGCTCGAGGATCCGAACCTGCTGAAGGCGATGGCGCCTCCGCAGGGTTGGAAGACCGCCGACGATCGTGCGCCGGCCGCTGCGCCGCCGAGCAAGCCGGTGCCGACCGATGGTGCGGGCATGCGCCCGCAGCCGCCCGTGCCGACGCCGGTGCCGGCCGACGGTGCGAAGCCCACCGAGGCGCCGCCGACCGGTGATGCGCCGCCGCCGAACAAGGGCGACGACACCGCCGCCGGCGGTGCCGACGCGAAGGCCGATGCGAAGGCCGACGATGCGAAGGCCGACGACGCGAAGGCCGAGAAGCCCGCGAAGCCGGCGAAGCCGCGCCCGCCCAAGCCCGCACCCGCGCAGCCCGAGCCCGCAGCCGAGACCGCAGGTTGATCGTGACCCTCGCCGCACGCCGCACCCGACTCCGCCGTCACGCACTCGCGTGCGCGGCGGCATGGTCGTGCGCGTGGGCGGCTCCCGTGCTCGCGCGCGCCGAAGAGCCGCGCTGGGACTCGCCGATGGCGAAGCCGCTGTCGCCCGAGATGCGCGCGATCGAGGTCGACGAGCAGCGCGGCGACAAGCTCGACGGCGGGCTCGCCTTCGTCGACGAGCACGGCAACACCGTGCATGCCTCGGAGTGGTTCGACGGCAAGCGCCCGGTGCTGCTCACGCTCAACTGGTACCGCTGCAAGGTCGTGTGCAGCGTGCAGCTCAACGGCCTCGCCGATGCGCTGTCCGAGCTGGACTGGGCGCCGGGCGACGAGCACTTCCGCGTCGTCACCGTCAGCCTCGACGCGCGCGAGCTCGCCGAGGACGCCAAGCACAAGAAGGCGCAGATCCTCGACGAGCTGGGCAAGGGCGACGACGTCGACTGGCAGTTCCTGCGCGGCGACGAGGTCGCCATCCAGGCGCTCGCCGCACAGCTCGGCGTGTCGTTCGCGTACGACGCCGAGCTGGATCAGATCGCGCACCCCTCGGTCGCGATGTTCCTGACCCCCGACGGCACCATCGCCCAGTACGTCTACGGTCTCACCTACGAGAGCCGTGACCTCAAGTTCGCCCTGATCGAGTCCGGCCAGGGCAAGATCGGCTCGCCGATGGAGAAGCTCTACCTGAGCTGCTTCACGTATGACCACACCATCGGCCGCTACGGCCCGTGGGCGTTCGGGATCATGCGCATCGGCGGCACGCTCACCTTCCTCATCCTCGCGAGCACGCTCGCGATCTTCTTCAGGCGCGAGCGTCGCGGACGCTGGCGTCAGCAAGTGCCAGACGACCCGCGCGTGGAGGCGGTATCGTGATGCTCAGCATGTTCCTCGCCCCGGAAACCAAGGAAGCCGCGAAGGCGGTCGCAGCACCTGCGGCCGAGGCCGCGAAGGCGGCAGCTGCAGAAGCGCCGAAGCTTCCGCCGCTGGAGACCGCGCACCCGTGGGCGATGCCCACCGACGCGTCGACCTTCTCCGACGGTATCGACAACCTCTACTTCTTCATCGTCGCGCTCGACCTGTTCTTCTTCGTGCTCGTCATCGGCGTGATGGCGTACTTCATGTGGAAGTACAAGCGCCGCAGCGAGGAACAGAAGACCAGCTCGATCACGCACAACGGCAAGATCGAGTTCCTGTGGAGCGCGATCCCGGCGGTGCTCTTGGTCGTGATCTTCGCGTGGGGCGAGATCGACTGGGTGAAGATGGGCACGCCGCCGCCGGACGCGATCAACATCCGCGTCATCGGTCGGCAGTGGTTCTGGACGGTCGAGTACCCCGACTATCCTGGCGTCTCGCTCACGTCCTCCACGGAAGAGCCGCTCACCACGATGATCGTGCCGAAGGGCAAGCCGGTGCGCTTGACCATGACGTCCGAGGACGTGCTGCACAGCTACTACGTGCCGGCGTTCCGCGTGAAGAAGGACGTCATCCCCGGCCGCTACACCACGATCTGGTTCGAGGCCACGCGCGTCGGCGAGTTCAACGTGTTCTGCGCCGAGTATTGCGGCGACCGTCACTCGTCGATGACCGGCGTGGTGAAGGTGCTCGAGCCCGAGCTCTTCGAGGCCGCGCTCAAGGAAGCCGGCAAGCTCGAGGTGAAAGACGGCGAGACCCAGGCGCAGTTCGGCGAGCGCATCTACAAGCGGCGCGGCTGCAACGCCTGCCACAGCGTCGACGGCACGCAGGCCACCGGTCCCACCTGGAAGGGAATGATGGGCCGCACCGAGACGCTCGCCGACGGCGGCACCGCGGTCGTCGACGAGAACTACATCCGCGAATCGATCCTCACGCCGCAGGCGAAGGTCGTCGCGGGATTCACCGGAACCAACATGCCCTCGTACCAAGGGCAGCTCGAGCCGAAGCACATCGATGCGGTCATCGAGTACATCAAGACGCTGAAGTAGGTAGGACCGACCCATGGCCACCGACAAGCACGACTCCAAGCACGAAGAACAAGAGCCGAGCTTCTACGTATCGAAGCGCGGCTTCATGTCCTGGGTCATCACGCTCGACCACAAGCGTCTGGGCATGATGTACCTGGTCGGCACGATGATGTTCTTCCTCGTGGGCGGCATCGCTGCGCTCACGCTGCGCACCGAGCTGCTCACCCCCGAGCAAGACCTCGTCAGCGCGACCACCTTCAACAAGCTCTTCACCGTGCACGGCGCGGTGATGGTGTTCCTGGTGATCATCCCGTCGGTGCCCGCGGCGCTCGGCAACTTCTTGTTGCCGCTGATGCTGGGCGCGAAGGACGTCGCGTTCCCGCGGCTCAACCTGCTGTCGTTCTGGATCTACTGCCTCGGCTCGCTGTTCTTCTTCTACACGCTGCTCGCAGGCTCGCTCGACACCGGCTGGACCTTCTACACGCCGTACTCGACGCACACCGGCACCGCGGTCATCTCCGCGACGTTCGGCGCGTTCATCCTCGGCTTCTCGTCGATCCTCACCGGCATCAACTTCCTGGTCACCGTGCACAAGATGCGCGCGCCGGGCATGACCTGGAACCGCCTGCCGCTGTTCGTGTGGGCCATCTACGCCACCGCGGTCATCCAGATCCTCGCGACGCCGGTGCTCGCGATCACGCTCTTGCTGCTCATCATCGAGCGCACGCTCAACATCGGCATCTTCGACCCGGCGATGGGCGGCGACCCGGTGCTGTACCAGCACTTCTTCTGGTTCTACAGCCACCCGGCCGTCTACATCATGATCCTGCCGGGCTTCGGCATCATCTCCGAGCTCATCGCGGTGCATAGCCGCAAGCACATCTTCGGCTACAAGGCCATTGCGCTCAGCTCGGTCGCCATCGCGATCATCTCCTTCATCGTGTGGGGCCACCACATGTTCGTGTCGGGCCAGTCCGAGCTCGCCGGCATCGTGTTCTCGTTTCTCACCTTCGCGGTCGCGGTGCCCACCGCCATCAAGGTCTTCTCCTGGGTGGCCACGCTCTACAAAGGCAGCATCGCGTTCAACACGCCGATGCTGTACGCGCTGGCGTTCCTCTTCACGTTCACGATCGGCGGCCTCACCGGCATCTTCCTCGGTGCGCTGTCGGTCGACGTGCACCTCCACGACACCTACTTCGTGGTCGCGCACTTCCACTACGTGATGATGGGCGGAACGATCATCGCGTTCATCGGCGGCCTCCACCACTGGTGGCCGAAGCTGACGGGCAAGATGTACAACGAGGCGATGGGTCGCGTCGGTTGTCTCATCGTGTTCATCGGCTTCAACATGACGTTCTTCAACCAGTTCATCATCGGCCAGCAGGGCATGCCGCGCCGATACGCGACCTACGTGCCGCAGTTCCAGCTGCAGCACGTCTTGTCGACGATCGGTGCCTACATGATCGGCACCGGTCTGCTCTTCACGCTGTTCTACCTGCTGCGCTCGCTCAAGACCGGCGCGCAGGCGCCGGCCGATCCGTGGGGCGCGGCGTCGCTCGAGTGGACGATCCAGAGCCCGCCCATCGAGCACAACTTCCACGGCCAGCCCCGCGTCGACGGCAGCCCCTACGACTTCAAAGAGATCGACCGCACCGGCGGGATGGATGCTCATTAGGAGATCAGCATGAGCAGCGCACACGCACCGCAGGGCCCCAAGCCGCCGCACGCGTTCTTCCAGCACCACTACAACACGGTGGAGCAGCAGGCCGGCGCGGCGAAGCTCGGCATGTGGGCCTTCTTGGCCACCGAGATCCTGATGTTCAGTGGGCTGTTCCTGGCCTACTTCATCACGCGAATGCTCTACCCGGAGATGGTCCTCAGCAGCCACGAGCTGCTCGACAAGACCATGGGTGGCATCAACACCGTGGTGCTGCTGACCAGCAGCTACACGATGGCGATGGCGGTGCGCTCGGCCCAGGTCGGCAACACGCCGGGCATCGTCCGCAACCTCTACCTCACCATCGGATGCGCCTGCATCTTCATGGTGGTCAAGTACTTCGAGTACACCGGCAAGTTCAGCCACGGCATCTTCCCGGGCAAGTACTTCGACTACGCGCGCGCGGCCGAGTACGCGCACGAGCACGGCCACGAGCTCATCGGCCTGCCGCACATCTTCTTCGGGCTCTACTTCTGCATGACCGGTCTGCACGGCATCCACGTGCTCGTCGGCATCGGCGTGCTGTCGTGGATCCTGGTGCGCGCGCAGAAGGGGCAGTTCGGCCCGCAGTACTTCACCCCGGTCGAGAACGTGGGCCTCTACTGGCACATCGTCGACCTGGTGTGGATCTTCCTCTTCCCGCTGCTCTACCTGGTGAAGTGAGGCGAGCGCCATGGCCACCAAGACATTCCTGCATGGCAAGCCCATCGACGATGCGGTCGAGGTGCACGAGCACGTCTCGCCGCAGATGACCTACGTGAAGGTGCTGGGCGCGTTGTTCGTGCTCACCGGCCTCACCTACGCGGTGTCGTACGCGAGCCTCGGCGCGGCGAGCCTCTACGTCGCGATGGGTGTCGCGTTCGTGAAGGCGACGCTCGTGTGCATGTTCTTCATGCACCTGAAGTACGACGATCGCTTCCACGTGTTCGCGTTCCTCAGCACGATCATCTTCGTCACGATCTTCTTCCTGTTCACGATGTTCGATCTGCAGAGCCGTACCCGCCTCAACGAAGAGCAGGGCACGATGTTCCGCATCGAGTACGGCGGCGACTGGAACGACGCGAAGTCGACCAACAAGGCCGAGGTGCACGGCCCGGAAGAGATCAAGGGCGTCGCCGAGGGCAAGGCCGAGGGCAAGCAAGACGCGAAGGCCCAGCCGAAGGCGCCGGACCCGGCCGGCAAGGCCGAGCCCAACAAGCGGCCCTGACGCGGCCGCGATCTTTGCGCAGCTTGGGGCCGCGTGGCCACGCAACCACTCTTCGTGTGGGGGCGTGGCCGCCGCGGTGCGGCGCATTCATCCGTGTGGCAATCTAGCGGCTCGAAGGTCGATTCGCCTTGAGCCTCGTCCAGCTCCGCGCTTCGAGGGAGAGGACGTCGGGTCCAGGATCCGACGCGCCGCTGTTCGATCGCATCCAGCGAAAGGTCGAGTACCTGCGGGTCTCGCTGACCGATCGCTGCAACTTCCGCTGCACCTACTGCATGCCGGATCGAGAGCTCGACTACGGCCCACGCCACGAGCTGCTCGCGCTCGAAGAAGTGGTGCAGGTGGTCGCAGCGTTCGCGCGCCGTGGCGTGCGACGCGTGCGGCTCACCGGTGGCGAGCCGACGCTGCGCCGCGGCATCGTCGAGCTGGTCGGCGAGCTCGCGCGCATCGAGAGCGACGGCGGCCCGCTCGAGATCGTGATGACCACGAACGGTCACGACCTCGCAACGCTCGCGCGCCCGCTGTTCGACGCCGGCCTCCACGGCGTCACGATCAGCATCGACAGCCTGCGCGCCGATCGCTTCGCACGCATCACGCGGCGCGGTCAGCTCGCGCGCGTCGTGGAGGGCGTCGAGGCGGCGCGCGCGGTCGGCTTCGCGTCGATCAAGATCAACACGGTCGCGGTGCGCGGCTTCAACGACGACGAGCTCGCCGAGCTCGCGACGTGGGCGTGGGCGCGCGACGTCGTGCCGCGCTTCATCGAGCTGATGCCGATGGCAGGCGGCGAGCTGTTCGTGCCGGGTGAGCTGATGCCCGCCGCGGAGATCCGCGAGCGCATCGCACAGGCGCTGGGCGTCGCGATCGTCGATCGCGTCACCGATCGCCGCGCGGTCGGTCCCGCGCGCTACGTCGCAGTGGCGGGTGGCCCCCACGACGGTCGCGTGCTCGGCACGATCGGCGCGATGACGGAGAACTTCTGCAGCGGCTGCAATCGGCTGCGCATCTCGGCGACGGGGCAGCTGCACGGCTGTCTCGCGCACGACGATTCCGGCGATCTGCGCGGGGCACTGCGGTCGCGTGGCCCCGCAGGGTTGGGCGAAATCGTGGACGGGGTGCTCGGAACCAAGCGCGACGGTCACGGGTTCCATCTCGATGGATCCGGTGGACCGCAAAAGGCGATGATCAGCATCGGGGGTTGACGAACATGGCGCTGTCCACTGCTACCAAGGTCGGAATCGGAGTCGTGCTCGTCGCCGCGGTCGGCTACATCGTCGCGTCGGACACCGGTGCGGGCGTGCTCGAGTATCACTACGTCGACAAGCTGCTCGATGCGCCGCAGCCCTACGAGGGCAAGACGATCAAGGTGCACGGGCAGGTGGTGAAGGGCTCGATCCAGCGCAAGAAGGGCACCACCGGCGACATCAAGTTCACCATCGAGTGCCCGAAGGTCGACAACTGCAGCGACAAGGGCCGGACGCTCGCGGTGCACTACACCAACGATCCGCCCGACACCTTCCAAGAGGAAGGCGAGGTCGTGCTGACCGGCAAGCTCGTGGACGGCACGTTCGAGTCCGACGAGATGTCGGCGAAGTGCCCGTCGAAGTACGAAGAAGAGAAGGGCCTGCCGAAGACGGGCAAGGGGAGCTAGCCATGCCGATCTCGACGCTGGGCTCGATCGCCAATCTCGTGCTGTTCCTGTTGGCGGTGGTCACCGTCGCGCTCGCGGTGATCGGCGCGTCGCGTCGCTCCGAGCGTCTCGTCGAAGGCGCGGTGCAAGGCATCCACGGCATCTTCGGCATCGCGCTCTTCACCTCGATGCTGCTCGAGTACGCGTTCCTCTCGGGCGACACGAGCATCCAGTACGTGCAGCAGAACAGCCACCCCGCGATGCCGGTGATCTTCAAGATCACCGCGTTCTGGGGCTCGCTCGACGGCAGCCTGTTGTTCTGGGTGCTCCTGCTCAGCTTGTTCGCGTCGCTCGCCGTGCGAGCGAATCGCACGCGTCACCGCGCGCTCATTCCCCACGCAGTCGCGATCCTCGCGACCATCCTCGCGTTCTTCACCGCGCTGCTGGTGTTCCTCAACAATCCGTTCGAGCCGTGGATCTTCCCCGAGCTGGCGCCCACCGAGGGCAAGGGGCTCAATCCGCTCCTGCAGAACCCGTACATGGTCTGCCATCCGCCGAGCCTCTACCTCGGCATGGTCTCGCTCGCGGTGCCGTACGCGTTCGGCATGGCGGCGATGATCACCGGCCATGTCGACGACGCGTGGCAACGCAGCGTGCGTCGCTGGACGCTCTTCTCGTGGCTGTTCCTCAGCGTCGGGCTCGTGCTGGGCGGGCTTTGGGCCTACGAGGAGCTGGGTTGGGGCGGCTACTGGGCGTGGGATCCGGTCGAGAACGCGGGCCTGCTGCCGTGGCTCACCTGCACCGCGTTCCTGCACTCGATCATGGTCCAAGAGCGGCGCGGCATGTTGAAGGTGTGGAACCTCGTGCTCGTGATCGTCTCGTTCTTCCTGACGATCTTCGGCACGTTCCTCACCCGCAGCGGCGTCGTGCAGAGCGTGCACGCGTTCGGCGAAGACCCGCAGCTCGCGTGGACGTTCGGCGCGTTCATGCTGCTCATCGTCGTCGGCTCGTTCGGGCTGCTCGTCTGGCGCCTGCCGCTCTTGCGCTCGCGCCACGAGCTCGAGAGCGTGGTGTCGCGCGAGTTCGCGTTCCTGCTCAACAACTGGATGTTCCTCATCTGTGCGCTCTTCGTCGCCGGCGCGACGATGTACCCCACGCTCACGCAGTGGGCCGGCGACCTGATGAAGGAGCACGAGTGGTTCCGCGGGCTGATGGGTGCGTTCGGCGTGCACGAGCCGCCCACGCGCGTCACCGTCGGGCCTGCGTTCTTCAACCACTACATGGCGCCGCTCGGCGTCGCGCTCTTGTTCCTCACCGGCTTCGGCCCGCTGGTCGCGTGGCGCAAGACCAGCACGCAATCGTTGGTGGAGCAGTTCCGTGCGCCGCTCGCCGCGGGCGTCGTCGCGACGCTGATCGCCGCCTTCGGCATCCCGCTGCTGCGCAACTTCGCGGTCGGCGAGCGCCTCGACATGCCGCAGGGCGGCTGGGAGCTGATGTCGGGCTGGGGCCTCGCCGCGTTCGGCCTGTGCGGCTTCACGTTCTGGACGATCACGCAGGAGTTCTACCGCGGGGTCGCAGTGCGCCGTCGTGCGCGTCAGCAGAGCGTGCTCGATGCGCTCATCGGTCTGGTGAGCCGCGCGCGTCGGCGCTACGGCGGCTACATCGTGCACCTCGGCGTGGTGCTGATGTTCCTGGGCTGGGCGGGCAACTCCTACAAGATCGAGCGCAAGCTCGGCATCTACCCCGGCGAGACCACCGAGCTCGGCGACTACACCATCGAGTACATCGGTGCCCGTGCCACGCAGGACTGGCAGAAGGACATGATCACGGTCGAGCTGAACGTCACCAAGAACGGTGGCAAGGTCGGCGACCTGACGCCCGCGAAGTGGTGGTACTACCAACTGCCGGATCAGCCGACCACCGAGGTCTCGCGGATCATGCGACCGGGCGGCGACGTGTACTCGTCGATCGCCGACGTCGACATGAGCAGCGGATGGTGCCGGCTGTCGCTCTACTACAATCCGCTGGTGAACTGGGTGTGGGTCGGGTTCGCGATCCTGCTCGCCGGCGGCATCGTGTGCATCGGCGCGAAGCGAGAGGAAGCCGAAGGTGGCGGTCCCTGATTCGCGCGCGCGCGGGCTGAGAATTGCGGGCTTCGTCCTGCTCGGCGCGGCGGCGTTGTTCGCTTACCTCGTCTGGGTCGGGCACGCCCGCGTCGGCGCCGACACCATCAGCCTCGTCGCGGTGAGCGGTGCGCTGCTCTTGTGCCTGCGCGCGATGTTCCGCATCGTGCAGGCGCTCGGGCGTGCCGACGTGCAGACGGTGGTCGAGCACGCCACGGATCTCGGCATCGCTTCGGATCGCGAGCTGCGTGAAGAGAAGCGGCGGCTGCTGCGGGCGATCAACGAGCTGAAGTTCGACCACGAGATGGGCAAGCTGTCCAAGGCCGACTACGACACGGTGCGCGAAGGCTACGAGCTGCGCGCGATCGAGGTGATGCGCGCGCTCGATGCCGGCGCGACGTTGCATCCCGAGCTCGCCGCGCGCATCGGAGATCCCGCGGCCAAGAAGGCGGGAGAACCGGCGAGCGGGGCCCCAGTCGAAGCGGAGCCCGCAGCGGCCACGAGCAAGTGTGCGTCGTGCAACGGCAGCAACGACGTCGATGCGAAGTTCTGCAAGCACTGCGGCAAGGAGCTCGCGGCATGACGCGCTTCGTCGGATGGCTCGGGCTCGTCGTGCTCGCGCTCGTGTGCATGATCGGGCCCGCGAGCGCGGGTCCACCCCCCATCGATCCGCGGCAGATGTCCGGCATCCCGCGCGTCGATCCGCAGCTCACACCCGGCACGATCACGGTGCGCGTGCTCGATGGTGGCTTCGACAAGCCCGCCACCAACAGCGACGTCACGCTCGAGATCACGGGTACCGACGGCACGAAGGAAACGCGCACGGCCAAGACCGATGCGAGCGGCCGCGCGACCTTCGACGGGCTCGCGAGCTTCATCGGCGGCAACGCGATCGCGAAGGCGACCGTGGGCAGCGAGTCGCTCGCGTCGCAATCGATTGCGCTGTCCACCGAGGCGGGCTCGCGCGTGATGCTGGTCGCCGGCGGTGGAGGTGGTGCAGCCGCGGCTCCGCGCCACGGCCAAGCCGGTGGTCCCGAAGTGCCGCTGCCCGGCACCGCGTTCCCGCTCGAAGGCACGAAGGCCGGCGAGCTCGTGGTCGGCACCTTCGATCTCGACGCGCGCAAGCCGATGCCCGACGTCGAGGTCACGCTCGAGATCGCGAAGCCCGACGGCACGAAGGAAACGAAGACGGCCACGAGCGACGCGCGCGGCAAGGTCGAGTTCAAGGGGCTCGGCGAGCCCAAGGGCGCGAAGCTCACGGTGTCGGCGGTGGTGGTCGAAGGCCAGCCCGCGCAGCGATCGTCGACGTTCGAGATGGACGCGACGGTGGGCATGGCGGTCGTGCTCGCGAAGGGCACGTTCGATGCCGGCGCGCAGCCCCAACCGCAGCAGCGTCCGCAGCAACGCCCGCAGCTGCCGCCGCCGCGCGTCGATCCGCGGCTGCCCACCGGCACCGTGCACGTGACCGTCGTCGACGGCGGCGATGTGCCGGTCTCCGGTCATCCCATTGCGGTGGTGAAGAAGGACGCGACCGGTGTCGACGTCGACTACCCCGGTTCGACGGGTGCGGACGGCACTGCCGACATCGAGGTCGAAATCCAGTCCGACGCGATCTATCTGGTCGAGACGATCTACGACGGCGGCCCCTACCAGAGCGGCTTCTTCCAGACCGATCGCAAGGGCGGTGTCGCGGTCGACTTGCGTGTGTGGGCGACCACCTCCGACGTCAGTCGCGTGCGCTCGGTCGTGCAGTTCGACATCGACGGCCTCGAGAACGATCTCGCGCGCGTCGTGCAGCTGCAGGACGTGATGGTGATGGGCGACGAAGCGTTCTGGCCGCAGGGCGGCATGCGCATCATGCCGGCGGAAGGCGGCAAGGGCCTCAAGGTCCTGCCGATGTCCGAGGACCTGCTCGCGCACGACGACGAGAAGGCGCCGTACGTCACGCTCGCGGGTCCGATCCCGCCGGGCGAGCTCGTGCGACTCGGGCTGGCCTACGTGATCGACCACGACGGCAACGCGAAGATCCAGTTCAGCACGCAGCTCGACTCGCTCGAGACCAGCGTGCTCGTCGGCGACGGGCAGACGCTCGACGCGACCGGTGCGAAGGCGACCGATCACGCGTCGCCGATCGAAGGCAAGACCGTCTACGTGATGGGCCCGCGCGCGCCCGGGCAGGTGCTCGAGTTCGCGGTCGAGGGGCTGCCGATCCGCGATCCCACCTATCGCGTGGTCGGCGGCATCATCGCGACGCTGCTGGTCGGGCTCACGATGGCGATGGTCGCGTTGCGGCGCCGCACCGATGCGCGCAGCCGACTCGTGACGCGACGCGACGAGCTGCTGGGCGTGCTCGAGCAGACCGCGGGCAGCGATCCCGCGAAGCGCTCGCGCGTGATCACGGCGCTCGATCGCATCTATCGTCAGATCGATGCGCTGCCCGAGACGGCCGGCGCGGCCGAGAGTGCCGGAGATCGCTGGATCACGATCATCCTGGTCGTGCTCACCGAGCTGCAGCTCGTGGCCGGAACCACCGTCGTGCTCCTGCTCGGCTGGCAGCTCGTGGGGTTCGGCGGCGCGCTGATCGTCTACCTCATCGGCCTGTGCTTCTTCGCGCTCGCGTTGCTGTCGCGTCGACGCCCCCAAGCAGCGATCGCGATCGCCGCGGCGGTGTACGTCTTGGCGGTCGTGCTCGACCTCTCGCAGTCGCCCGACCCCTTGCGGGGATGGCCGGTGAAAGTGATCGTCGCCGCAATGCTCGTCTCGGGCGCGGTGCGTGGCTGGGCGCGCCGCCGATCGCCATGACCACGTCGCCGAGCATCGCTCCGCTCGAGCTGCGCGGGCTCGGCAAGCGCTTCGGTCGACTGGGAGTGTTGCGCGCGATCGATCTGAGCGTCGTGCCCGGCGAGATCGTCGGGCTCCTGGGTGCGAATGGCTGCGGCAAGACCACACTGCTGTCGATCGCGGCCGGGCTCTTGCCGCCGTCGTCGGGCGAGCGTCGCTGGGGCACGCTCGCCGAGCTCGATCTGCCCGCGCGGCTGCGCCTGGCTTTCGTCGCGCACTCCACCCAGCTCTACGCGCGGCTCAGTGCGCGCGAGAACCTCGCGCTGCCGGTCGAGCTGCGTCGCGTCGCCGGTGAGCAGCGCAAGGACGACATCGATCACCTGCTCGAGCGCGTCGGGCTCGCGCACGCGGCCGATCGCTTGGCGGGCACCTTCTCGCGCGGCATGCAGCAGCGGCTCGCGATCGCACGCGCGCTGCTCGGTGCGCCCGAGCTGCTGCTGCTCGACGAGCCGTTCACCGCGCTCGATCACGGTGGCCGCGCGACGCTCGGCCGCATCCTGCTCGAGGAGCGCGCGCGCGGTGCCGCGATCCTGCTCAGCTCGCACGACCTCGATGCGGTCGCCGACTACACCGATCGCGCCGTCGCGATGGGCGAGGGCCGCATCGTCGGCGAGGCGAAGAAGGCCGGTGACGACTACGGTGCACGCATCCGCAAGTTGGGCACGACCGGCGCCTTCGAGGCCGCGGTGCTACCGGCGTGATACAACCATGGACGTGATCGTGCCCCGGCAGGCCTGGCTGCTCGCCAAGAACGATCTCCGCCAGGAGCTGCGCGACCTCGAGTTGGTGCTCACCGCGGGCTTCTTCACGCTGTCGGTGCTGGTGATGTTCGCGCTCGCGTTCGCGACGCTGCCCGCCGCGGATCACGTGATGGCGGTGCCGGGCATGCTGTGGATCGGCGTCGCGTTCGTCGGCGCGCTGACGCTCACGCGCATCTTCGATCGCGAGCGCGAGGCCGACACGCTGCGCGCCGTGCTCACGTGGCCGGTCGAGCGCGTCGCGATCTACTTCGGCAAGCTCGTCGTCGCGATGGTGATCGTGGTGGGCTGCGGCGCGCTGCTGTTGCCCGCGATGGTGCTGCTCTTCCCCGCCGCGCAGGCCTTCGCCGATCGCCCGCTCGAAGCCGCCACGCTGCTCGTGCTCGGCGCGCTCGCGTACTGCTCGGTGGGCACGCTCTTCGCCGCGGGGCTCGCGACCGCGAGCGGCAAGAACGTGCTGCTCTCGGTGATCCTCTATCCGCTCACCTCGCCGGCATTGATCTTCGCGCTCGTCAGCACGCGCGCGCTGTTGGAGAACCACCCGTCGTTCACGACCTACCTCGGCCAGCTCGCCGCACTCGACGTCATCGTCGTCGTCATCGCGAGCTGGTTGTTCGAGCCCGTGTTGCTCGGCCCCGGCTCGGCCGCGCCGACGCGCGGGCGAAAGGAGCGTCCGCGATGATCAAGCGTCACCTGCCCACGCTGTTCTTCATCACCGGTGCGCCGGTGGTGCTCTACAGCGTGGTGCGCGTGTTCCTGTACACCGGCATCGAGAAGAAGATGGGCACGGTGCAGAAGATCTTCTACTTCCACGTGCCGCTCGCGTGGATCATGATGGCGCTCGCCGTCACGTGTGGCATCGCAGCAGCTGTACAGCTGCGCAACAAGTCGCGCATGGCGGAAGCGCTGTCGATCTCCGCCGGCGAGCTCGTGCTCGTCACCGGGCTCGGCGTGCTCATCACCGGTCCGATCTGGGGGCACGCCACGTGGGGCCGCGCGTGGACGTGGGACGCGCGGCAGGTGTCCACGGGCCTCTTGTGGATGGTGTTCGCCGCGTTCGTGCTGCTGCGTCGCTACGGCGCCGCGGGCTCGGAGCGACTCGCCGCTGCGCTCGCGGTGTTCGGTGCGATCGACGTGCCGATCATCTACTACGCGGTGAAGATCTGGAAGACGACCCATCCGACCACCGAAGTGGTCGGCAGCCTGCCGCCGCAGTTCTGGGCGGCGTTGTGGCCGTGCTTGATCGCATTGATGGCGGTCTCGCTCGGGCTGCTCTTCGTACGAACCCGACAAGAGCTCACCGCGAACATGCTCGACGACGCCTGGATCGCGCTCGACGAGCGCACGCGTGCGAGCAAGCCGATCGAAGGAGGTGCGTGATGGCGCCCGCAAAGGCCGAAGCGAAAGCCGACGACGAGTACGAGCAGGTCGAAGGTCTCGACGTGCAGAGCATCGAGTGCGTGCGTGCGCACGAAGAGAAAGCGGCGGCGAAGACCGCATCCGACTACGCGCACGTCGTGTGGGCGTACGGCGTGATCTGGTCGCTGTTCGCCGGCTTCGGCGTGCTCTTGTGGCGCCGGGCGAAGGCGCAGCAAGCCGACCTCGACGAGCTGCGCAAGCGACTCGATCGCGCGAAGTGACGCCATGACGCTCGGCCACTTCGTCTACATCCCCGGCATCCTGCTGCTCGGCATCGTGATCGGCTGGGTGCTCGGTGGACGCGCGGTGGAGACGGCGAAGGCCGACAAGGCCGAGAAGGATCGCGCGCGCGCAGCTCGGCGCGCGCGCGAAGCCGCGGACGACGACCGCCCCGGCGCGTAGCCAACGGCGATGCGCCGAGCTAGACTGCTTCGATGACGTCCGCCGCCCAGCGAATCCTCGAAGAGGCGCTGCAGCTCCCCGCGGAGGAGCGCGAGGAGCTGGTCGGCGCGCTGAGCAGCAGCCTCGAGCACGCCGAGCTCACTCCCGAGTGGCGCGCGGAGATCGTCCGCCGCCTCGGGCGCATCGAAATCCGATGAGGCCGTCTTTCACGACGCGGAAGAACACCTGCGCACGCTGCGAGCGAAGCTCGTTTCGCGATGACGCGGATCCGAATCCTCGACGAGGCGGCCGAAGAGCTCGAGGCAGCCGCGACGTACTTTGGAGTCGGAGCGCGAAGGTTACGGAGCGCTCTTCCTCGACGCCTAAGAGGAGAAGCTGGTCCACGAGCTGCCTTGCGGCAGTCGAAGTTCGCGCGTTCGCCCTCGCCCAGTTTCGCTACTCGGTCGTCGTCGCGATGGTTCGCGGCGTTTCGAGCATCGTCGCGATAGCGCACCAAAGCCGCGCGCCCGACTATTGGCACGACCGCGTGCGATGAACAGCGCGAACAGCCACGCGAGACCGGCGCGTGGCGATGACGTCGTGCAGCCGCAGCCTTCGGATCCATCCGATTGCCGCGGTGCGCCGGTGGAGTCTTCGTCGCCCGTCGTGCCGAGTGGATCGCTCGAGGTGCTCGACTCTGCGGGTGGGCCGGAGTCGCCGCTGCTGCTCGTGTCGGCGCTCTCCGGGGGATGCGCTGGTGGTGCGGGCACGCCGATGCCGATCGAGATCCACACCGTGTCGCTGCGGTTGCCGGCGAAGTCGAGCGCGGAGGTGCCGAACCAGTACGCGCCTTCGGGCAGGCCCAGCCGCCAGCGCCACGGTGCGTAGCTCGCGGTCGCGGTCATCGCATCGCCGTCGACGACCTCGACGATCAGATCGACCGATGCGACGCCCCAACCGACGTCGTCGGCGGTGACTTCGACCGCGATCGCCATCGCGTCGGCGACATCGATCTGCACGCCGTCCATCGGCTCGACGAAGCTCGCGGTCGGTGCGGTCGCATCGGCGAGCGCATCGAACGGATCGCCGCACGCGCTGCTCGCCTCTGCGATCGCGCCCGCGGGGCAACCATCGGCGTAGTCACCCGCGCCACCGACGAACGGCGCGAGCGGAAAGCCGGCGCACGTGCCCTGCGGTGCCCACGTGCCATCGATGTCGTGGCACGGCGTGACGTCGATGCCCGCGTGCTCCTCGATGAACGGCAACACCTGCCAGGCGGCGGCGGACCACGACGACGTGCAGTCGAAGTCGGCGACGTAGGAGTGGATGCCGATCTGCCGCCAGCTCCCGTCGGCGAGCTGCATCATCGTGGGCCCGCCGGAGTCGCCGAAGCACGGCCCGCGCGACACGTGGATCTCGCCGTCGGGCTCGAAGCCGATGATCGACGACTCGACGAAGCGCTTGATGCTGTCGACCATGTTGCCGTCGTCGCCGAAGCCGAGCTCCGCGACCGGCTTGCCCGCGACGAGCTGATCGAGCTCGCAGCCGTACGCGATCGGGATGATCGGCACGCCCTCGACCGGCTCGGCGAGCTTGCAGAACCCGAAGTCGGTGTTGTCGAGCAGGAACCCGTTGTTCGCGTCGATGTAGTTCGGGTTCCTGATGCAGTACTCGATCGGTGCCTCGACGAAGTTTCCGGTGCCCTCGCCGAAGTAAACGTGCGCCGTGTCCTCGATGCAGTGCGCCGCCGTGACGACCACGAGCGGATGCACCAGCGCACCGGTGCACCACTGCATCCCCGCCGCATCGGTCAGGTTCGCGACGTTGGGCCAAGCACACTGCCCCGCATCCATCCCATCGAGGATCGACTGTGGTCCGGGCTCCGCCGCCAACACACACGCAATCAACCATTGCCACGACACGTCGGCAGCATAGCGGCGAGCTTCGACGCGCCCACCTCGTAGGGACGGTTCGCGATCACGGATCGTTGATCGATCGCGTTCATGACTCGTGATCGATCCGGCCGCGTGCCCGCCACGTAGCGCGTCCGCATCGCGCCATGCCATTCACGCCGACGTCACGTTGCGTGAGCCGATCGTCGAGGCTCGTGTCGTCGCGTTCTACCTGCAGCGAGGACGCCACGCATGCGCCGATCCGATCGTCGGACGCGTGTCACCGGTCTCGAGGTCCACCGCGTAGGTGATCACGCCGAACCGGATCGCGACCACCGTTGCGAGCGCGGCACCGAGCGCGATCATGCCCGCGGAGGTCTGTCGGGGCGCGCGGGGCGGTGGCGCGGCCGGGGGCTGATACGGGTGCACGCCCCGAGGATAAGCCCACGCGATCGCGATTCGAGCACCACGAGCGGCGCGCGTGTTATCAACCGGCGCATGTTCGATCCGAGCATCAGCGAAGAGCAGCAGGCGTTCATCGACGCCGCGCGCAAGTTCGTGGCCGAGCGCGTCATCCCGGTCGCGGGCGAGTACGACGAGCGCGGCGAGATGCCGCTCGACGTGTTCAAGGCCGCCTACGAAGTGGGCCTCGTGAACGTCGAGGTGCCGGAGCCCTACGGCGGCCTCGGCCTGCACACGCTCGAGGGTTGTCTCATCGCCGAAGAGCTCGCGTACGGCTGCGCCGGCGTCGCGACCAGCATCATGTGCAACCACCTCGGTGCACTGCCGCTGATGATCGCCGGCACCGAAGCGCAGAAGCACCACTGGCTCGAGCGCCTCACCGGCGAGTTCCAGTTCGTCAGCTACTGCTGCAGCGAGCCCGAGGCCGGCTCCGACGTCGCCGCGATGCGCACGCGTCTCACCAAGGACGGCGACAAGTGGATCTTGAACGGCCAGAAGCGGTGGATCACCAACGGCGGCTACGCATCCTTCTACACCGGCTTCGCGACCGTCGACCCCGCGGCGCGCCACAAGGGCATCACCGCGTTCGTCATCCCCCGCGATCTCCCCGGCATCACGATCGGTAGAAAAGAAAACAAGCTGGGCCAGCGCTGCAGCAACACCGTCGACGTGATCTTCGAAGACGTCGTGCTCGGCCCCGAGAACCTGCTCGGCCAGCCGGGTGGCGGCTTCGCGATCGCGATGGAGACCTTCGACAAGTCCCGCCCGATGATCGCGGCGCAGTGTGCCGGGCTCATCCGTCGCGCGATGGACGAGTCGATCGCGTACGCGCGGGAGCGCAAGACGTTCGGCGTGCCGATCGCCAACCATCAGGCGATCCAATTCATGATCGCCGAGATGGCGATGGCCTACGAGACCGTCAAGCTGCTCTACATGAAGGCGGCGTGGGAGGTCGACCACGGCATCAAGCGCACCAACACCAGCGCGATCGCGAAGGCCACGGGGGCCGACCTCGCGATGAAGTGCACGACCGACGCGGTGCAGATCTTCGGCGGCTACGGCTACACGAAGGAGTACCCGGTCGAGAAGCTGATGCGCGACGCGAAGCTCATGCAGATCTACGAGGGCACCTCGCAGGTGCAGCGCATGGTCATCGCGAAGAACCTGCTCGTGCGGCCGACGAAGTGACGAAGCGCCTTCCCATCGGGGTCTTCGATTCCGGCGTCGGCGGGCTCACCGTGCTGCGTGCGCTGCAACGCGCGCTGCCGGGCGAGTCCTTCCTTTATCTCGGGGACACCGCGCGGCTGCCCTACGGCACCAAGAGCCCCGGCACCATCGCTCGCTATGCGCTGCAGGCCGCGCGCGTGCTCGTCGATCGCGGCATCGACTCGTTGGTCATCGCGTGCAACACCGCGAGCGCGGTGGCGCTCGACGATCTGCGCGCCGCGTTGCCGCAGCTCGACGTCACCGGCGTGGTCGAGCCCGGCGCGGCCGCTGCGGTCGCGACCAGCACCGGTGGCTCGATCGGCGTCATCGCGACCGAGAGCACGATCCGCGGCGGCGCGTATGCGCAAGCGATCGCGCGGCTGCGGCCCGATGCACGCGTGGTCGGCCTGCCGTGTCCGCTCTTCGTCGCGCTCGCAGAAGAAGGATGGACCGAAGGTCCGATCCCCGACTCGGTCGCGCACGCGTACCTCGATCCGATCAAGCACGACATCGACACGCTCGTGCTGGGCTGCACACACTTCCCGCTGCTCGCGGCCTCGATCGCCGCGACCGTCGGGCCACGGGTCGCGATCGTCGACTCCGCGGCCACCACGGCACAGCGCGTCCGCGCAGCCCTGGAACGACGCGGACACACCCAGCCGCAAAGTGGCGCAGCAGCAAGCACCGATTGCTCCACCGTTCTGCTGGCCACCGACGGGCGCGAGCGCTTCGCCCGTGTAGGCAGTCGCTTCCTCGGTATCGCGCTCGAGCCCGACGCGATCGAGCTCGTAGATCTGTGAAGGAAGGAAGCGTGGTCTGTGCTAGTCTCCTCGCTCGGATGAACCGGGCCCTCGCTGCGCTGCTCGTCGCGTCCATCCCTGTTGCTGGCTTCACGCTGCCAGCTCCGGCACATGCGGCCAGCACATCGGTGGGCATGGTCGTCGAGCCGAGCGCGGAAGAGCTCTACGAGCAAGGTCGCAAGGCCTATCGCCTCGGCAAGTTCAAGGAAGCCGTCGACGCGTGGGAGCGATCGTTCGCGGCCTCGGACAACCCGCTGCTGCTGTACAACATCTCGCTCGCGTACCGCGGGCTCTACGGCATCAGCGGTGACCTGAACGATCTCAAGCGCGCACGCGCGGTGCTCGAGAACTTCATCCGCGTCGCCGAGGCCGACACCGCGCTGCAGAGCGAGATCGGCGACGCGCAGACGCGCATCACCGAGATCGACAAGGAGCTGAAGGAAGCCGAGGAGAAGGCGAAGGCGCAGGCGAAGCAGAACCCCGACGTTCCGCCGCCGCGCACCGGGCCGACCAAGGACGAGATCCGTGGCAAGCGCTTTCGCATCGCGGGCGCGGTCACGATGGGCGTGGGTGGCGCGCTCATCATCACGGGTGCGGCCGTCGGTGCGTACTCTGCGATCTCGGGCGGCGACTTCCGCAGCAAGCTCGACGCCGCGAAGAAGAGCGCGAAGACGATGCTCGTCGATGCCGACCTCTCCGAGGCGATGGCCGACGAGTGCATCAAGACCGCAAATCAGGGCAACCAGAAGGAAATGGCGTGTCGTCCGAACGACCCCGCCAACCAGGCGCTCAGCGACGTCGCGAACTTCCGGGCCAACGGGCGCAAGGCCAACACGCTGGCCATCGTCAGCTTCTCGGTCATCGGCGGCCTCGGCCTGGTCGGGGTGATCACGGGCGCAGTGCTCTTCGTCCAGGGCAACCGCCTCCGCGGCAAGCGGGTGGCCGATCTCCGGGTCTCGCCCGTGATCGGCGGACGATCGATGACGGGCCTGTCGTTGACCGGACGCTTCTGAGTCCCCTCGATGGGGCCCATCACAGCTAGTGCGCTTGCTCAAGGCTCGTGGGCCGCGGGCCGCTACGCCGCCCGCATCCCAGCGCTGGGACGCTTCGCTGTAAGGGCCGTCATGCCTCCGCGTTCCCCTCGGATTTCCTTCCGAAGGCTCGCGCGAGTCATCCCGCGGTCGTCCCTTCCCCCCGAACCTTCGTGATATACCCGCCGCGCATCCCAGGGGGTCCCGGGCACTCGTCTCGCTCGTGCGACCACTTGGCGAAGGAGCTCACGAAAGTGTTCCGCGCGCGCTCGCAACGAAGCCTATTGCTCACGCTCCCGCTACACCTCGGCATCTTGGCCGCGGGTGTGGTGCTGCCGACCGCCGTTCTGCTCGCGCCGAACGAAGCTGCAGCCGCCGACGACGGTGCCATCAGCGGTGTCGTCACCAACTCCAAGACGAAGGAGAAGGTGAAGAACGCGTTGGTGGTGCTGCAGTGCACCTGCTTGCAGGGCACACGCGAAACGCAGACCAACGATGGTGGTCTCTACGCGTTCAAGGATCTGCCGCCCGGCACGTACACGATCCAGGTGCTCGTCGGTCAAGCCGACGTGTCGAAGGTGACGACACTGCCGCGTGGCGCGAAGTTTCGCGCCAACTTCGGTGTCGATCCTGCGAACGAGTTCCGGCGCAAGGTCATCGTCAAGAGCACGCCCGTGAAGCAGGGCACCTCCGTCGGCCGCGAGGTCAGCATGGAGGAGTTCCGCAACATCCCGATCGGTAGCAGCACGTCGCGCGACTTCACTGCGGTCGTCGAGTCGTCGGCCACCGCGTCGTACGACTCCGCCGGTATCTCGCTCGCAGGCACCACCGGTGCCGAGTCGAAGTACACGGTCGAAGGCGCCAACGTGAACAACCCGCGGTTCGGTACCGTGGGTGCGTCGATCGTCCAGGAGTTCATCGAGGAGGTCGAGATCCAGGAAGCCGGTTACGAAGCCGAGTACGGCGACGCATCCGGTGGCCAGGTCAGCGCCCGTCGTATCTCCGGTACGAACAAGCTCCGCGGCATCGCGCGCTTCACTTATACGCCGCGCCTCGCGAAGCCCCGCTTCATCCTCGCCACCGACAACGCGCTGCGTGCCGTCGAGGTGCCCGACTACCAGCTGCAAGGCGTGGTCGCGATGAGCGGCCCGATCATCAAGGATCGCTTGTTCTGGTCGGCCGGTATCGCGGCCTTCGGTGGCCAAGGCTCGCTCATCCAGAGCTTCCACCACCGCGTCGACAAGGACGCGTCGGGTGGCTACGAAGAGTGCCCGTACGAAAACGGCGCGTTCGACTGCGTGAAGGGTGGCGACTACATCGCCACCGAGAAGTTCGCCGAGCAGAAGTTCAAGGTCGGCGGCGTCGATCTGCAGTTCATCGGCGGCCTCGACTGGGCGATCACGCCCAAGCACCGCATCAAGGTCACCTACCAAGGCAACCCCGGCTTCGTGCGTCGCACCTACCGACGTCCGGTCGGCGACAGCCTCGACCCGAGCTCGTTCGGTACGAACCCCAACGCCGCACCGCTGGGTGGTGGCTCGCGTATCGCCAACGGCGTCGTCAACGAGCACTTCGGCTGGGATCGCGACAACTCCAGCACGGTCTCGCTCAACTACAACGGCCGCGTCGCGGACGACAAGCTCGAGATCGACGCCAACTTCAACTTCTCGCAGTTCAACTCGCAAGAGGCGTGGAAGGTCGACAACCCCGACATCCTCACCACCACTGCGACGCAGGAGCAGGACAGCCAGGGCACCAACCTCTTCGAGCTGCTCGACCGTGACAACCGGCTCGACCTCGTGCCCGGTGTCGAAGATGCCTGCAACAACGCGAACCTCCCCGGTCTCACCTGTCCGGTGCGACAGTGGCTGTCCGGTGGTGCCGGTCAGTACAGCAAGGGCATCGATCGTCGCGTCGTCGGCAACTTCGCGCTCACGCACTTCTTCAACGGTGCCGGTGCGCACCAGCTGAAGTACGGCGCGCAGGTCGATCACGTCGAGAGCAACAACGACGCGCGCTACACCGGTCGCAACGACGGTGACTTCTACAGCAACGCGCACAGCCCCTCGCTGATGGGCTCGTGCGGTTCGGGCGGAGCCGGCGGCGAGTACTGCTACGACCGCGGCAGCGATCAGTACTTCATCGACACGACCAGCCGCGTCAACAACCACCGCTTCATCTTCGTCGACACCGACAACCCGGATGCTCGCACCGCGGTCGGTTACGGCCGCGTCCGCAAGGAGCAAGGTGAGCTCCGCGCGATCGCCAACCCGCTCGGCGGTGGCGTCCGCGTCGACGCATGGACGTCGCGCGTCGCGACCCAGAACTACGCGTTCTTCCTGCAGGACAAGTGGGCGATCCTCTCCAACTTGTTCGTCACCGCCGGCGTCCGCTGGGAAATGCAGGACATGCGCGACATCCTCGGTCGTCGCGCCGTGTTCATCTGGGACAACGTCGCCCCGCGTATCGGCATCAACTACGACTGGACGGACGAAGGTCGCAGCCGCCTGTTCGCCAGCTACGGTTGGTTCTACCAGCCGCTGCCGCTGCAGCTGAACAACCGCGTCTTCGGCGGTCTCGTCAACGTGCAGCGTACCTACCGCAACGCGGACTGCGTCGGTCAGAGCGTCATCATCGACGGCGAGTCGCGCGACAAGTACGCGGGCGGTCAGCCCACCGAGTACTGCACCGACTTCAACGCCGGCACCACGCAGCTCACCGAGGGCGCGGTCGTTCCGCGTCTGCGCGGCCAGTACAACCAGCAGTTCCAGATGGGCTACGAGCAAGAGGTCATCGAAGACCTCACGCTCGGCGTGCGCTGGCTGCACACCGACTTGGGTCGCGCGGTCGAGGACATCTCGACCAACGGCGGTCTCAACTTCATCATCGCGAACCCGGGTGTCGGCGTCGACGGCGACGACATCGCGAAGCAGAAGGCCACCTGCGAGCGCCTCAGCGACCAGCTCGCGTCGACCGAGATGGACGACATGAACCGCAGCCAGATCGCCCGCGATCTGCAGCGCTGCGAGTTCCTGGCCGACGCGTTCCAGAAGGTCGGCACGCTCTTCAACCGTCCGCGCCGCAACTTCGACGCGTTCACCTTCGAGCTGAAGAAGCGCTTCGCGAAGAACTGGCTGCTCCTGGGCAGCTACACCTACTCGCGCTTGGTCGGTAACTACGACGGCTTCGTCGACCCGATCACCGGTGCCATCAACCTCGGTGCGAGCACGCAGTACGACATCCCCGAGCTCGTGCGTAACAGCTTCGGCCCCTTGTCGTTCAACACGCCGCACCGCTTCAAGATCGACGGGTTCTACTCGTTCGACCTGCAAGAGGCCGGTCGTCTGACGCTCGGCACCAGCGTGCGCTACCAGTCGGGCTTCCCGATCTCGCTGCGCGCGGGCAACAACCGCTACCCCGGTCTGTACCCGGTCTACGTCGTGCCGCGCGGTGCGGGTGGTCGCGTCGAAGCGAACTACTCGTGGAACCTCTCGCTGTCGTACGCGTACCCGCTGCCCGGCGACCTCGAGCTCGAGTTCGCGATCCGCTGGCTGAACGTGACCAACGCGAAGGCCGCATACCGCGTCGACGAGGTCTACTCGTACGACGACACCCGCCCGGTGGCCGGTGGCGATCTCTCCGACGTGAAGCACACGAAGATCCAGAACGCGGGCAATCCGACCGAGTTCTTCCAGCGCACGGTGCTCTCGCCGCAGGGCAACTTCGGCGTCGAAGCGGTCTTCCAGACGCCCACCGCCGCCCAGTTCGAGCTGCAGCTGCGGTTCTAGCGGTTGCGCTTCACGGTCCCCGCGCTTGGGATGGTTCATCCCAACGCGGGGATTGTTCGTCCCGGGCCTGGGATGCTTCGACGTAAGCAGCGCACACGGGCGCCTGTTGGGCCGAAGTGCGTGGCGCTTGGCCGTCTTCGATTTCGTTCGCTCTGACTCTGTGCGCGGTCGGGCTCGCGCCCGCGCTCGTGGAAGCCGCCGAGACCGGCGGTGTGAAAGGTGCCGTCGTCGACCAGAAGACGCGGGAGCCGATCAAGGGCGCGATCGTCCAGCTCCACTGCACCTGTCTACAGGCAGAGAAGGAGGTCCAGACCAACGACCAGGGCTTGTTCTCGTTCGGCGAGCTGCCGAGCGGCAAGTACCAGCTCTTCGTGCTGAAGGGCAAAGCGAACCTCGAGGCGAAGTTCGATCTCTCGCGCGGGCAGCGGGTGAGCAAGAAGTTCGTCATCGATCCCGACGACGAGTTCAAGCGCACGATCATCGTGAAGCCGATGGTCGCGCCCAAGTCCACGAAGACCGGGCGCACCTACGACATGAGCGAGTGGGGCAAGGTCCCGGTCGGTGATGCGGCGCGCGACAACACCGGCGTGATCGAGGCGACTCCCGGCGCGCAGAAGGTCGCGGGCGGGATCTCGATCGGCGGCGGTACGCCGGCCGAGTCGAACTACACCGTCGATGGCGTCGCGATGAACAACCCGCGCTTCGGCACGCCGACGTCGGGCATCGTGCAGGAGTTCCTCGAGGAGGTCGAGGTGCTCGACGCCGGCTACGACGCCGAGCGCGGCAACGCCTCGACGGGGCAGGTGAGCAACCGGCTGACCTCGGGCACGAACGTGTTCCGCGGGATCTCGCGCTTCACCTTCACGCCGCGGCTCGCGAAGCCGCGCTACATCATCGCGACCGACAACGCGGTGCGTGCGATCGAGGTGCCCGACTACCAGATGCAGGGCGTCGTGAGCATGTCGGGCCCGATCATCAAGGATCGGCTCTTTTGGTCGGGCGGCATCGTGATCACCGGTGGACGCGGCTCGCTGATCCAGAGCTTCCACCACCGCGTCGACAAGGACAACTCGGGCGGCTACGACGACTGCCCCTACGAGAACGGCGCCAACGATTGCGTCGGCGGTGGCGACTACATCGCGACCAAGAAGTTCGCGGAGCAGAAGTTCAAGACCGGCGTCGTGCTGCCGCAGTTCTTCGGTGGGCTCGACTGGGCGATCAACCCCAAGCATCGCCTGTCGATCTCGTTCTTCGGCACGCCCAGCTTCCAACGCCGCGCGTTCCGGCGGGCGCCCAACGCCAACTACGACCCGTCGAGCTTCGGCAACACGTTCTCCACCGATCCATTGGGTGGCGGCTCGCTGGTCGCGAACGGCATCGTCAACGGCACGTTCGGCTGGGATCGCGGCAACTCGTCGACGACCGCGCTCAACTATCGCGGTCGCGTCGCGGACGACAAGCTCGAGATCGAGTCGACGCTCGGTTACGGCGAGTACGCGAGCGTGGAAGCGTGGAAGCTCGACGATCCTTCGCTCAAGCAGCTGCCGGTGACGCAGGAGGTCGACGCGCAGGGCACGAATCTCTTCGGGTTGCTCGACCGTGACGATCGCGTCTCGTATGTGTCCGGGGTCGAGGATGCCTGCAACAACGCGCAGCTGCCCGGGCTCACCTGTCCGACGCGGCAGTGGCTGTCGGGCGGCATCGGCCCCTACTCGAGCGGTCGCACGCGTCGCGTCGAAGGCTTGCTCGCGCTGACCCACTTCTTCAACGCCGCGGGCGCGCACCAGCTCAAGTACGGTGCGCGGGTCGAGCACATCGAAGACAAGTCGGTGTCGCGCTACTCCGGCAACAACGCGTCCGACTTCTACTCGCGCTGCGCGAACGAAGGACTGCAGGGCGACGGCGGTGAGTGGTGCTACGACCCCGCGAGTGACAGCTACGACATCTCGACCGCGAGCCGCGTCGACAACCATCGCTTGATCCGCGTCGACACCGACAATCCCGACAGCCGGCGCACGCGCGGCTACGGGCGCATCCGCGAGGAGCAGGGCGAGCTGCGTGCGATCGCGAGCCCGCTCGGCGCGGGTGTGCGCGTCGATGCCTATCGTGCGCGCGTGAGCACGCAGAACTACGCGATCTATCTGCAGGACCGGTGGGCGATCCGTTCGAACCTGTTCCTCAGCGCGGGCGTGCGCTGGGAGCTGCAGGACATGCGCGACGTGCTCGGTCGGCGTGCGGTGTTCATCTGGGACAACGTCGCGCCGCGCGTCGGCATCAGCTACGACTGGACCGACGAAGGTCGCAGCCGCTTGTTCGCGAGCTACGGTTGGTTCTACCAGCCGCTGCCGCTGCAGCTGAACTCGCGGGTGTTCGGCGGGCTCGTGCAGGTCGGTCGCTCGTATCGCAACGCCGACTGTGCGGGCGGCATCACGCAGGACTCGACCGGCAGCCATCCGCGGACCGAGAAGAGCCAGCCCACCGAGTACTGCACCGACGTGCCGGAGTTCACGACGGGGCTGACGCCCGGTGCAGTCGTGCCGCGGCTGCGCGGTCAGTACAACCAGCAGTTCCAGATCGGCTACGAGCAAGAGGTCATCGAAGATCTCACGCTCGGCGTGCGTTGGTTGCACACGGATCTCGGGCGCGCGGTCGAGGACATCTCGACCGACGGCGGCAACAACTTCATCATCGCGAACCCGGGCGTCGGCGTGTCGGCGGACGACATGGCGAAGCAGCAGGCGCGCTGCGAGGAGCTCAACGATCAGCTCGCGACGCTCGACATGGACGCGGCGAATCGGCCGGAGGTCTCGCGCGAGGCGAAGCGCTGCGAGTTCCTCGCCGACGCGTACAGCAAGGTCGGCTCGCTCTTCAACCGGCCGCGCCGCAACTACGACCAGTTCACCTTCGAGGTGCGCAAGCGCTTCGCGAAGAACTGGATGGTGGTGGGCAACTACACCTACAGCCGATTGGTGGGCAACTACGACGGCTACGTCGATCCGTTGACCGGTGCGATCAACCTCGGTTCGAGCAGCCAGTACGACTTGCCCGAGCTCGTGCGCAACAGCTTCGGGCCGCTGTCGACCAACACGCCGCATCGCTTCCGCATCGACGGCTTCTACTCGTTCGATCTCGCGGAGGCGGGGCGGTTGACGCTGGGCACGAGCTTCCGCTACCAGTCCGGCTATCCGATCTCGCTGAAGGCGTCGAACAACCGCTACGGCTTCGGCTCGGTGTACCTGTTGCCGCGCGGCTCGGGCGGACGCGTCGAGGCCAACTACAACTGGAACCTCAGCATCGGCTACGCGTATCCGCTGCCCGGCGAGCTCGAGCTCGAGGTCGCGGTGCGATGGTTCAACGTCACCAACGCAAAGGCGGCGCTACGCGTCGACGAGAACTACTCGTTCGAGAACTCGCGCGCGGTGGCGGGCGGCGATCTCGGCGACGTGAAGCACGCGAAGATCCAAGGCTCGCAGAACCCGAATGACTTCTTCCAACGCGGCGTCGTGTCGCCGCAGGGCAACTTCGGCGTCCAGACGGCCTTCCAGAATCCGACCGCGGCGCAGTTCGACGTGATTCTGCGGTTCTGAGTGGGGCTGACAGCCGATGGCAAATCTCGCGTGCCGGCGTTGGGTCGGCGCGCGAGCGCGTAGCGTGAAGCGTCCAGCGCGAAGCGCTGACGGGTAGCGCTTGGCGGAAGCGGTAGCGTTGATGCGCGAGCATCGGCGAGGTGTTGCTCGAGCGTCTCGCGTCGACGAAGGACGCCGCACCAGCGTCCGCTCGCACACGCACACCGACCGACTCGGGATGCGCAACTTGAAAAGGGCGCTCTTTCTCCTGCGCCCTTTCGAGTTTGCTCAGGCATGCCGCTGGACCAGTCGCACCAGCGTGCCGACGATGCGGCCGAGCCGATCGAGCACGGCGGCATCGGCCTGTTCGAGGTACCCCATCGCGACCGCGACCTCGAGACACGCCATCGTCTCGCGCGCCGAGCCGAGCGCCGTGTGATAGCGAGCCGCGCGATTCCTGCCGCGCGAGTACATGCCTTCGGCGACGCCGAGCGCGACGCTACTCGCCGCACGTCGCAGCTGCCGACCGAGATCGCGGTCATGTCGTTCGATGCGCTCCATCATCGGTCGCAACATTTCAATCGTCTCGAGGATCACCGGA
>DASZPU010001148.1:0-4219 GCA_035550195.1 Nannocystaceae bacterium
CCGCCGCCGTGCGGCGGTTGCTCGAGAGCGCTGGACGCCTTTGGCGTCCACCGTTCTCGGCAATTCTCCGATGCGTGATCGAGGCGTTGGGGGCGGCGCTTCTTCGATGCGTGATCGCGACACTCGGTGATTCCTGATGTGTGGGCGTGCGACTCGTGACTACGCGGTGCGATCGTCGCTGCATGGGTGATGAGGATCGTTTCGCGAACGCGACGGCGCTCGTGGCGATGCGATTCGATCGGCGGCGCGCCGAGTCGGTCGCGTGCATCACTTGGTGATCGTGATCGACTGTGCGGTGGAGCGCAGCGTGGCGAAAAAGTGCACGGCGCGAAGAACGACCTGTGCATTTCTGCTTGCCCGAGTCGTGTCCGCACAACTAAGAAGCTCCATCGTGTTGCATCTCGTTCTTCCTCCGCGGTCTTGGCGTACCGTTGGATTGGCGCTCGCAGCGGCGACTGCGGGCTGTTACACGGGCACCACTGGCGCGTCGGGTGACGACGACGCCGCGGATGGCAGCAGCGGTGACGCGCACGACGCGTCGGCGTCCGGCGACGGTGACGGCAGCGACGGCGACGACACGCCTGCGCCCGATGCCGAGTGCGAGGAGGGCGAAGGCGTTCCGGCCCCGCTGCCGAACCTCGTGCGCCTCACGCATCGCCAGTACGACAACACGATCCGCGATCTCGTCGGCATCGACGATCAGCCCTCGTCGGTGTTCTTGCCCGACGTGTCGCTCGCGGGCTTCGACAACAACGCCGAGTTGCTCGCGGTCGGCGATCGACTCGCGCGCGACTATCGACGCGCTGCGGAAGATCTCGCGGGCCGCGTCGTCGCGGATCCCGAGCGCTTCGCCGAGCTCGTGCCCTGCGATCCCGCGACCGGCGACGCCGGCTGTGCCGACGCGTTCATCCGCTGGTTCGGCGGCCGTGCATTCCGTCGCGCGCTGCGTGACGACGAGCGTGAGGTCTATGCCGCGCTCTTCGCCAACGCGCCGGGCCTCTACGCCGACGGCACCGACTTCGCGCAGGGCATCCGCCTCGTGCTCGAGGCGATGCTGCAGTCGCCGAACTTTCTCTACCGCGTCGAGTTGTCGAGCCCGCAGGACGGCGCAGAGATGGCGCCGTTGTCCGGCTTCGAGATCGCGACGCGACTCTCGTACATGTTCTGGAACTCCACGCCCGACGACGAGCTGCTCGCCGCGGCGGCCGACGGTCTGCTCGACGATCCCGAAGGCATCGCCGAGCAGGCCGAGCGCTTGCTCGCCGATCCGCGCGCGGCCGATCCGGTGGCCGACTTCCACGCGCAGTGGCTGCAGGTGCGCGACTACCTCGACGTCGCGAAGGACCCGACGCTCTTCCCGGGCTGGAGCGTGGAGATGGGCGATGCGATGCAGCAGGAGAACCGCCGCTTCATCGAACGCGTCGTGTTCGAGCTCGCGGGTGGCCATCGCGATCTGCTCACCTCGTCGACCAGCGTGGTCGACGATCGGCTCGCGGCGATCTACGGCGTCGCCGCGCCCGCGGGTGCCGAGTTCGCGGCCGTCGATCTCGATCCGACGCAGCGCGCCGGCGTGCTCACGCAGATCGGCTTCCTCGCGAGCCGGGCCTACACGAACATGACCTCGCCGATCCACCGCGGCGTGTTCGTGCAGCGCCAGCTCCTGTGCGCCGCGCTGCCCGATCCGCCGCCCGGCATCGACCCGAACCTGCCGCCGCTCGAAGGCGACATCCACACGACGCGCGACGCGGTCGAGGCTCACACCGCGCCGGGGGAGTGCACCGGTTGTCACTCGCTCATCAACGCGCCCGGCTTCGCGCTCGAGGGGTACGACGCGATCGGCCGCACGCGCAACGAGGACAACGGCTGGCCCATCGACGCTGCGGTCACGCTCACGATCGACGACGCCCAGGTCGAGATCGACGGCGGTGTCGCGCTCGCGCATGCGATCGCCGACAGCACGCAAGGTCAACGCTGCTACGCGACCCAGTGGTTCCGCTACGCCAACATGCGCAAAGAGACGCCCGAAGATCTCTGCACGATCGACGGCCTCGTCACCGCGCTCGCCGACGAAGGAATGCCCGTGCAAGACCTGATGCTCGCGCTCACGCAGACCAACACCTTTCGCAATCGGACGGTGGCGCCATGATCTCGCGCAGAATGTTCCTCCGTGGTGCCGGTGGGGTGACCGTCGGCTTGCCGATGCTCACCTCGCTCCTGCCCAAGGAAGCCCGCGGTGCCGCGACCGGTGTGCGTCGCTTCGTCGGCTTCCTCACCGGCAACGGCGTCAACATGACGAAGTTCCGTCCGAGCGCGAGCCAGCTCGGCACGATCGACGCCACGATGCTCGCGAACACCTCGCTCGCGCCGTTGTCGAGCCACGCCGCGCGCATGATCATCCCGCGTGGCATCCACACGCGTCCGGTCGGCTACTCGCAGGCGACGCCCGGCGATGATCACCACAAAGGGCAGGGGCATCGCCTCACCGCGGCGCCGCTCGACGCCGGCACGCAGCTCGCGACCGGCATGTCCATCGATCAACTGATCGCCGACGAGCTCGACCCCGGTGGCCGACCCGCGCTGTTGCTCGAGGTCGGGCCGCGCACCGGCACGCCGCTCGCGGTGTCGTCGTATCGCGGCGCGAACCAACCGGTGGTGCCCGAGAACAATCCGTGGCTCGCGTACCAGGACATGATGGGGCTGTCGGGGCTCGACGACGCCGAGCTCGCGCGCATGACCGCACGGCGGCAGAGCGTGCTCGATCTGCTCGAGGGCGAGTTCGGCTGGCTGCAGGGCAAAGACATCGGCGCTGCGGATCGCATGAAGCTCGAGATGCACCTGCAGACGATCCGCGACCTCGAGGTCGACATGATCGAGGGACTCGTGCCGTGTCAGCTCGATGCGGCGCGCGCGGCCGAGCTCGCGGCGCTCGACCCCGACACGGTCGACTACGACGCGCAGTACAAGAACGTCGGACGCATGCACATGGATCTCGTGGCGCTCGCGATCGCGTGCGGCAGCACGGTGTCCGCGACGCTGCAGTGGCACTGCGGTGCGAACGGTCCCATCTTCACGTGGGACGGCATGAGCCACGTCTACAACCATCACAAGCTTTCGCACGGCAACACGATGGACGACGACACCGGTGCGCAGATCGACGGCTACGCCGACATGGTCGCGCAGATCGACACGTGGTACGCGACCCAGCTCGCCTACCTCGCCGACAAGCTGGCCGCGTACGAAGAGGGCGACGGCACGGTGCTCGACAACTGCGCGCTCGTGTGGATGAACGATCTCGCCGACGGCAAGAGCCACAGCTACCAGGACATGCCGCACGTGCTCGTCGGCGGATGTGGTGGCTACCTGCAGACCGGCCAGCACGTGAAGGTGACCGCGGAGCCGTCGTTCCAGCAGAACGTCGACGCGGGGCACAGCCAGCTGCTCACCACGCTGCTCAACGCCGTGGGCGTCACCGCGGACGGCGGCGGGCCGATCACCAGCTTCGGCGATCCCGACTACGCGCTGCCCGGAGAGCTCGAGGCGCTGAAGGCCTGAGGCACCCGACGCACCGCTGTGCGACAATCGGCGGTGCGTGTCGACTCCGGACGATCCGCGCGGTGTCGTCGATCGGTTGCAGTCGCTGCGCGAGCCACTGGTCGATCTCGAGGCGCGGCAAGCGTTGGCGTCGGCGAAGGTGCGGCTGCTCGGCGCGAAGCCGGGCCTGGTCGAGCTCGATCGCTATGTACTCGGCGAGCGCATCGGCGAGGGCGGCAGCGGCATGGTGTATCGCGCGCGCGACCCTGCGCTCGGACGCGACGTCGCGATCAAGCTCTTGCGACCGAGCAGCGCGCGGGCGCTCGGTGAGGCGAGACTCTTGCGCGAGGCGAGGGCACTCGCGACGCTCTCGCATCCCAACGTCGTCGTCGTGCACGACGTCGGCACCTACGACCCGCGCACGCTCGTGCCCGACGAGCCCGACGACGGTACGCGCGGCGTCTATGTCGTGATGGAGCTGGTCGACGGCACGCCGCTGTCGCGCTGGATCGACGCGCCGCACGAGCTCGCCGAGATCGTGACGGTGATGCTCGCGGCCGGACGCGGCCTCGCAGCCGCGCACGCGCGCGGGCTGGTGCACCGCGACTTCAAGCCCTCCAACGCGATCGTCGGCGCCGACGGGCGCGTGTGCGTGCTCGACTTCGGGCTCGCGGAAGTGGCGCGCACC
>DASZPU010001149.1:0-14630 GCA_035550195.1 Nannocystaceae bacterium
CATCCTCGGCGTCGCCGCGGCCGGTGTGCTCGCGTGGTCGATGGGTTGGTTCGGCGGACGCGGCGATGCGACCACGAAGACTGCCGCGATCGATCCGTCGGCGAGCAAGACGGCGCCGCAGGACGCGAAGGATGCGAAGCCGCCTGCGAAGGTCGAGCCCGCGACACCCCCCGCGAAGGTCGAAACGCCGCCCGTCGAGCCCGCGACGCCGCCGAAGGTCGAGCCTGCGACGGATGCGAAGGTCGAGCCCACCACGCCGCCGACCGAGCCCACCACTCCGCCCGTCGAGCCCGCGACGCCGCCGAAGGTCGAGCCGACCGAGCCTGAAACGGATGCGAAGGTCGAGCCCGCGACGCCGCCGAAGGTCGAGCCCACCACGCCGCCGACGGTCGAGCCCACCACGCCGCCGATCGATCCGGGTGGCAGCGCGGTCGAGCCCGGTCTGACCGCCGCGATCGCATCGCGACGCGTGCGGCTCACCGAGCATCTCTACGTCGCGACGCAGCGCGACGAGCCCACCACGTACTCCGATGCGCGTGCGATCTGCCGCAAGCTCGAGGTCGACGGTGTCACCGGATGGCGCCTGCCGTATCGTCGCGAGCTCACCGCGGCCGACATCGCGGGCTGGCTGCGCGACGAAGCCTATTGGTCGCGCACGCGTCCCGACGACGACAAGGGCTCCGTGTTCGTCATCGACACCGCGACCGGCGAGCTCACCGTCCAGCCGAAGGACGAGCTCGCGTCGGTCACGTGCGTGAAGAAGCGCTGACGCGCTACTCGGGCTTCGGCGCGTCGGCGTCCGCAGGCTTGCGCGTGCGCCCGCGCAAGCGGTTGTACGCCGCGGCGACGAACGGCGTGATCGCGATCGTCACGAGGATGCGGATCGGCTGCGTGGCTTTGGTCGCGAGGTACGCCGTGCCGATCGACCCGCTCTGACCGCCGTCGACATTCTCGACGTCGACCTCGAACACCATCTCCGCACCCGAACGGATCGCGATCGTGAACCCGATCCACGTGAGCACGAAGAGGCTCAGGTACGTGACGATCGCGATGCCGCCGTACTCGGCGTAGTGGTCCTTCAGCCGCTTCTGCAGCGCCTTCCACCAGCCCCACAGTCGCGCGAAGAAGCCACGCGGCGGTGCCGGCGGCGGCGCGGCCTCGTCAGCCATGCGCGAAGCTCCGCAGCTTGGCACCGAGCACGTCGAGCGCGACGTCGTTGCGACCACCTTCGGGGATGATCATGTCGGCCCAACGCTTCGACGGCTCGACGAACTCGACGGTCATCGGCCGCACCGAGTTGTAGTACTGCTGGCGCACCGACTCGAAGCTGCGCCCGCGCTGCTCGAGGTCGCGACGGATCCGGCGGAAGACACGGATGTCGGCGTCGGTGTCGACGAACAACTTGATGTCGAACAGCTCGCGCAGCCGTGCATCGGCGAGCACGAGGATGCCTTCGACGATGATGATCGTCTTCGCGCTGATGCGCGTCACGTCGGTGCTGCGACGATGCGTGGTGAAGTCGTAAACCGGCACGGCCACACCTTCGCCGCGGCGCAGCGCGTGCAGGTGATCGATGAGCAGCTCGGTCTCGAGCGAGCCGGGGTGATCGAAGTTGAGCTCGCAGCGCTGCTCGTAGCTCAGCTCGGGACGATCACGGTAGTAGCTGTCGTGCTGCAGCAGTGCGACGTCGTCGGGCACCGCGGCCGCGAGTCGCGACGCGACGGTGGTCTTGCCCGATCCAGTAGCACCCGCGATACCGACGACGAGGCATTGCACGCGTCGATTGAGTAGCACGAACGGAGGTGCGCGGATCGAAACGTGGCCCACGTCGGACCGCGTTCGCTGCCGGCGCGCACTGGCGGGTGCGTGGGCGTCGCACTACGAAGGAACAATGCCGCTCAGCGCACGCCTCGGCAAAGGCGATCGCCCCACCCTGCGACTGTCCGCCGGACAGCTCGCCGCGCGCGATCGAGTGCTCGCGGCGCTCGCCGACGGCACGTACGAGCTCGAGGATGCGGCGTGCTTCTGCGGCGGCGCCGCGCTCGACCTCGAGATCGCGGAGCGCGATCGCTACGGTCTGCCCGTGCGTACGGTGCTCTGCCAACACTGCGGGCTGTTGCGCACGACCCCGCGCATGACCGCGGAGTCGACGTCGCGCTTCTACGATCGTGACTACCGTGATCTCTACACCGGCCCCGGCAACGCCGAGGCGTTGTTCGCTGGACAGGTCGCGCGCGGCCGCGGGCTCGTCAACCTGCTCTCGAAGCTGTTGCCGAAGGTCGACCGCGTGTACGAGGTCGGCTGCGGCGCGGGCGGATTGCTGCTGCCGTTCGCGGAAGCCGGCAAGACCGTCGCCGGTGTCGATCTCGGCGGCGAGTATCTCGATACCGGACGTGCACAGGGTCTGCGGCTCGTGCAGGGCAACGCGTCCGCGCTGCTCGCCGAGACCCGTGAGCCCGCGGATCTGGTGTTGCTCGTGCACGTGCTCGAGCACTACCTCGATCTGAAGAGCGCAGTGCACGAGACCTGCGAGCTCGTCGCGCCGGGCGGGCTCTTGCTCGTCGAGGTACCCGGACTCGCTTCGATCGCGCACGGTTACGGCGGCGACATCCTGCGCTACCTGCAGAACGCCCACACGTATCACTTCACCGGTGCGACGCTGGGCTTCGTGTTGCGACGCTGCGGTCTCGAGGTGCTCGCGTGCACCGACGATGCGCTCGCGTTGTGCCGTCGGCCCGCGCAGCTGCACGAAGACCTCGTCGTGCCCGCGCCGGGCGAGGCGGCGCGCAACCTTCGATCGCTCGCGGAGCTCGAGCGCGCCTACTTGACGCGTCGCGCCGCGTGATCGCGCGCTATGCTGCACGGGCGTGAGCCCGTCTCTGCGTTCTTCGAGCATCATCGCGCTCGTGCTCTTCGGATGTCACGGTGCGGCCCACGATCCGATCGCGGTGCCGACGGCGGCGTCGCAGCCCGTGATCGCACCGAGCGAGCCACCGATCGCGAAGGTCGAGCCCGCGAAGCCCGAGCCCGCGGAGGTCGAGCCCGCGAAGCCGAAGACGATCGGCTGCTGGGAGCGCGAGCTCGGCAAGGCGCCGGCCGCCGATTCGATCGGTCCGTCGCTGCCCGGTCCGATCGCGGGATGCGAGGGCTGCGAGCAGATGCGTGTGGGCCCCAACGCAGTCGGCTTGCACGTCGAGGTGCTGCGTCGCGTACAGCAGGTGATCGAAACGTTACCCGCGCCCGAGATCGACGAGCCGGTCCTGTGGATCAACTCGGGCAAGCGCACCGGCGATCCCGACGACAGCATGCACAACCAAGGGCTCGCGATCGATGCGGTGATCTGCGGGCTCGACACGCGCGGTACCGGTGAACGCCTGCGCGCGGCCGGCTTCACCTGCGTCATCGAGTACTACGACGGTGCCGGCAATCCCTGCCACTTCGCCCACGGCGACATGCGAACGCATCCCGCCGCGGTGGGTGCGTATGCGAAGGATGGAAGGAAGGCTCGCACCTGCCCGAAGCGTGCGAAGAGCAAGACGATGGATTGCAGCGGCAGCAGCAAGCGCGACTGGACGTACAGCGAAGGCTAGGGGCTGTCCCTGACCCGTGTTACCGTGCTGACATGAAGCGCCTTTGCCTCGCGATGGTGGTGTGCTCGATCGGCTGCGCGCAACCGGAAGGGATGATGGCGGACACCGACGATACCGAGACCTCCTCGGGATCGTCGGGCAGCGAAGGCACGATGACGACGGTGGGCACGTCCGTCACCGCGGGCACGACGATGACGACGACGAGCGCGACGACGTCGGCGACCGCGACCACAGCGACCACCGACATGACGACGATGGATCCCGACACCACCGACGGGTCGATGACCGCGACGGACGCGACCACCACCGGCGAGTGCCCACCCGGCGATCTCGGCTGTCCGTGCGACATCGGCTCGACCTGCAGCGACGAGCTGATGTGCATCGACGGCACCTGCGTCGACGAGCTCCCCTGTGACGAGCCCGAAGGCGAGCCCAACGACGACGAAGCCTCCGCCGTCGAGCTCGAAGAAGCGGTGTGCATGGAGATGGCGATGGCGATCGACGCCGGCCTTTCCGGCGCGGAGAGCGATTGGTTCACGTTCCACGGCAGCCAAGGACCCTTCTGCCAGGGCTTCGGCATTGACCCCCAAGTGTCGGTCGAGGCCGACAGCGATCTCGCCATCTGCATCTTTGTGGCCTGCGACGAGGGCGACGCCACTCTCGGCTGCTCGGGAGGTTCTCAGGACTCCGACTCACCGGATGGCGCCCCGGGCTGCTGCGATCAGAACAGTGTCGGCCTCAACAACCTCAGCTGCGGAGGTCTCAACCCCGAGAACACAACGCTATGGGTGCGCGTCACGTCGACGGAGGAGATCTGCATCCCCTACGTGATCTCCTGGGAGTATTAAGTGCCCTGAGGCGCGGAATCCCGTGCAACACCAGCGCGCGATGGTCGACTTGGAGCGTGGCCATGTCTCGTAGCCGCATCCTTCCCCTCTTGGTCCTCCCCCTGCTCCCACTTCTCGGCTGCTACGCGCCGCACCAACCTATCCTCCCGGACGAGGGGTCGGACGGCACGACCTCGGGTCTCGATAGCGGGACTGATGCGGGGACAGCCTCCGCAAGCACGGGAGCGACGGATTCCGCGACCGCCGGCGACTCCACCAGTGAAGACGCAACAGAGAGCAGCACGTCGTCCGAGACCACCGGCGCCGACGATCCATGCGGCAATGGCGTTGTCGAAGCGGACGAGGACTGCGACGACGGCAACAACGTCAACGGCGACGGCTGCAACAACGATTGCGTGCATTCCGGGAAGGTGCTCTGGACGATAGATTTCGTGGAGGGGTACGAGGTACCCGACGAATTCGCCCCCTCGAGCGGACTCGTCCCCGACCAAGTCGCTGTGGCGCCGGATGGTACGGTGGCCGTCGCACACCGGATCCTCTCCGGCGGCAACGCGGGCGTCCTCGTCGGGGAACTGGATCCCGCGGACGGAGGTATCCACTGGACAGCAACGATCGCGTCGGCCTCGCCGGGTGATCAATTCTACGCGGTCGGATTGAACGCGTCCGATGCCTTGGTGGTTGTCTGCGGGGTCGAAGTCGCTGACGATTTCACCGGTTTCGTCCACGCGTACTACCCCGATGGAATCCTCGTCTGGACCGACGAGTCGAGCACGCCCGGGAGTGGGTTCGTCGACTGTGACATTCTCCCCGGAGGTGACGTGATCACGCTGAACGTCGAGGCCAACGAGACCAGTGTTCGTAGGTACCAGGGCGAGGACGGATCGCTGATGTGGTCAGCGGGCGACGACCCGAGACAGCCGTTCTCGCTCGCTCGCCGCCACGACGGATTGATCTCGATCGCGGTACGTGATCCGACGGCGCTGCTCAGGTTCGACGAGAACGGAGCTCAGCAATCCACGCTCGATCTTGCTCTCACCTCCACGGTGGGTGTCGCCACGGGACCCGACGCGTCCGAGTATGTGGCCAGCGCGAGCTTCCCGCCCCTCACGGTTCGCCGCTACGATTCGAGTAGCTTGATGTGGGAGAGGTCCTCGGAGGCAGTCGGCCTCGGCGCGATCGCGGTCGATTCCGTGGGCGCTGCGATCGTCGCGGGCACTGACAACGATGATATCTGGGTCAGGAAGTTCTCCCCCGACGGCGAAGAGCTGTGGACGGCGACGCATGCGGGCAATGCCGGCGACATCGACTTTGCGACGTCCGTGGCCGTCGGCGACGATGACACTATCGTAGTGGGAGGGAACGTGATCACGACAGATGGAGAGCGCAGCTGGGTACGCAAGTACGCGCCATGAGCCTCGAGCACCACCGACTCGGTGGCCGCTGCCCGAATCACTCCGCGTGCGGCACCGTCACCACCACGTTGCCGCGTTTGCGGCCAGAGTCGACGTGGCGGTGGGCTTCGACGATGTCGTCGAGCGCGTAGCGGCGATCGATGACGATGCGTAGCTCGTTCGACTCGAAGAGCGGGCGCAGGAATTCGAGCGCGGCGGTCTTCTCCACCGACATGCCCGCGATCACGCGACGACCTCGCAAGAGCCGCGTCCAGCCTGCGCGTGCGAAGTTCAGCAGCCCCGTCGTGGGCACGTAGCAGCCGCGGCGCGTCAGTGTGTGCTTGCACCGTGCGAACGAACTCTTCCCGACGGTGTCGAACACGACGTCCCAGTGCTCACCGAGCTGCGTGAAGTCTTCCTTCGTGTAGTCGACGACCTGGTGCGCTCCGAGCGATGCGACGAGCCCCGTGTTCGCGGCACTGCACACCGCGGTCACGTCGGCGCCGAACATGCGCGCGAGCTGGACCGCGTAGGTGCCGATGCTGCCGGACGCGCCGATCACGAGCACGCGTTGACCACGTTCGACCGCCGCCTTGTCGCGCAAGAAGTACAGCGCGGTCGAAGCACCGTCGACCGCTGCCGCGGATTCCTCGAAGCTCTTGCCGGTCGGCTTGCGCGACAGCGACGCGCGCTCGGGTAGACACATGTACTCGGCGTTCGCTCCGATCGCGAAGCCGGCGAAGCCGAACACCTCGTCACCGATGCGGAAGCGCGTGACGTCGCGGCCGATCGCTGCGATCTCACCGGCGAGCTCGATGCCCAGCGTACGCATGCGCTTGCGCGGTCGCAGCAAGCCGAGGATCACGCGACCCCACAGCGGCTCGCCGCGACGCATCGCAGCTTCGGCCGACGTGACCGTCGTGGCGCGCACCTTCACGAGCACCTCATGCGGTCGCGGCTCGGGTGCGCGCACCTCTTCGATCGCGAGGACCTCCGGAGGCCCGAAACTGCGGTAGACGGCCGCTTTCATGCGACAATCTCATAATACTAGTTGATTAGTAAAAGTCAACCAGAACCCAGCACACCCGATCACGCCGCTTGGGCGGTCGGGGCGTGGAGGATCTCGGCGAGCGTCTTGTACGCGCGATGGGCTCGCACGCGCACCGCACCTTGGCGAACGTGCAGGCGATCGGCGACCTCCGCCATGCTCAGACCTTCGAGCTTGTGCAGCCGGATCACGTCGCGCTGACCCGACGGCAGCTGCTCGATCGCGTCGCGCACGAGGCGAGCGGTCTCGTCGACGCGCTCGAGCTCGAGCCCCACTTCTTCGGGCGTCGGCTCGGCATCGGGCACACCGATCGCCGCGACGTCGCCCTTCGCCGCCATCGTCGCGTGACGACGCTCGCGGCGGTAGTGCTCGCGCAGATGATCGAGCGCGACGTTGCGCGCGATCGACAGGTACCAACCCTCGACCGCACGATCGGCCGCAGCCGGCAACGACTCGAAGCGCTCGCGCGCAACGTGGGCGCGCAGGAACGTGAGCTGCAGGAGATCCTCGACCAGCGCCGGATCACGCACGAGTCGGCTCAAGCGGTTGCGGATGCGTGGCGCGAGCGCGGCATACAGGGACGCGAACGCGGCGTCGTCCCCGGCGACGTAGCGAGCCATCGCCGCGTGCAGCCGGCCGACGGCGACGGGCGCGACGGAAGGAGCATCGATCCGGGTGGTGATGGGCGTGGGCATGGTCATCTCGGGCTCTTGCTGGGGTTGTAGTTGACTGGTCGGTAAAGCTGACAGGCAAAAAAACGCGTGGAATCACGCGGTCATCGGAGCAGTGCTCGACGAGGTGGGCGCGAGGTTCGGATGCGAGCGCGGGGCGATGCCATCGAGCGTGACCTCGACGAGCCGGGCGAACACCTGCGGATCGTTCGCGGTCTTCGTCAACACCATCGCGCCCTGCACCATCGCCATCAACGCCTCGGCGGCACCGCGGGGATCGTCCACCGCGAGCTCACCCTTCTCCACGCCACGACGGATGACGCCCTCGAACGCGTTACGCAGCTTCGCGAAGATGATCTCGATCTTGTGTCGAATCGGCTCTTCGCGATCGGCGAGCTCGAGCGCGAGATTGCCGATCGGGCAGCCACGCGCCTTGCCTTCGCACTCGTAGCGCTGCTCGAGGTTGCAGCGCAGCGCTGCGAACATGCCTTCGAGCTGTACACGCGCAGGCTTGCCCGGCGTGAGACCTTCGTCGACGACCCGCTGGTAGAACTGCCCGTAGTGATCGAGCGCTTCGAGCACGAGCTCGAGCTTCGAAGGGAAGAAGTGATAGAAGCTGCCCTTCTTCAGGCCGGCCGCATCGCAGATTTCGGCGACGGACACCGCGGTGTAGCCACGCTCGTGGAAGAGCCGGACGGCGGTGCCGACCAATCTCTCCCTCGCGTCGCTGCAGCGTCCCATCGTTTCGTGCGCCCCGTTCTTGACTGACTGGTCAACTATAGCCCCGCGAGGGAGGCCGTCAAGGAAGGAAATTCCTCAACGATCACGAGGGGCGTCGGCCGGAGCGACCGGGACGCCGCCCCGTGCTCGGGCGCGGCGGGAGGCCGGTGTGCTGGGTGAGCGCCGTGCCCGGCCGCGGCTTGCGACGGCGACCTTCGGGCGTGTCGCCGGTGCCCTTGGGCTGCCACGACGGGATGAGCTGATGCTTGCCGTCGCCGATCAGATCGTCGCGACCCATGCGCTGCAACGCGGCGCGCAGCATCGGCCAGTTGTTCGGATCGTGCCAACGCAAGAACGCCTTGTGCAGTCGACGAATCTTCATCGCCTTCGGCACCACGACGTCGCCACCTTCGCGCTTCACACCGCGAAGTGGATTCTTGCCGCTGTGATACATCGCCGTCGCGCTCGCCATCGGTGACGGCAGGAACGCCTGCACCTGGTCGGGACGGAAGCCGTTCTGCTTCAGCCACAACGCGAGCTCGAGCATGTCCTCGTCGCGCGTGCCGGGATGCGCCGCGATGAAGTACGGGATCAGATACTGCTGCTTGCCGGCCTGCTTCGAGTAGCGATCGAACAGCTCCTTGAAGCGATCGTAGGTACCGATGCCGGGCTTCATCATCGCCGACAGCGGACCTTCGGCGATGTGCTCGGGCGCGATCTTCAGGTAACCACCGACGTGGTGCGCTGCCAGCTCGCGCACATACTCGGGTGAGCGCACCGCGAGGTCGTAGCGCACGCCCGATGCGACCAACACCTTCTTGATGCCGGGCAGCGCACGCGCCTTGCGATACAGCTGCACGAGCGGACCGTGATCGGTGCCGAGATTCGGACACACGTCGGGGAACACGCACGACGGACGCCGACAGGCCGCTTCGATCGTGCGGCTCTTGCACGCGAGCCGGTACATGTTCGCGGTGGGCCCACCGAGATCGGAGATGACGCCGGTGAAGCCGGGCACGTCGTCGCGGATCTTCTCGATCTCGCGGAGGATGGAGTCCTCGGAACGATTCTGGATCACCCGCCCTTCGTGCTCGGTGATCGAGCAGAACGAGCAGCCACCGAAACAGCCGCGCTGGATCGTCACCGAGAAGCGGATCATCTCGTACGCGGGGATCTTCGCGTTCTCGTAGCTGGGATGGGGCAGCCGGCTGTAGGGCAGCTCGTAGATGCGATCCATCTCGGGCGTGGCGAGCGGCAGCGGCGGCGGATTGATCCACACATCGCGATCGCCGTGCGCCTGCACGAGCGCGCGCGCGTTGCCGGGATTCGCTTCGAGGTGGAGCAGTCGCGACGCGTGGGCGTAGAGCACCGGATCGGCGACGACCTGCTCGAACGACGGCAAGCGCACCGCCGTGCGCGTGCGATCGTGACGCAGCGCGACGATCTTCGTGCTGCGCAGCGGCACCAGCGTGGTGTCGGTGCGCGGGCTCTCCGTCGCGTACGGATCGACCTTCGGTCCGATGGGTCCGGGCGTGTCGATGCTGCGCGAGTCGAGCTCGGCCCAACCTTCGGGCAGACCGCGACGCATGTACGCGGTGCCGCGCAGATCGGTGATGTCCGAGATGGGCTTGCCCGCAGCGAGTCGATGCGCGAGCTCGACGATCGCACGCTCGGCGTTGCCGTACAGGAGCATGTCGGCCTTGCTGTCGAGCAAGAGCGAGCGCCGCACCTGATCGGACCAGTAGTCGTAGTGCGCGATGCGACGCAGGCTCGCTTCGATGCCACCGACGACGATCGGCACGTCGCCGAACGCTTCGCGAGCGCGATGCGCATAGACGATCACCGAGCGATCGGGGCGCTTGCCCGCGATGCCACCGGGCGTGTACGCATCGTCGCTGCGGATCTTCCGGTCGCTGGTGTACCGGTTGACCATCGAGTCCATGTTGCCGCCGGTGATCCCGAAGAACAGATTCGGGCGACCGAGCGCGCGGAACGGCTCGGCATCGTGCCAGTCGGGCTGCGCGAGGATGCCGACGCGAAAGCCCTGCGACTCGAGCAGACGACCGACGAGCGCCATGCCGAAGCTCGGATGATCGACGTACGCATCACCGGTGACGATGACGATGTCGCAGCTGTCCCAACCGAGCTCGTCCATCTCGGCGCGCGTCGTCGGCAGCACCGGCGCGATGCCGAAGCGATGCGCCCAGTACGGGCGATGGCGGAACAGATCGGGCGCGAGCTCCATGGAGCGAAGACGTGGAATACACGAGAGCACGGGCGCGCGCACGTGTCGGGCCCGGACGGGAATGGCGCCATGCATGTGCTAGTCGTCACAAACATGGATCCCGCAGTCGTCCAACTCCTGTCGTGGGCGGCAATCCCAGCGGTGCTGCTGGTCGTTGCCGCAGTTCTGAAGGGCACCCTGTTCGTCGTCCACCAGCAGTCGGTGTCGGTGGTCGAGCGCTTCGGTAAGTTCTCGCGCATCGCGAGGCCGGGGCTGAACCTCAAGATCCCGTTCATGGAGCGGGTCGCCGGTCGCGCCAATCTGCGCGTCCAACAGCTCGACGTGTCGGTCGAGACCAAGACGCTCGACAACGTGTTCGTGCGCGTCGTCGTGTCGGTGCAGTTCTACGTGATCCCCGACGCGGTGTTCAACGCGTTCTATCGGCTGAGCGATGCTGCGACGCAGATCCGCAGCTTCGTGTTCGACGTCGTACGTGCGCGCGTGCCCAACATCGCGATCGACGACGTGTTCCAGCGTAAGGACGACATCGCCGAGGCGGTGAAGGCCGAGCTCTCCGAGGTGATGGGTGGCTTCGGCTACGGCATCGTGAAGGCGCTCGTGACCGACATCGATCCCGACGCGCACGTGAAGGCGGCGATGAACGAGATCAACGCGGCGCAGCGCATGCGCGTCGCGGCGCAAGAACGCGGTGAAGCCGAGAAGATCCTGCGGGTGAAGGCCGCCGAGGCCGACGCGCAGGCGAAGGCGCTCGCCGGCAAGGGCATCGCCGAACAGCGGCGCGCGATCGTCGAGGGTCTGCGCGAGTCGGTCGACGAGTTCCAGCGCACCGTGCCCGGCACGTCGGCGCAGGACGTCATGAACCTCGTGCTCATGACGCAGTACTTCGACACGCTCAAGGAGATCGGCGCGACCTCGCCGACCAACACGATCCTCATCCCGCACAGCCCCGGCGCGCTCGCGGACATCTCCGCGCAGCTCCGCGACGCGATGATCACCTCGAACCAGGTCGGCCGCCCCAACGGGCAGTACCAACAGCAGCGCTGATCAGTTGACCGTGGGCAGGAACGAGTACGTCGCAGCGTACTCGAGCATCTGACCCGTGAAGTCGGCGGGGTACTCGACCTTCACGTCGAGGATCTCGCCGGCTTCGTTGGCCGAGGGCACCAGCCGCGGTTGGATGAAGCCCGCGTACGGCGCGATGCCCAGCGCTTCGTAGCGCTTCTTCACCTGCTCGTGCAGCGCGCGGTCGAGCTTCACACCGTAGGTCTCGACCAACTTCTTGCCGGCCTTGTAGTCGCCTTCGCTCTTGATGCGCTGCACCTCGGCGAGCAGCTTGCCGAAGAGCGCACGCAGCTTGTCGTAGTCGCGCACGGCGAAGTAGGTCTTGCCGTCCTTCTCGATGCGCTCGATCACCTTGTCGGCCTTGCCCTGCTCGAACACCCACGCCGCGATCATCTGGCGATTGCGCATGTGCGACTCTTCGAGGTTCTCACCGAGCTCGATGCGCGACATCTGCACGAGCAACCCGTTGCGGATGTACGCGTCGTACTCGGTCTTGCCGGTCTCGGCGTCCTTCATCACGCCGATCTCGACGAGCTTCGGATCGAGCATGTAGTAGAGCGCGACGAGATCGGCGCGCGCTTCCTCGAGCGTGTTGCCGTAGTTCTTCAGCGTATCGTTGGGCTGCCCCACGCCCGGCTTCAGCTGCCCCGACGCGTGCCCGATGACCTCGTGCATGTCGGTGTGCAGCGAGTCGGACACGTCGCTCCACTTGCGCGCGCGCTCGATCTCCTCCGGTGACGACGCGAACTCCTCGAGCACGCCGCTGGTCTTCTTCGCGACGTCGTACGAGTGCACGATGTTGCCGAGGTTGACCGACTTGCTGCCGTGGGTGTTGCGCACCCAGTTCGCGTTGGGCAAGTTGATGCCGATCGGAGTCGACGGCGCGGAGTCACCGGCCTCGACCACCACGGTGATCACCTTCGCCGAGATGCCGACGACGCTCGGCTTCTTGTACTCCTTGGGGATCGGCGAGTTGTCCTCGAACCACTGCGCCTGTGCGCCGATGGCTGCGATGCGCTTGCTCGCTTCCATGTCCTTGATCGAGACCACCGCTTCCCACGTGCCCTTGTAGCCCAGCGGATCACCGTAGACCTCGATGAAGCCGTTGACCACGTCGACGCGCGAGTCGACGTCCTGCACCCACGCGATCGAGTACTCGTCGAAGGTCTTCAGATCGCCGGTCTCGTAGTAGGCGATCAGCTTGTCGAGCGCGGCCTTCTGCTTCTCGTTCTCGGCGACGCCGCTCGCGAGCTTCAGCCACTTCACGATCTCCTTGATCGCGGGGTCGTACATGCCGCCGACCTTCCAGGTCTTCTCGACCAGCTTGCCCTTCTCCTTCACGAGCTTGGAGTTGAGGCCCGCCGAGATCGGCTGCGGGTCTTTCTTGTTGGCCTTGCCCTTGTAGAAGCGCTCGACCTCGCGCTGCGTCACGCCCTCGTAGAAGTTGGTCGCCGACGCCTTGATGAGATCGTGCTTGGGGTCGAGATCGACGCGCTTCGCATCGACCTTCGGGTCGAACAGGATCGGGGTCAGCTTCGCGACCAGCGCGTCGGCGGTCTCGCCCTCGGCCAGCGGCAGCAGCTTCGGATCCGTGGCCTTCACCCACGTCGCGAACTGCTCCGCGCTGAACTCCGGCACCATCTTCTTCATCGAGTAGTGGTGGTGGATGCCGTTGCTGAACCACACGCGCTTCGTGTAGGTCAGCAGCTTCATCACCGCATCGTTGGCACGATCGTCACCGTGCGCCTTCACCAGCGCCTCGAGCGTGCGACGCACGAGCAAGTTGTGGCGATAGTTCTGATCCCACACGATGTCGCGACCCGACAGCGCCGCTTGGTAGAGGTAGTACGCGAGCTTCTTCTGCTGCAGCGGGAGCTCGCTGAAGCCCGGCACTTGGTAGCGCAGCACTCGGACGTCCCCGAACTGCTCGGTCTGGACCACGAAGTCCTTCGCGTCGGAGGGCGGCTCTTCGCTCGGCGCGTTCGAGGTCGTCGTCGTCGGCGTCGTGGTGGTGTTGGTGTCGGGGGTCGGGCAGCCGACGAGGACGGTGCACGCGAGCAATCGGAGGGCGCGGAGCATGGGCGAAAGACAAGCCGTGCCCGCGGGCGCTGGCAAGACCGCGAAGACGTCCACGGGCTGCGAACCCGTGCGATCGCTCATGGCCGTCGCGCTTGACGATCCGATCCGGAATGAATATTCATTACCGAAATGAAGCGCGTTCTCGTCACCGGCGCGACCTCGGGCATCGGCCGTTCCACCGTCTTGCACCTCGCCCGCGCAGGCCACCACGTCATCGCAGCGGGTCGCCGCGAGGAGCTGCTCGACGCGCTCGTCGAGGAGGCCGGCGCGCGCGTCGATGCGTTGGTGCTCGACGTCACCGCCGACCTCGATGCGCCGCTCGCCGAGCTCGATCGCATGACCGATTTCTACGGCATCGACGTGCTCGTGAACAACGCGGGGTTCGGTGTCGCAGCCGCGACCGCGGAGATCTCACTCGACGACGTGCGCGCGCAGTTCGACACCAACGTGTTCGGATCGCTTGCGCTCGCGCAACGCCTGTGGCCGCGCATGGCCGAGCGCGGCCACGGCACGATCTGCAACGTGTCGAGCCTCGGCGGGCGTCTCGTGCTGCCGATGTACGGGGCCTACAACGCCACGAAATTCGCCGTGGAGGCGCTTTCCGACGCGTTGCGGCTCGAGCTCGCACCGCTCGGCATCGACGTCGTCGTGATCGAGCCCAGCGTCGTGCGCACGTCGTTCATCGAGCGCTCGCTGGTCGAGCTCGATCGCTATGGCTCGTCGCGCTTCGCCCACGCGTTGCGCTCGCTCGCCGATCAACGTGCGATGCTCGAGGCGCGTGCGATCGATGCGAGCGAGGTCGCCGATGCGATCGCGAAGGTCGTCGCAGCGCGTCGACCTGCGCCGCGCATCGCCGTACCGCGCAGCCATGGCTGGGCGATCAGCGTCGCGAAGATGATCCCGACGCGATTGCGCGACGCCGTGCTGCGGCGTGCCGGCGGCATGCAGCCGCGGGCGCTCGGCGCCGGCAGATGAC
>DASZPU010001150.1:0-5637 GCA_035550195.1 Nannocystaceae bacterium
CCTGCGCGCCGTCCTCGCCCGCGCGCACGCGCGCCACCAGCTCGGCGACCGCCGCGCGGTCCTCGGCATAGCGCGGGTCGGTGGCCCAGCGCTGCAGCGCGGTCGCAGCCTCCGCGGGCAGACGCGTCAAGATGTCAGCGGGCAGCTCCATGGCCCGCGAATCTAACGCAGTCACGCGGATGCTCCCACCCCGGAACGCGCATCCGATCGTATTGGAGCCACCGCCTGCGCACTCGTGACACGCCGAGTGAAATCCAAGGCGCATGCCGTGCGTTCGAGCCCTTCGAGGTGGCCGCCGATCGCGGGCACCGAAACTTCCACCTGCCCCCGAATCGGGCAGCCACTCGCGACGTTCTGTGGAACAATGAGGGATGCTCGATGTCCCTCGCCCCTGATCCGAATCTGACCACGGATCGCGAGATTCCAAGCGGTGCCCCAAGGAGCGAACGATGCGCCAACCTCTCTACCTCCGTCTTCGGCCGTTCCTGCGCCGCGAGCTGCGAACCAAGCTCGTCTCCGCGGTGGTCACGGTCCTGGTGCTCACCGGTCTGTCGTGGTTGGGCATCTCGGCCCTGACCAAGATCGACAGTCGTGAAGCACATGGCCTGCGCGTCTCCACCGGCATCGAGAGCGCATGGGCGGTGTGCGGCGCTCCGGGTGGCCCGGCGTGCTCGTACGAAGATCGCGAGCAGGCGCGCGTCGACTCCAAGTTCGCGCAGGAACGCAAGCTGCGGCTCGCGATCCTCGACGAGCTCGATCGCCGCATCGCGCACGGCCTCGCGAAGCTCGACGAAGCCACCGAGCTCGTCGAAGCCGCGAAGCTGAACCCGCGAAACGGCGCGCTGCAGGGCGACACGATCGCGCTGCGCATGGCGTTGACCTCGGCCGCGGTCGATGTCCGTCCCGCACCGATCACTTCGATCGAAGGCCGCCGCGATCGTCTCGTGTGGCCGCTCGAAGTGGCGATGCCCGACATCCCTGGTGACTGCCGCGCGATCGACTTCGACGGCATCGGCTGGGTCGGCGGTTGCGACCTCACCCGCGACGGCATCCCGCAGCCCCGCGTCGATCAGCGCCGCATGGTGCTCGAGTCGATCGGCGTCGAGCGTGCAACGTTGCGCGAGCTCGCGTCGCGCGTCGAGAAAATCCGTAGCCGCGAGAGCGATCCCGCGGATCTCTCGGGCGACACCACGGAGCGCGTCGAGCTCGTCACCGATCTCCTGCCCACCCGCGACGTGCCGGTCGACTACGCCGAGCGCATGGCGGTCGCGGGCTGGCTCGCGGTGCAGACCGGCGACGACGAGCTGCTCGACGACGACGGCACCACCAGCCTCATCGGTGCGACGCGCAAGGCCGGCATGCCCGACGTGGGCACCGATCTCGCCGCGCTCGCACATCACCAGGTCGCCGACCTCGCGCGCGCCGTGCAAGATGCCGGCGCGCCGGTGTGGTACGGCGCGTGGCTGCTCGATGGTGCGGATCGCATCGCGATCACCAAGCCCTCGGTTCGCTACCGCTCGCCGGTGTCCGCCGACGTGCGCATGCAGCTGCTCGGCAGCGTGATGATGTTGCTCGGCGCGATCCTTCTCATCGTCGTCGGCCCCACCGTCACCGCGACCACCACGGCGCGCGAGCGCGAAGCCGGCACGCTGCCGGTCTTGCGCATGACGGGCCTGTCGGCCGGTGACCTCGCGATGGCGATGACCATCGGGCCCAACGTGTTCGCGCTCGTCGCGGGCCTCGGGCTCGTGACGCTCGCAGCCGGTCTGCTCGCGTTCACGGCCGGCTTCGTCGCGACCATGACGCTGCTCGTCGTGCTGCTCGGGCTGTCGGCCGCGACGCACCTCACCGCGATCGGGCTCGGCGACGCGCTCGGTCAGCGCGTCAACGCGATGGTCGTCGGCGGTCTGCTCGGGCTCGGCGTGCTGCTGCCCGGTGCGATCGGCACCGTGATGATCGCCGGCGACATGGCGTCGACCGGTCTACTGCTCGGGCCCCTGCCCGCGGTGCTCGGCAGCACCGTGGCGCTGTCCGGCCTGCCCTACGCGCAGCTGCTCAGCGCACCGGCGGCGACCGAGATGTCGCATCCGATGCTGGTCTACGCGATCGCGACGCAGATGATGCTCGGCGTCTTGTGCCTGCTCTCGTGGCGTCGCCGCGTCGAGCAGCCGTGGGCGCCGCTGTTCCGCCCGCTCGAGGGCGCGGTGCTCGGGCTCGCCAGCGTCGGCTGCAGCGCGCTCGCGGTGCTCGATCTGTCCGAGCAGATCAACGTGCAGACCTACGACCAGGTCAACCTCATCACCTTCGTGGCGACCGGCTTCTTGATGCCGGTGCTGGGGTGGTTGCTGGTGTCGAGCCTCGTGCGTCCGGCTCGCGCCGCCGCGGTGGCGAGCGGCACCGAGGTGCGCCGCGCGTTCGGTCGCTTCCAGTGCTTCGTCGTGCTCACCGCGATCGCACTCGCGGGTGCGTACTCGATGGTGCTGCAGCGCTCGGGCCTCGGCAGCGAGAAGAGCGAGATCATGTGGGCGACCATCGCCCAGGGCCTGCTCGTCGCCGAGACGGCGGTCGCGACCTTGCTGCTCGCGACGCGCAAGCGCGAGGGTCGTCATCGCATCCTCATCATCGGCGCGGCCGTGGTGCTGCTGCAGCTCGCGTTCACGGCCGGCGTGTACAACCTCGAGGTCGAGCACGTCGCGATCACGCAGTCGTCGGGCACGCCGTTGCTGGTCGGCATGGACGCGTCGCCGTACTGGATCGCGTTCCTCGTGGTGCTGTGGGCCGCGGGTCTCGGCCTCGTGCTCGCGGCACTCCTTCGCGAGCGCGACCGCGGCAAGACCGAGGCGGCCGCGTCCGACGAGGGCGATGGCGAAGACGCCGAAGGCGAAGAGCCGCAACGCTGGTTGCACTGAGCCCTTCGCGGTTCCTCGAAAAGCCCCCGCCCGCGCGGGGGTTTTTCGTTGGTTGCTCGCGCGAGAACCCCGTTAGGCACCAGGCGTCCGTGCGATTTCCGGATCCATGGGGCCGCAGAGCATCGAGAACGCTCACGAGCGCCGACGTTGTCCTAGAGGGGCCTACTCGGCATGATGGCCGGCAAGGCTTCGCGGGGAGAGGGACCGATGCGACGCAATTGGATCGCTTGTGCTTGTTTGATCGCGGCGTGCGGCGGCGGCCGTGAAGAAGAAGGCGACGGCAGCGGCTCGTTCACCACGACCAACGCCACGACGCTGACGACCACCGATCCCGCCACCACCGGCGGTAGCGGCGACGAAGAGTCGATGAGCGGCCCGATGGAGAGCAACGACTCGATCGGCAAGCTCGACGTCGCGGGCGCCGACAACACTTCGGGTGGCACCGGCGAAGAGTGTGCGGCGATCGAAGAGGAAGGGATGGTCGGCTTGCAGCCCGCCGACATCATCGTGATCGTCGACAACTCCGGCAGCATGGAGTTCGAAGCGAACTCGGTGCAGAACTACCTGAACATGTTCTCGAGTCAGATCTTTCTCGCGAACATCGACGCGCACGTCGTGCTGATCTCCTCGTACCCCAACGTCGGCCACGGGATCTGTCTCGATCCGCCGCTCGGCAGCGGCGGGTGTCCGGCCGACGACAACAACCCGCCCGGCTACACGCACGTCAACCAAGAGGTCGACAGCAACAACGCGCTGCAGATCCTCATCTCGACGCAGCCGATGTGGGCCGGCGCGATGCGGGCCACCGCGAGCAAGCACATCATCGTCGTGACCGACGACGAGTCCGATCTCGACGCCGCGAGCTTCACCGCGATGTGGGCCGCGCTCGATCCGACCTACAGCCCGTTCTCGTTCCACGCGATCGCGGCGCTACAAGATCCGGTGTCGTCGTGCATCGACGGCAACGCGAGTGGTTGCTGTGCGATCTCTGCGGCCGCCGGCTTCATCTACCACGAGCTCGTCAACAACACCGGCGGTGTGTGGGGCAACCTCTGCGAGCAGGAGTTCCAACCGATCTTCGACGAGGTCGCGACCGCGGTCGTGCAAGGCTCGGCGATCGCTTGCGAGTTCACGATTCCTCCGCCGCCCGATGGTGAGGAGTTCGATCCCGGCGAGGTCAACGTCGAGTTCAACGACGGCGTCGGCACGCTGGAGATCGGCTACGTCGAAGGACTGGCCGACTGTGCGGGCGTCACCAACGGCTGGTACTACGACGACCCGGCCAACCCGACGACGATCCTCTTGTGCCCGCAGACCTGCGAGACGATCCAAGGCTTCGAGATGGCCCAGATCCTCATCGGCTTCGGCTGCGCGACCGTGCCCGCCGGTTGAGCCGGCGCGGCCATCCGTGCCCAAGCTCACTGGCCTGGACCGGGCGATACGGCCGATTCCTAACGAAGGACAAGATCCTTCCTTCTCGCGGCCAACATACCTCGCTACATTCGCAGCCGACTGCCGTCTTCCCCCCGGACGGTGTCGCTGGCCCGTTCCCCCGCGAGGTCGCCCATGCTCCTGCTGCTCGCCGCACTCCCGGTGATCGCTGCCGCCACGCCGCCGCTCGACGCGGTGGCCGTCGAAGAAGCGATCGATGATCCGGCCTTCGCGATCGCGATCGATCCCCCGCAGCTCCCCGCGCCCAAGAACGTGGCGGGCACGGTGCCGCCGCAGCGACTCGGCGCGAAGATCCTCTACGTCAACTTCGACGGCGCCGACATGAACGGCAACTGCGGCAACGATCCGCACAACGATTGCTCGCAGATCTTCCAAGGCGTCGTGTTGCCGTACTCCGGTGACGAAGCCAAGCGTGCGTCGGTCATCCAGGTGATCCGCTCGCGCGTCGAGGACTTCGGCATCACCGTCACGAACCTCCGGCCCGACAACGGCGACTACGACATGGAGATGGTCGGCAACTGGCAGGGCGAGTCGCCCGGGTTCGCCGGCATCGCGCCCAACATCGATTGCTTCGACTCCGACGGTGGCGAGGTCAGCTTCACGCTCGAGTCGGCGCAGACCGCCGACGGCATCGCGGAGATCGTGCTGCAAGAGGCCGCACACACCTGGGGCCTCGAGCACGTCAACGTGCAGACCGATCTGCTCTACCCGACCACGAGCGGCAGCAACAAGACGTTCAACGACGACTGCGGGAAGATCGTCTCGGACACGATGCTCAACGAGAGCAACGGGTACTGCAACAACGTGCACACCAACTTCTGCGACTCCGGCTGGCAGAACAGCTACCAGGAGCTGCTGCTCGTGTTCGGCGAGTCGACGCCCGACACCGTCGCACCGAGTGTCGAGATCCTCGAGCCCGCCGATGGCTCGACGAACGAAGGCACGTTCCAGCTCGTCGTGCACATCGCCGACGATCAGTCGCCGGTGGTGGCCGACACTGCGATCACGCTCGACTCGCCGGCGCTGGACATGCCCGCGGAGTTCATGGGTGCATACGCCGGCCCCGCCGACCTGGAGTTCCCGATCCAGGGGCTGCCCGACGGCGAATACACCGTGCACGTGGCGATCAGCGACGAGTCGGCGAACCCGGCCGAGGATCAGATCACTTTCACGGTGATGCACGCGGCGGCGGACACGAGCGGCGGGCCGTCCGACGGCACCACCGACGGCAGCGCCACTTCGCCGTCCGACAGCAGCGACAGCGGCTCGCAAGGCG
>DASZPU010001151.1:0-7624 GCA_035550195.1 Nannocystaceae bacterium
GAGGCCCGACGCTGCGGATCACTGCTCGGTCGGTGGTGCGGAGGTCGTCGAGCCGGCGCCGAAGAACTCGAGGCCTGCGGGCGCGACCGGTATGTCGATCGCCGTCGTCATCAGCTGATCGTCGACGAAGCGGATCTCGAACAGATCGCCGCCGCGCGCGAAGCCGTACGCGCGGCCGGCCCAGAATGCGAGGCCGAAGACCTGGGGGTAGGGGACGGTGCCGTAGTTGTTCAGCACCGTCCCGTCTTGCGGGTCGACCTCGATCAAGCAATCGTTGCTGCTGCACGCGCCGTCGTCGACGACGGTGAGATAGCTGCCGCCGCCGGCGACCGACACCAAGTCGCCGCTCGAGCGCAAGCCACCGGACAGCGCGCCCAACGACGTCACTTCGCCGGTCTCGGGATCGATGCGGATGTACTCGTCGTCGACGAAGCCGACCAGCGCCTCCTCGCCGAGCAGCACCGTGTTCGCCGGCACGAAGGACAGTGAAGTCGGATAGTCGCCGTCGGCGACGTGGATGCAGCGACCGGTGTCCTTGTCGATGCGCCACAGCGAGCCGTACGCGGTGCCGAACATGTTCGACTTCGCGTCGAGCGCGATGTCGATGATCGACGCGCTGCAGCCATCGAACACACCGACGATCGTGACTTCCTTCGTCTCGGGATCGAGGCGGTACAGCGTGTCCGCGCTGTGGCCGAAGACCTCGGCGATCTCCGAGATCGTGCCACCGACATCGAGCTTGCCGCCGCTCTCGCTGCTCGAGCCATCGCCGCCGTCGCCGGTGACCGAGCCGACTTCGCCGAGCGACGTCATGTTCTCGTCGCGCGGGGCGACCGAGCACGCGCCCACGAGCAGGACGAGCAGCAACGGTCGCAGCGAGAAGTGCATGGCCGCGAGCATACGCCAAGCCGTGTCACGCGACGATCACGAAGCGCGCGCGATCGAGAGCACGCCGGCGAGCAACGCGAGCGCGCCGAGCGGCACGAGCAACACGCCGACGCCGGGATCGGCCTGCACGAACCAGACACCACCTGCGAAGAATCCGGCCGGGATCGCCACGCTGCCCCCGAGCAGCAGCGCGCCGCTGCGCGTGGGCGCCTCCAGTCGCGCGAGCAGTCCGGTGCGCAACGCCGCCGCGAACGCGAGGTTCACCAGCGCGAGCAGGGCTCCGTGCGCATGCGCGAGCCGGAACATCGTGCGGCGTGTGTCGACGTCCGCGTCGACGTACCACGGCGTGCGAAAGCCCTGCAGGCTCTCGAGCACGAGCCCCGCACCGGCGAAGACGAGCAGCGCCCACCAGCCGTAGCGATGGTGACGCGACGCGAGGCGGGCGCGCGTGGCCTCGTCGTCGTCGTCGTCGGTCGCCATCGCGGCTCGCAGCATCCGATCGCGACGCACGACGTGCAAGCGACGAAAATGCGAACGCACCGGAACCTTCACGAATTGTCGCTGTCCGTGTCGCGCAGATCGGGAGGTCCGCCATGGGCTCGCGAGCTGGAATCGCATTGCTTTGGTTCGCGTTGGGCTGTGCACCGCACGCCCGCATCCTCGATCACACGCCCGAGGAGCCCGACGTCGTCACGCCCGTCGACGAGGGCGAAACACCCGAACGAGCCGACACGCCGGTGCCGATCGTCGACGTGCACGAGCTGGCCGCGCCCGACGATCACTGTGAACGCATCGCGGCCGCCGACGAGCCGCTGTCCATCGATCCCGACGCGCCGAACAGCGGCGCGCTGATGACGATGCATCGCGGCGAGATCGTGGGCATGCCGCTGGCCGACACCACGTTCGCGACCAACGTCACCGCCACGATCGCGAGCACCACCGTCACGCAGACCTTCGTCAACGCGTTCGATCGCCCCATCGAAGCGCTCTACACCTTCCCGTTGCCGCACGACGCCGCGGTCGACAGCTACGCATTTCGCTTCGCCGGTCGCGAGATCAAAGGCGTGATCAAGCGCCGCGCCGAAGCGGTCGCCGACTATGCGAAGGCGAAGGCGACCGGCAAGACTGCGGCGCTGCTCGAGCAGGAGCGCCCGAACGTCTTCACGCAGAGCCTCGCGAATCTCCCGCCCGGCGCGCGCATCGACGTCGAGATCCACCTCGTGCAGCCGCTCGCACCGACGCGCGGACGCTACGAGCTCGCGCTGCCCACCGTGGTCGCGCCGCGCTACACCAAGAACACCAGCGACGTCGCGCGCCTCTCCGCGCCGGTACTGTCGACCGATCGCCGCACCTGCGGCGACCTGCACATCACGGTCGCGTTCGACGGCGGCTCGCTCGTCGATGACGTGCGCTCCGAAGCGCACCGCGTGCGCACCACCACGAAGGCGCGCAGCACGGTCGTCGAGCTCGACGAGGACTTCGCGCTGCTCAACCGCGACTTCGTGCTGTCGTGGTCGCGCGGCGGCACCGGCCCGCACGCGACCATGCTCACCGAAGCGCGCGACGGCGAGCGATGGTTCTCGCTGACCATCGAGCCCCCCGATCTCGTCGACGAAGCCGACGCTCCCGCGCGCGAGCTGATCTTCGTGCTCGACGCGTCGGGCTCGATGTCGGGCGAGCCGATCGCGCTCGCGAAGGCGACGATGGCGAAGTTCCTCCACGGCCTGCGCAAAGGCGACGCGTTCCAGGTGGTGCGCTTCTCCGACCGCGCATCCGGGCTCGGCGAGACGCTCGTGCCCGCGAGCGACGAGAACGTCGCACGCGCGCTCGAGTACGTCGAAGGCCTCGAGAGCGAAGGCGGTACCGAGATGACCGCCGGCATCCAGGCCGCGCTCGGCTTCCCGCACGACGAGGATCGCGTGCGCTTCGTCGTGTTCCTCACCGACGGATTCATCGGCGACGAGGCCCGCGTGTTCGAGCTGGTCGAGCGCGAGATCGACGATGCGCGCTTGTTCTCGGTCGGCATCGGTGCATCGGTGAATCGCTACTTGCTCGACGGCATGGCGCGGGTCGGCCGCGGCGACGTCGCGTACGCGAATCTCGAGGAAGATCCCACGCCGATCGTCGAGCGGCTCTACACGCAGCTCGATCGCCCGGCGATCACGGATCTCGCGGTCGACTTCGGCAAGACGAAGGTCGAGGCCGTCGTGCCGACGCGCATCCCCGATCTGCTCGCCGACCGCCCGGTCGTGCTCTTCGGACGCATGCGCGGGGCGGCGCACGGCGACGTGCTCGTGCACGGCAAGCGGGGCGGCGCGCCCGTCACGTTGCGCGTGCCGGTGCATGCCGTCGAGCAACACGAAGCCAGCGGCCTCGCGTCGACGTGGGCGCGACAACGCATCGCCGAGCTGATGCTGACGCCCGCGTATCTGCGTGGGCGCGCGCCGGCGGTGGGCCGCATCGAGAAGCAGGTGATCGATCTGTCGCTACGCCATCGCGTGCTCACCGAGCTCACGGCATTCGTCGCGATCGACAACGTCACGCACGTCGACGGCAAGGGCACCGCCACCACGGTGGTGCAGGGCGTCGATCTGGCCGAGGGCATGGCGCAGGAATTCTCGTGGGGCCACGTCGGTCCGGACGCGAGCACGCACGGCAGCGGAGGCGGCAGCGGCAGCGGCAGCGGGTACGGCAGCGGCGCGGGCCGGGGCTTCGGTGGGCGCGGCACACGGGCACCGCGGATCCGGCAGTCGCAGGCCCAGGTGATGGGCTCGATCGATCGCCACATCATCCGTCGCATCGTGCGTGCGCACCTCGGTGAGATCCGCGGCTGCTACAACGCGGCGCTCGTGCGCGATCCGAACGCGAAAGGTCGCGTCGTGGTGCAGTTCACGATCGGCAAGCTCGGCCTCGTGCACGTCGCCGCGATCCAGGAGAGCGAAATCGACGACGCGGCGCTCGGCAAGTGCATCACGTCGAAGGTGCGCAAGTGGAAGTTCCCGGTGAGCGCCGACGCGAGCGCGGCGGTGGTCAGCTATCCCTTCGTGCTGCAGCCGACCGACGAGGCTCAGGGCGCGGTCCAGAGCCCAGGTCGCGCATCGTTGGCCCACACCGGCGAGTGACCGGCGCCGGATCGATCGGCGACATCGTCGGGCGTCGGATTGCGATTGATGTACCAGACCGACGCTGCACCCGCGTCGGTCACCGGTGCATCGCTCGCGCTGTTCGCCTCGGCGACGAGGTCGTCGATCGCGAGCGCCGACGAGAAGAATGCGAAGCCGCGCAACACCGCTGCGGGCGACTCACCGTTGCCGGAGCCGTCGCCCGTCCACGGCGAGCCGCCGATCGTGAACGCAGGGCTCACCGCGGCGGCGCTGGCTTGCGCGACACCGTCGGCCGACACCGACTGCTCGATGAACGCGTCGGGGTCGGCGAGGTCGGGCCAGTAGCGATGACGCACTTCGTCGCCGACGAGCTCGGCGGTGCGCGCCTGCGTCACCCAGACGTCGGTCCCGAGCAGGTACGTCGGACCAGGGCCGGGTGATGCGATGAAGTCGGACGCACCGAGCCCGGCGATCTCGTAGTAGTGCACCGCGCCTTCGCCTCCGGTGCCGCCGGTGGATTGTCCGCTCGCGTCGACCGTGCCGGTGGTCGGATACGGATGCGTGCCGTACTCGAAGAGGCTCGCGTGCCACGTGCCGTCGTTGCTGGTGTGCCACGCGACCGCGTAGTAGCCGTTCTGCTGCACGTAACGTGCTTGCCAGATCGCGGTGTGCGAGGTGCGATCGAGCATGTCGGCGCCGGACCACTCGAGCCGCGCGTCGCTGCCGTCGAGGAAGTTCGGCGGGAACTCGAGGCCGGTGCCCGACTCGGGTGCGGTGGTCGTCGACGGATCGGTGCTCGACGAATCCGCAGTGGTCGCGATCGTGGTGTCGTCGGTGCCGGTCGTCGAAGTGCTCGAAGTGCTCGCATTCGAAGTGCTCGCATTCGAAGTGCCGTCGCCGGAGCTCGTCGCACCGTCCGTGTCGCTCGCCGGCTCCGAGCTCGCGCAGCCGAGCAGCAGCGCGAGCGCGACGTTGCGCGTCACTTCGCGGCCTCGTGCTCGCTCGGCTCCGCGATGCCCATCTCACGACGGTACATGGCTTCGACGCGCTCGACCAGCGCCTTGCCACGCCGCGGAAACGTGTCGGGCTCGATCACCGGCAGCACGCGCATCCGATAGCTCATGATGCGATCGGGGACGTCGTACCAAGGTTGATGCTTGCGCAGCATCGGCGGATCGACGTCGAGCACGCACGGCAGGATCGGTGCACCGGTGCGCAGCGCGGCCTCGAACGCACCGCGATGGAACGACCACAAGCCATGCTTCGGCGAGCGCGTGCCCTCGGGGAACACGAGCAATGCACGTCCGGCGCGCAACGCATCCATCATGCGCTCGAGCGCGATCGCACCGTCGGCCGGCGTCTTGCCTCGCGGCGCACCGATGTGCCCCGCAGCGCGCAGCATCCGGCCCATCAACGGGCTCGTGATCCACGACTCCTTCGCGACGTAGGTGATGCGCGGCAGCGCACCCATGATGAACACGATGTCGAGCAACGACGGATGGTTCGCGATCACCACCACGCCGCCGGGCTTCGCCAGCAGCTCGGGGGTGATGGGGTATTCGGGGCGCGCGACGCCCCAGCGCTCGAGCAGGCGGAAGTACCAGCGCGTCCAGTCGTGCATGACGAACTGCGCCTTCGCGATGCGTTCCTCGCGGCCTTTCACGCCGCGCAGCGCCCACGGCATGATCACGTACGCGAGCATGAAGCCGAACCCGCCGAAGACGAGATAGGAGAGCCCGACGATGAGAATGCGGAGCGGGCGTGGCATCACACGGCCGTCAGCACCAGCGAGGTGTTGATCCCGCCGAACGCGAAGTTGTTGTTCATCACGCGCACGAGGCGAGCTTCGCGGGGCTCGCCGCGGATGTGCGCGAGCGGAGCGCAGCGCGGATCGGGATCGTCGAGGTTGCGCGTCGGCGCGACGAAGCGGCCCTGCATCATCGCGATCGCGAAGATCGACTCGATCGCACCACAGCCGCCCAGCGTGTGGCCGGTGTGGCCCTTCGTCGACGACAGCGGCACGCGATCGCCGAGCGCTTCCGCGGTGGCGATGCTCTCCGCGATGTCGCCGACCTCCGTGCCGGTCGCGTGCGCGTTGACGTAGTCGAGCTGCGCGGGATCGAGGCCGGCATCCTTCAACGCGAGACGCATCGCGCCGGCCATGCCGACGGGCGAGGGCGAGGTGAGGTGCGCGCCGTCGCAGTTGCTGCCGTAGCCGATGATCTCCGCCCATGCACGCGCGCCGCGTTTTTGCGCGTGCTCCCAGCTCTCGAGCACGAGCGTGCCCGCACCTTCGCCGACCACCATGCCATCGCGCCCGCGATCGAAGGGGCGCGGTGTCTTCGCGGGATCGTCCCAGCCCACCGAGGCCGCCATCATCAGGTCGAACACGCCGGCGACGGTGACGTGCAGCTCTTCGGCGCCGCCACAGATCGCAATGTCTTCGCGACCGCTCGCGACCGCGTGGTAGCCCTCGCCGATCGATTGGCTCGCGCTCGTGCACGCGCTGCAGATCGGCACGACGCGTCCGGTGACGCCGAGCACTTGCGCGAGGTTGGCCGCGCACGTGTGGCTCATGAACTTGAGGTAGCTCGACGACAGCAGGCCTTCGAACTTCCGGCTGGTGTAGAGCTTGCGGTAGTACTCCTCGGCGGCGCCCGTGGAGCCGTCGGTGGAGCCGTAGTAGAGCGCGAGCGTCGGGCCGCGCACGAGATCTTCGGAGAGGCCCGCGTCGGCGATCGCCGCATGCGTGGCCGCGAGCGCGAGCCGTGCGACCTTGCCCATCGCACGCAGCTGCTTGCGTGTGCCGATCGCCGGATCGACGTCGTCGACCACGCCGCCGAGTCGCGTGCGCACGCCCCACGACGCCCACTCGTCGATGGTGCGGATGCCGTGGACCCCGTTGCGCAGCGCGTTGGCGACCGCGTCGAGGGAGCTGCCGATCGGGCTGACGAGCCCTAGACCGGTGATCACCACGCGACGACGATCCATCACGTGGGCTCGCCGATCTCCGTCGTCATCGCGTCCAGCATGTCGTCAGCCGCGGTCCCCTTGCAAGTGTGACGCGGCGAGCACGGCGCGGCGGTGGGCCGAGTCACTGGTTTCGCAGGGGCTCCGCCCCTACGCTCCGTAGATCGAGTCGAGCCGAGGCGGCTCGACTCGATCTGTCGCTACCCCACGGCCGCAAGAGCGGCCGCCGCCGCCGTGCGGCGGTTGCTCGAAGGAGCTGGCCGCCGTTGGCGTCCACCTCCTTCGGCAATTCACCGACGTGCTCTGCCGGCGCTGCCTCCTTCGGCGATGCGGCGTCGTGCTCGCTTCGCTCGCGCTACTCGTTTCAGCGGGCGAGCTCGAGTTGGGCTTCGAGCTCGTGGCGGCGGGCGGGATCCTGGCCGTGCGTGTCGACGATCTTCAGCGCCGCGGAGAACGCCCCGCGTGCACGCTCGCGCTCGCCCTTCGCGAGCAGCACGCGGCCGATGCCGAGCAGCGTGGTCACCGTCTCGGGATGGTTCGCACCCAGCGTCGCATCGCGCAGCTCGCCGGCTTCGGCGAAGCGCTCCATCGCCGCGTCGAGGTTGCCGAGCCCGCGCTCGAGCTCGCCGAGCTGATCGAGCGCGTACGCGAGGGAAGGATGG
>DASZPU010001152.1:0-13670 GCA_035550195.1 Nannocystaceae bacterium
GCGCCGACATCACCTCCGAGCGCCTCTCGCAGCTCACGCCCGCGACGCACGAGCTCATCCGCAGCATCTCCGCGGATCGCCCGGTCATCGTGCACGCGTTCGTCAGCGCCGAGGTGCCGCGCGAGTACGTCGAAGTTCGCCTGCGCCTCGTGAACCTGCTGCGCGAGATGGAAGCGCAGGGCGGTGAAGGCCTCACCGTGCGCATCGTCGAGCCCGATCTCTACTCACCGGAAGCCGAAGAGGCGATGGAGAAGTGGAACATCTTGCCGCGCCCCTTGGTGGATCGCGAAGGCGGACGCCTCGAGGAGATGGAGACGTTCCTCGGGCTCGCGTTCGTGTCGGGTCCGCGCGAAGAGGTGGTGCCGTTCCTCGATCGCGGTCTTTCGGTCGAGTACGAGATCGCTCGCGCGCTGCGAGTGGTCACGCAGGACAAGAAGAAGGTGGTCGGCATCTGGCGCACCGATGCCACCATCATGGGCAACTTCGACATCCAGAGCCGCAGCCAGCAGCCGGCGTGGCGCATCGTCGACGAGCTGCGCAAGCAGTACGACGTGCGCTCGCTGAACCCGAAGCAGCCGGTGCCGGAAGACGTCGACGTGCTCTTCGTGCCGCAGCTGTCGAGCTGCAGCCAGGACGAGCTCGACAACGTGCGCAGCTACGTCGAGGCCGGTCGCCCCGCGTTGCTCACCGTGGATCCGTTCCCGCTGTTCGACATCCGCACCTCGCCGAAGGAGGACAAGCTGCCGCCGCCCGGTCAGCAAGGCGGCATGTTCGGTGGCGGCGGTGGTCCGCCGGCCGAGCCGAAGGGCGACTACAAAGGCCTGCTGCGCGACGTCGGTGTCGAGTGGGACGACGAGAAGATCCTCTCCGACTCCTACAACCCGCACCCGACGCTCGAGCAGGTGCCGCGACAGATCGTGTTCGTCGGTCCGCGGCAAGACGGCAGCAACAGCCTCGGCGGTGATCCGAGCGTCGACGGTCTCACCGAGATCGTGATGATGTTCGCCGGGCAGCTCACCGCGGCGCCGGGCTGGCAGGACAAGTTCGTGCCGCTCTTGCAGACCGGGCCCACCGCGGGCTCGGCGTTGTTCGACGCGATGGTGCAGCGTCACCCGTTGTTCGGCGTGCAGGGGCCGATCCCGCCCCGGCCCGGCAAGCTCGAAGACGGTCGCGACGCGGTCACGCCGCCCGACGGCAAGCCCAAGGTGCTCGCCGCGCGCGTGAAGGGTGGCGGCACCGGCGAGACCAAGGATCGCAACGTCGTCGTCATCGCCGACCTCGATCTGTTCGGCAACAACTTCTACGCGATGCACGAGCGCGGCGGCGACGTCGATGCCGACGGTCTCGACGACGTCCGCTTCGACAACGTCACGTTCCTGCTCAACGTGGTCGACTCGTTGGTCGGCGACGATCGCTTCATCGAGCTGCGCAAGCGCAAGTCGAAGTACCGCCGGCTCGACAAGGTCGATCAGTTGAAGAAGGACGAGCGCGACGCTCGCGAGAAGCAGACCGAAGAGGCCAACAAGAGCGCGGAAGCCGAGCTCGAGGAGGCCAAGAAGTCGCTCGAGGCCGCGGTCGACGCGATCGAGCAGCGCGCCGATCTCGACGACACCACCAAGCAGATCATGCTCAAGAGCGCGGAGCAGGCCGAGAACCGTCGGCTCGCGTCGCGCACCGAGGCGATCGAGCGCGAGAAGGCCAAGGCGGTCGGCAAGGTCGAGACCCGCTACCAACGCGAGTCGCGGGAGATCGAGGATCAGATCCGCATCGCGTCGGTGCTCGTGCCGCCGATCCCGGCGCTCTTGCTGGGCGGCTTCATCTACGCGCGCAAGCGGCGACGCGAGCACGATGCGATCCCGCAGACGCGGCGCACCGGAGCGCCCGCGCCGAAGACCGAGACCAAGAAGGGAGACGAGTGATGAACCGCGGCACTGCAATCATGGTGGCGCTCGCGCTGGGCTCGGTCGCGCTCGGCTACAGCATGCGACCGCGCGAGCTCGCGGCCGCGAGCTTCGCCGACACCGGCGAGCAGCTCTTCCCCGGCTTCACCGATCCCACGCTCGCCACCTCGCTCGAGGTGGTCACGTGGGACGACAAGGCCGCGAAGGTCGTGCGCTTCGCCGTCGAGCAGAAGCAAGGTCGCTGGGTGATCCCCAGCCACAACGACTATCCCGCCGACGGCACCGAGCGCATGGGCAAGGCCGCCGCGTCCTTCATCGACGTGAAGAAGGACATCTACTACGGCGACAACGCGGCGGAGCACGGCCAGTTCGGCGTGCTCGACCCTGCGGGCGCCGACGGCAAGGGCGACGAGAAGGGCAAGCACATCACCATCAAGGACGCCTCGTCGGCGACCCAGGTCGACATCATCGTCGGCAAGGAGATCCCCGACAAGCAAGGCTTCCACTACGTGCGCGTGCCCGCGGAGAAGCGCGTGTACGGTGCGCAGCTCGAGCTCGACATCTCGACGAACTTCACCGACTGGATCGAAAAGGATCTGCTGAAGGTGAAGCGCGAAGAGATCGTCACGATGCTCTACGACCCGTACTCGGTCGACGAGAAGAACGGCAAGGTCGAGGGCAGCAAGCCGATCCGTGCCGACCTCGAGAAGATCGACGGCAAGGAGGAGTGGGTCGCGGTCGCCGGCGTCGAAACGCCGGAGGGCAAGATGCTCGACTCCGCGAAGGTGCGGCAGGTCGTCACCGCGATCGCGAACATCAAGATCGTCGGCGTGCGCACGCGACCGAAGCCGCTCACGCTGCAGGCGCTGCAGAGCAAGGGCTTCTTCGTCACGCCCGATCAGCAGCGCTTGTTCGGCAACGAGGGCGAGGCTCGCATCGTCACCAAGGACGGGCTCGTGTTCAGCCTCTACTTCGGCGAGATCACCTACGAGTCCGGGCTCGCGCTCACGGCCGGCACCGAAGAAGAAGGCGGCGAGGCCAAGCCCGAAGGCGAGGCCGACGAGAAGCAGGCCAACCGCTACATGTTCGTCGAGGTCGCGTACGACGCGTCGATGGACAAGAGCAGCGACGGCGTGTCGGCGGTCGAAGAAGAGCCGGCCGATCCCGAGGCGAAGGACGACGAGAAGAATGCGCTGAAGGGCGAAGCGCGTGCACGCATGCTGCAGCAGCGCTTCGGCGAGTGGTTCTACGTGATCTCGGACATGAGCTTCAAGCAGATCCACAAAGCGCGCGACGAGATGTTCAAGAATCCGCCGGCGCCCAAGCCCGGCGAGGGCACGCCGCCTGCGGGTGAGAAGCCTGCGGGTGAGACACCGGCCGGCGCGAAGCCTGCAGGCGAGAAACCGGCCAAGCCGGAGAAGCCGAAGCCGAAGCCGTCGCCGGCCGAGCCTCCGCCGTCGCCGTGAATTGCGACAACGCCTCCGGTCGCAGTCGCTGATCGCCTTCGGCGAGAATTACCTTGCAGCCCCTTCGGGGCTGGGTGCATACCCGGCGCCACGTGGCTCGCGAGGTCGTCGCCGCCGACGTGGTCCGGAGCGACCACAAGAAGCTGAGCTGGCGCGAGGGCCTCTATCTCGTCGGCCCCGACCCGCTCACGTCGCCGTACTACAGCTCGGGGGCGTTGATCGTCGCGGGCGTCGGCTATGCGACGCCCGCGTTCCAGATCGGGCTCTACGCGCTGCTCTTCGTGCTCGCGCCGATCTACGTCGAGGCCGTGCTGCTGACGCTCAGCAACGGCGGCACGTACGTGATGACTCGCTACGCGCTCTCCCACCTCGGCAAGCTCGCGATCGTCGCGGCCGCGGCGGTCGGCGTCGTCATCTCGTTCTCGTACGTCGCCACCGCGATCGTCAGCCTCATGTCGTACAGCGACTATCTGGTGTCGCTGGTCGGCGACTCGGGCGGTGGCGCGACGGTGGCCGCGATCGGTGTGTCGACGATTCCGGCGATCGGTTTCGGCCTGTGGGTCATGCCCGGGCACTGGCGGCGCACGCTGTCGACCGTGCTGCTCACCTCGACGCTCGCCGTCGCGTTCTCGCCGGTCTTCCCGCGCGGTGTGGTGGTGATGCTGCCACCGCTCGTGCTGCTCTTCACGCTCAACAACTACGGCCTGCACGAGAGCGTGAAGGTCAGCAAGACCATCTTCCTGGTCAACCTCGCGGTGATGGGCGTGACGATCCTGTTCGGCGTCGTCTACATCCTCCTGCACGGCGTGCACCTCGAGTACTTCATCGACGGCACGGCGATCGTCGCACCGTCGATCGAAGCCCATGCGCAGGAGGCCGCGGCCGGGCACATGGCCGAGGCCAGCAGCAGCTCACGGATCCTGCCCGGGTTCGCGACGCTGGGCGCCGCGCTCATCCCGGTCGCGCTGGGCTCGTCGATCCTCGGTGCGTCGGGCGTCGAGTCGGTGATGAACATCCCCGAGGAGCTCGAGCGTCCGCGCCGCGACATCCCCCGCATCTACCGCACGATGTTGCTGACGCTGCTCGTGGTCGGCGGCTCGATCTCGCTGCTGGTCTTCCTCGTGCTGCCGCCCGCGAAGCTGCTCGGCGCGTCGGGCTATCTGTTGGCCGAGCTCGGCGAGACGGCGGTGCACGGCGTCACCGGCAGCGAGACGCTCGGCCACATCTGGAACCTCGTCATCGTCGCGAGCGCGGCGCTCATGCTCATCGGTGCCACCAACACCGGCTTCGCCGGTGCGCGCGGCCTGTGGGTCACGATGGCGCGCGACAACCTCCTGCCGCGTGCGCTGCTCGACACCAACGACCGCTCGGTGTTCGCGCGCATCAACACGCTCTTCTTCGTCGGCATCTTCTTGCTGTGCTTCGAGGGCGACGCGGACATCGAGGTGCTCGAGCGCTGGTACGGTGCGAGCTTCGGCCTCGTGATGTTCTCCGGCGTGGTCGCGTTCGTGTTGCTGCGCAAGTTCAAGGCCGACGATCGCCGCATCTATCGCGCGCCGTTCAACGTGAACGTCGGCGGTGTGAAGGTGCCGGTGTCCGCGATCTTCGGGCTCGGCTTCCTCGCGTTCGCGTTGCTCGGCCTCTACGACCGCTTCGGCGAGCAGATTCGCGACCTCCGTGAGCTCGTCATCACGGCCGCGATCGCCGTCGGTGCGATCCTCTTCGGCTACAACCATCGGCCGCTCTTGCGCATGGCCCACAGCTACTACCGGCGCGTGATCGACACGGTGGAGAGCGAGGCGATCGAGACCGAAGATCGCACCATCGTCGTCGCGGTCGGTGGCGTGCGGATCGGACGGCTGCTGCAGAATGCGGTCGAGGTCGCGCGCGCGCAGGGCAAGGCGACCGGCATTCCCTACAAGCAGATCGTCGTGTTCCACATGACGCGCACGGTGCAGCGCGAGTACGTCTACAAGGTGGGGCGCGACTCGATCCGGCCGTCGAGCATCGACGGCAACGTCGTCCGCATCCACACCGAGCTCACCGAGATCGCGCCGCCCGACATCACGATGTACCTCGCGCTCGTGCCCAACCCGCACACGGAGAAGGACACGCTGCATGCCGCGATGGACGAGCTGGTCGCGTTCCACGAGCGCCACGGCTTCCACGGGCACATCGTGATCATCGGCGAGTACGGCATCACCGAAGCCGACAAAGAGGAGCTGCAGTCGCGCCTCACCGGCTCGACGCTGCTGCCCGTGCCGGTGTAGCAGGGGCTGTGCTAGCGTGGGCGCGGTGCTCCGTCGCTCCGCGCTCTTCGTCTTGCTCGCCGCTGCCTGCGCGGGTGAGCCGCCGCCGGGGACGATCGGCGACGGCGACGACATCGAGCTGTGCGTCGGCGAGGTCGAGGTGCCCGACGAGGCGCTGCGCGAGTTGTTGCTCGACGTGTTGCCCGAGCCCGAGCCGATGGACACGACCGGTGGTGGCGACACCGGCGAGCCCGAGCCGGTGATCCTCGCCGAGCAGCTGCGCAAGCTGCCCGGGCTGCGCGGCCCGATGCTCGGCATCAAGGATCTGCGCGGGCTCGAGTGCGCGCAGGGCTTGCTGAGCATCGGCTTGTCCGGCAACGAGATCGAAGACCTCACGCCGCTGCTCGATCTGCCGCTGCTCGAGGAGCTGCAGCTGTCGGACAACAAGATCGACGATCTGCGCACGGTGGGCGAGCTCCGTGGGCTGCGCAAGCTCGTGCTCGACGGCAACGGCATCAAGGACATCGGTCCGCTCGGGCGGCTCACCGGGCTCACCTACCTCGATCTCGGTCGCAACGAGATCACCGACGTGGGCCCGCTGCGACCGCTCGAGCACATGCTCGCGCTCGTGTTGGAGGAGAACAAGATCTCCGACATCGCCGCGCTCGAAGGCATGCGCGACCTCTTCTCGCTCGACATCTCCGACAACGACGTCGGCTCGCTCGCGCCGCTGCAGGACCACGACCAGCTCGGCTTCGTCGACCTCGAGGGCAATCGCATCGCAACGCTCACGCCGCTCGCCAGCGCCACCGGCATGATCTCGATCGAAGTCTCGCGCAACGAGCTCGAGGACATCGAGGGCGTGGAGGCCATGCACCAGCTCGACCGGCTCTCGGCGCAGGAGAACCGCGTGCGCTCCACGGCGCCGGTCGCCGGGCTCTCGCTCATGTCGGTGCTGGATCTCGGTGCCAACGAGGTCGACTCGCTCGCGGGCGTCGAGACGTTGGTGAACCTGCGCAAGCTCGCGCTGCCCGACAACGCCGTCGGCACGATCGTCGCGGTGTCCGGGCTCGCCGAGCTGCGTGAGCTCGACGTGCGCAACAACCCGCTCACGGATCTCGGGCCCGTCGCGACGCTGCCGCTGCTCGGCACGATCTTCGCGGGCGGCACCGGCGAAGCGCTCGATCTCTCGCCGCTGGGCGGGCTCACCGTGCTGCGCCGCATCGTCTACCAGGGCGGTCGCGCCGACACGCTCGCGGTGTTGGGCACGCTGCCGATGGTCGAGACGATCGAGCTCGACGACACGGTGCTCTCGCCGCAGGCGGTCGCGGATCTCGGGCTCGCGCCGACCTTGCAGACGATCCACATCGATCGCACGGGCGCCGCAGACATCTCGAGCCTCGCGTCGCTGACGCTGCTCGAGGTGCTGCACGCCGAAGACGACGCGATCACGGATCTCACGCCGCTCGCCACGCTCGAGAACCTCGTGACCCTGAACCTCGCCGGCAATCCGCTGGTGAGCCTGGAAGGGCTCGAGCTGCAGGAGTTCCTCTCGGACCTCGACGTGCGGCGCACCACGATCGTCGACCTCGAGCCGCTGCTCGCCAACGAGACCTTCCGGACCAACGATCGCGTCGACGCGCGCGAGACCGGGCTCGGCGCCGACGACTGCGCGACGATCGCAGCGATCGAGCAGCGCATGGCGGTGGTGCTGCGCGACTTCGACTGCGTTTTTTAGGCAGGGGCTGCGCCCCTACGGCACTCGATCGGCGCCTACCGCCGGCTTCTTCGGCGAATTGGCGGGCGTCGGATGGAGGCGCTACGGTCTCGCGGGCTAGGGTCGTGCTCGTGCAGCAGCAGGTCGACGACTTTGCGGAGCACCTGCGGGCGCAGCGACGCTGCTCGCCGCACACGCTGCGCGCGTACGTTTCCGATCTGCGCGGGTTCATGGCGTGGGTGGACGAGGCGCGCGGGCGTGCGGCCGAGCTCGCCGATCTCGACGTCCGTACGGTGCGCAGCTGGCTCGCCGCACTGCACGGCAACGTCGGCTCCACCACGGTCGCGCGCAAGCTCGCGTGCCTGCGCAGCTTCGCGACGTGGCTGCACAAGCGCGGCCTCATCGCGGAGAACCAGCTGCGCAACATCGCGAGCCCGAAGCGACGCAGCAAGCTGCCGGTCGCCTTGTCGGTCGAAGAAGTCGGGGCGCTCATCGAAGAGCCGCAGCGCGGCGGTGCTCGTGGGGCCCGCGATCGTGCGCTGCTCGAGGTGATCTACGGCGCGGGTCTGCGCGTCAGCGAAGCGTGCGCGCTCGATCTCGACGCGCTCGAGCGCGAGCGCGGCAGCCTGCGCGTGCGCGTCATCTCCGGCAAGGGCGGCAAGGATCGACTCGTGCCGCTGGGACGCAAGGCCGCGGCCGCGATCGAAGCGTGGCTCGCGGTGCGTCACGAGCTCGTGCGCGAGGGCTCACCGACGCGCGCGCTCTGGCTCGGCGATCGCGGTGGACGACTCGGGGTCCGTGCGGCGCGCGAGCTGGTGTACCGCCGCTGCGAGAGCACCGGTGCACGCACGCGCATCGCTCCGCACGGGCTGCGCCACTCCTTCGCGACGCACCTGCTCGAGAGCGGCTGCGACCTGCGCACGATCCAGTCGCTGCTCGGCCACGCGAGCCTCTCGACGACGCAGCGCTACACGCATCTCACGCTCGGCACGATGATGGACGTCTACGAGAAGGCGCATCCGCGTGCGCGTGCGCTGTCAGCGAATCTCGCAAGAGCGCCGGAGGGCGCGACCAAGACTCAGAGATCGACGAAGTAGCGCGGGCCCGCGGCCTGATCGCGCCGCAGCACGCCCGACGGTGGATCGAGGCGCACGGCGGTACCGCGTATCGGTTCCATCAGCTCGTGCCAGCGCCCGTCGACCCACACGTCGACGAACGGCGCGGGCAAGCCGAACTCTTTGCGCGTGCCGGCTTCGCGTGCCGACAGGTGGTAGTGCAGGTGCGGTCCGCTCGAGTGGCCGCTGTTGCCGGCGAGCGCGATCACCTGACCTGCGACGACCTGATCGCCGACCTTCACGCGCACGGTTCCGGGAATCGCGTGCCACATCGACGAGAACTCGCCGAAGCCGTGATCGATGACGACGCCGTTGCCACCTTTTTCGCCCGCGACGCCCGGAGTGTTCTCGCGGACGTCGTTGACCGCGAACGTCACCGTGCCGGCCGCGGGCGCGACGATCTCGGCGCCATAGCAGTAGTACGAGCTGTTCTGGTTCTCGGGCGCGTTCGGCTTGCGTCGCCGCCCGTTCTTCTTCATCACGATGTCGTACGCGAAGCGTTGCGCGCGAGTCTTGTAGTGGTGGTTGAGCGACTTGCCGCGACCACCGTGGCTGATCGTCCACTCGCCACGCCCGGGGAAGTGTAGCCGCGTGACCGGTTGGTAGTGATCCGCGGGCAGCTCCATCGAGTCGAGGAACCAGTGCTCGCGGATCACCAGCCGCGCGAGCCGACGCTGCTTGTCGAGCGCGAACTGATACAGCACCGGTGTCACCACCGGCACACGTCCGGGCTTGCGATGGATCCACACGCCCGAGTACCAGAGCAGCTCGCCCTCTTGATGCGTGCGCTCCTCGAGCACGCCCACGCTCGGACCGAACGCTTTTTGCAGCTGCGCGCTCGCACGCTCGAGCTCGTCGGACGAGATGCGACTGCGCAGCTCGGGCGTCATCCACGTGCGCACGCGGCCGACGTCGAGCCCACCGATCGATCGGACGAGCACGTCCGAGTCGGCCAGTGCCGTCGACGTCGGTTGCGGATGCCAGGCGCGCTCGGGGGCGACCGGCGGCTCGGGCTTCTTGCACGCGACCGTCGCGAGGAGGCAGAGGCCGAAGCAGGTGCTGCGCATCCGCTCCGCGCAGTATGGCACCAACCTTCGCGTAGGGCCCGACCCGCCACGAGTTGGGACGGCAGAGGCGGCGCTGCTAAGCTGGACACGGCGTCGCCATGGGGCTCGATCGCAGCGCGCGGGTGGTGCAGGGCGGCACGGCGTCGATCCAGACCCTGCCGCTTTCACCCACCGACTTCTTCGTCCTGAGCCGCATCGAGGGCACGATCACGGTCGCGGAGCTGCTGCACGCGACCGGCCTGCCGGTGTCCGAGGCCGAGCAGATCCTCGCGCGATTGGTCGAGCTGGGCGCGGCGCGCCTGGAGACGGGACCGCCGCCCAAGCCCATGGCGCCGAGCGAGCGTCGGCGTCGCACGCTGGTGCAGCACATGGAGGCGGCGCGCACGCCCGGGCAACCGCACGTGCCGGTCGAGGCCGCGCCGCTGCCCGAGCCCGATCATCCGCGCGAGCCCGAGCGCGATCCACCGCCGTGGCCACTCGCACCGCACGACGACGCGCGGCTCGTGAAGGGCATCGAGCTGCCGATCGCTGAGCAGCGTCGCATCCTCGGGCTCGTCGATCGCCTCGACGATCTCTCGCCCTACGAGATCCTCGGCATCTGGCCGACGCACGATCTCAAGATCGTGCGTCGCGCCTATCACGAAGTGAGCCGCGACTTCCATCCGGACAGCTACTTCGGTCAGGACCTCGGGCCGTATCGCGAGCACCTCGCCGCGCTCTTTCGGCGCGCGACGCAGGCGAGCGAAGCGTTGCGCGATCCGGAGATGCGTGCACCGTTCGTCGACGCCGAGATCGCACGCGCTGCCGAAGAGAAGCGGCGACAGCAAGAAGGCGAGGCCGCACAACGCAAGCAGCACGAGCTGCGCATCGCGCAAGCGGAAGCCGAGGCCGCCGCGCGCCGGCACGAGCGTGCGATGGTGCGCGCGAAACGACAGCGCGAAGCGCTCGGCGAGAGCGTGCGTCGTCAGCTCGATGCGTACGTCGTCGAAGCCCGCGAAGCGGAGCGCGACGGCAAGCTCGCACGCGCCGCGAACTCGTGGCGGCTCGCGCTGCAGCTGCATCCCGGCGACGAGGAGCTGAAGACGAACTGGGAGCGCTGCCGCGATCTCGCACGACACCGGCGTGCTGCAGAGGCGTTCACCCGTGCGATGAACCTACGCGACCTCGGCCAAGGCCAAGAGGCGCTGCCGTTGCTCGTCGAGGCCGCCGAGGCCCACGGAACGCCCGAGCACCTCGCACATGCAGCCGAGGCGCTCGGCGCGAAGGACCCGGGCAAGACCCGCAAGTTCGCGCTCGCGGCCCTCGACGCGCTGCGAGTGGACCAAAACGAAACCCCACCGAAACGGCGGCCGCCCGAGCTGGCCAAGCTGCACGTGATGCTCGCACGGGCGTTCCTCGCCGCAGGCCAGCAAGCGACCGCGAAGGAGCAGGCGCTCATCGCCGATCGCAACCGTCCGGGCGATCCCGAGATCACCGCGCTTCTCAAATCGATCAAGGTGTCTTAACCTACGATCCTCCGCTCGCGTGCCCCCACGGGCGCCGGCGGGCTCGAAAGCCCCCGAATGGACAACGTCGTCGGCATCGATCTCGGCACCACCAACACCTGCGTTGCCATCGTCGAAGATGGTGTGCCGACGGTCATCCCCAACAAGGGCGGCTACAAGACCACGCCGTCGATGGTCGCGATCTCCGAGAGCGGCAAGCGCTTGGTCGGGCACATCGCGAAGCGTCAGGCGGTGACCAACGCGACCAACACCGTGTACGCGGCGAAGCGCCTGATCGGTCGCCGCTGGGACTCGCCGGCCGCGCGCGCGGTGCTGCAGTCGGCGCCGTTCTCGATCGTCGAGGGCCCGCACGGCGACGTCCGCATTCGTTTGCGCGACCAGGTCTACTCGGTGCCGGAGATCAGCGCGTTCATCCTGCAGGAGATGAAGCTCATCGCCGAGCAGTACCTCGGCGGCGGTGTGGAGCGTGCGGTCATCACGGTGCCCGCGTACTTCAACGACAACCAGCGCCAAGCGACGAAAGATGCCGGGCGCATCGCGGGCCTCGACGTCATCCGCATCATCAACGAGCCCACCGCGGCCGCGCTCGCGTACGGCTTCGGCAAGGATCTCGAGCGTCGCGTCGCGGTCTACGACTTGGGTGGTGGCACGTTCGACATCTCGATCCTCGACATCGGCAAGGGCGTGTTCGAGGTGGTCAGCACCGCCGGTGACACGTTCCTCGGCGGCGAGGACTTCGACATCCGCGTCATGGATCGGCTCACGCAGTCGTTCCAGGAGAAGACCGGCGTCGACGTCGGCGACGACAAGATGGCGATGCAGCGCATCAAGGACGCGGCCGAGAAGGCGCGCTGCGAGCTCTCCGTTGCCCGCGAGACGCTGGTCGATCTGCCGTTCCTCTACACGACGCCCAGCGGTCAGACCTTCCACATGCAGGAGAACCTCACGCGCGACGAGCTCGAGGAGCTCACGCGCGACCTGGTCGATCGCACGGTGATGATCTGCGAAAAGACGCTGCGCGACGCCAACATCGATCGCAGCGATCTCGACGACGTGATCCTGGTCGGTGGCATGACCCGCATGCCGCTCATCCAGTCGCGCGTCGCGGAGTTCTTCGCGCTCGAGCCCTGCAAAGGCGTGCACCCCGACGAGGTGGTCGCGCTCGGAGCCGCGATCCAGGCCGCTGCGCTGGTCGACGACAGCATGGACGTGCTGCTGCTCGACGTCACGCCGCACAGCCTCGGCATCATGATCGTGGGCGGCTACTTCCACCGCCTCATCGAGCAGAACACCACGGTGCCGACCTCGGCGTCGCACATCTTCACGACGGTGCGCGACTACCAGACGTCGGTGAAGATCCTCGTGCTGCAAGGCGAGAGCGACAAGGCCGCGGAGAACGAGCTGCTCGGCGAGTTCATCCTCTCCGGCCTGCGCAAGGCGCCGCGCGGCGAGGTCGAGGTCGAGGTCACGTTCGCGATCTCGGCCGACGGCCTCGTCAGCGTATCGGCGAAGGATCTCGAGACCGGCCACGAGCAGAGCATCACGGTCACCGCGACCAGCGGCCTCACCGAAGAAGAGCTGCAGAAGCTGGTCGAGCACAGCCAGAACTACATGGTCGAGGTGCGCGCCTCCGAGGAGTTCGAGCGGCAGCGTCAGCAAGCCGAGCGCTTGATCGCCGAGGTGCGCGAGCTGTTCCCGCAGGTGCAGGGCATCATGAGCGGCACGAGCTTCGGGCGCGATGCGATCGCGAAGGCCGAGGGCGTGCTCAAGCGCGCCGAGGCCGAGATTCGCTCCCAAGATGCACGCAGCATCGAGGAAGTGATCGAGAGCCTCGAGCGCACGCTCAACATGTTCCGCGGCGTCGTCAGCAAGACGGGCCTCAGTTGAAGCTGACCGTCGTCAGCTACAACATCCACAAGTGTATCGGCGGCATCGATCGCCGCTACCGACCCGAGCGAGTGTGCGAGACGATCGCATCGCTGTCGCCCGACTTCGTGCTCTTGCAAGAGGTCGACGACGACGCGCTGCGCACCGGGTTCGATCGCCAGGTGGATCTCATCGGCGAGCACCTCGGCATGCGCCACCGCACCTGGTTCCCCAATCACTTCTTGAAGAAGGGCGGCTGCTACGGCAACGCGATCCTCAGCCGCTTCCCGCTGCTCGAGACCCGCAACATCGACGTGACCGTCGGCGGCCGCAAAGCACGTAGCGTGGTGCACGGTCGCTTCCGCGTGCGCGTGCGCGGGCATCTGCGGACCGTGCACGTCTTCAACCTGCATCTCGGGTTGTTGGAGAAGGATCGCCGCTGGCAGCTCGAGCGCTTCCTCGCCGCGCATCCCTTCGCTGGCCTGCACGAGCGCACGCCGATCCTCGTGGGCGGCGACTTCAACGACGTCTGGGGGCGACTGGGCCCAGAGCTGCTCGCACCTGCGGGCTTCCGTGCCGCGCCGCGCCGCTTCGCGACCTTCCCCGCGTACGCGCCGGTGCGTGCGCTGGATGGGATCTACGTGCGCGGCGATCTGGCCCTACGCGAGCTCCGAGCCGCGAAGACCGGCAAAGCTCGCACGGCCTCCGATCATCTGCCGCTCGTCGCCGAGCTCGAGCTCTGAGTCTCGGTCCGCCACGCCACGCCGCGCTCGGGATTCGCTGT
>DASZPU010001153.1:0-11704 GCA_035550195.1 Nannocystaceae bacterium
ACGTGACGCTGACCGAGGCGTATCGCTTCGCGTTCGACGAGACGCTCGAACGCACCGAGGCGACGCGCGGCGGCGCGCAGCATGCCGCATACGACATCCAGCTCGCGGGCTCGGGCGATCTCGTGATGACGGATCTGCGCCGTCCTTCGGCGACGTTGGTGCTCGCCGACGACGTCACCGGTCGCGTGTCGGTGCGCGGCCCGACCGGGCGGCTCGCGGCGGAGCTGTACAAGCCCGCGGAGGCGTCGGCGATCGCGTTGGCGGTCGAGCCCGGCAAGTACCAGGTGCTGGTCGACGACGGCAAGGCGCGGCGCCGCGCCGATGTGGAGATCGCGAAGCGCGGTCGCGTCGGCGTGTCGGCCAAGGACTTCCGCATCGTGCCGATGGAGTACGCGTCGCTGCGCGGCGACGATCCTTATTACGAGGTGCCGTTCGACATCGGGCTGATTCCACCGGCGAGCATCAACGGCACCGTGAAGCGCAAGCAGAAGAACCACTCGCTGCGCATCCGCAACCGCGCGAGCTTGTCGTTCGGCTGGAACAACTCCGCGCGCATCGACGGTGTGTCGCTCGGGATGTTCGCTTCGATCGTCGAAGAGGAGATGCACGGCGTGCAAGGCAGCGCCGGCGTCGCGGTGACGCGCGGCACCGTCGAGGGCTGGCAGTTCGGGCAAGTGTTCAATCACGCGGGTGGCCTCATCGGCGCGCAGACCGGCTTCATCAACAACGTGAAGAAGCTCGAGCGCGGCGCACAGCTCGGCTTCGTGAACGTCGGCGACGAGGTGAAGGGCGTGCAGCTCGGCGTGTTCAACTGGGCGAAGGATGCAAAGGCGTCGGTCGGCCTGTTCACGCTGACGAAGAAGGGCAACGTGCATCCGGAGATCTGGACCGGTGACGTCGCGGCGATCAATCTCGGCCTGCGCTTTCCCGCGCGCTACACCTACTCGTTCCTGAACATCGGCATCCATCCCGCCGGCAAGGGCTCGGGCTATCAGTTCGGCTTGGGCTGGGGCGGCCACGTGCCACTCGGCGGCACGAAGGCGTTCATGGACATCGATCTCTCGGGGCACGTTGTGCTCGAGAGCGTGAACAAAGTGCGCGGGAAGCCGGGCGGTCTCGGGATGCTGCGCATCATGTTCGGCTATCAGTTCTTCGATCGCCTCGCGGTGTTCGGCGGCCCGACGCTCTCGGTGTTCGCGCACGGGCGGCCTGCCACGGTCTGCATCGTCCCCGAAGGGATGACCGACGAGAGCTGCTCGCGTCCCGGCGAGCTGCATGCGCCGGGCTACGGATTCAACGTCTACGATCGCCGCGAAGACAACTTCCGCATCCGCATGTCGCCCGGCTTCGCCGCGGGCCTGCGCTTCTGACCGCGGGAAAAAAACGCGAAAGCGGTCGCTGAGTTGGTTCAGCACACCGCTTCGCGGTTTTCTCCCGCGTTCGATTCAGCGCGCGATCGTGCCGCGCAGGATGTCGTCGCTGTCGAGCGGCAGCGTGTAGAGGCTGCCGTCGTCCGCGATCGTCCACTCGCCGTCGCGTGCTGCGTCGACGCCGTGGGCGAAGAGTTGGCGCGTGAGCCAGCCGTCGGGTGCGGGGAGCAGGTGATAGAACACCAGCAGATCGACGCCCGCGTCGTTCGCCACCTGTGCGGCCTGCTCGGGCGTGATGTGGTAGTCCTCGATGTCGTGCATGATCGCGGCCGTGCTGTCGCGGCCGGCATGCGCAGCCGCGCTGCCCAGCGACTTCGTCATGTCCGTCGCGATCGCTTCCGACACGAGCAGGTCGGCGCCGCGCGCTGCGTTCGCGAGCGACGGGCGGTACTTCAGATCGCCGGTCACCACCACCGAGCGGCCGCGGTAGTCGAAGCGATACGCGTACGCGGGCTTGATCGGGCTGTGATCGACCTCGATCGCGGTGATGCGCAGATCACCGTCGTCGAGCACGAGCGCGCTGCGATCCATCGCGTCGGTCGGCGGACCGTCGAGCTCCACCGGATGCGCGACCATGGGCCACGCCGCCGACGGCATCACGTCTTCGCCGTGGTGCGCGGTGCGGTAGCCCTGATCGAGGCCATAGGCCTCGTTGAACCCGGCGACCACGCGCTCCACACCCGGGCCGCCGTACACCGCGAGCGGCGACTTGCGTCCGCCCGCCCACGTCTGCAGCTGCAGCTCGCCGAGATCACCGATGTGATCGGAGTGGAAGTGCGTGAGCAACACGCCGCCCATGTTCGCGAGCGGCACGTTCCACAGCATGAGGTTCTCGACCGACTCGGGACCGACGTCGACGATCCAGATCTTGCCGCCGGCGAACACCGCGACGCAGGATTTCGCCCGCTTCGCGCTCGGCAGCGGCGCCGACGAGCCGCACACCGCGACGCGTAGCGCATCGTCGGCGAGCGGCGCGGTGTTCTGCGTCTGCGTGAGCTTCGCGGCGGCGCGATCGAAGATCCACTGCTGCACCGCGTGCAGCTGGAGCAGCACTGCTACGCTTCCGACCAGCGCGCCCGTTGCCGCGCCCGCGATGCGTAGCGATCGCCGCGCGAGCGGACGCGCTTCGCTGCGCCACGCTCGCGCGGATGCGCCGAGGATCGCGAGCGCGACGAGCTCGATCCCGAGCTCGCCCGCGCCGATCGGTCCGTCGCCACCGACCAGCGCAGCGATCGTGCGACCGCCGATGATCGCGACCAGCATCGTGGCGGCCGCCAGCAGCCATGCGCGCCGCCGCGTCCATGCGCCCGCGCCACACAAGAGCGCGAGCCCGACGAACAGCCCGCCGAGATCGGCGCGTAGCGCCATGCCGCCGCCCGCGTCGATCGCTGCGAGCCCGAGCGCGTGGGCCGTGGACGCGGGTGCGATCCACACCGCGAGTCCGAGCGTCGCGAAGAAGAGTCCGACGAGTGCGACGAGCGAGCGAGTGATACGTGTGATGTCCATGGTGACGAGTCCTTTCGTGGTCAGGCGTCGGAGACGGCGCGTTGGAGTCGGCGATCGAGCGCGCCCGCGAAGGCGATCACTGCGTTGGGATCCGTGGCGGCCAGCGCCTCGCGCTCGACCGCGGTGAGCTCGAGCCCGAGCTCGCCGAGCACGAGCGAGGGCGCGGCGGCGAAGCGCCGGCGCAGTGCGGGATCGGTGGCCAGTCGGCCGAGGAAGAGCTCGACGTTGCGATGCATGGCGGGGCCCTTAGCGCGATGCGTGCCAGGGCCGATCGCCGCGAAACCGCTGCGAAAGCACCCGCCCGACCGGTCTGCGCCGATCCGGACAGGTTGCTCCGATCCGGACAGTTGTCCGTTCGCGGACAGCTATCCTGTCCGCCTGACCGACGCGGATCCCAGCGAGCTCACGAAGGCGATCGAGCGCCTGCTCGCGTCGCACGACGATGCGCCGCTGCGCGAGCTGCTCGCGCTCGCGATCGACAACGATCGTCGCTGGGCGCACGAGCGTCGCCGACAGGAACGACGCGCGCTGCTCGAGTCACTGCTGCCGCGGCTCGCCGACGCACTCGACGTGCGCAAGGTGTTCCTCGATCTCTCGCCTTCGTTGAAGCCGATCGTCGATCACGACATCGTCGCGTTCGCCTTGCTCTCGCCCGATCGCGGCGGTGTGCAGGTGCAGGCGGCCACCGACGGCCGCATGGTCGAGCTGCCGGAGTACCGCTTCAGCGGGCCCGACGAGGCGCTCGACAACGACTGGCAGTTCTTGCTCGCGTACGAGCTCACGCCGCTCGCCGACGGTCGCGTTCGCGTGCGCACCTCGCCGCGCGACGTGTCGCCGGCGATCGAGATCATGGTCGAGCCCGGCGCCGCGTGGACGCGCTTCGCGACCGCGGCGGGCGTGCGCTCGACGTTGCGCGTCCCGATCCGCGCGAAGGATCGCCGCATCGGTGGCGTCGCGTTCCTCTCGCGGCGCGCCGACGCGTACGACGAAGAAGATGCGTGGTTGGCCTTGCGCATCGCCGATCATGTCGCGCTGGCGATCGCGCATCGCGAGCTCGTCGCCGAGCAACGCCGCATCGACGAGGCCGAGGCGCACGCACGACAGCTCGAGGCGCGCGTCGACGAGCTCTCGCGCGAGCTCGGTACGACGTCGCTGCATCGCGCGCTCGGTCATTCGGCGCAGTGGAAGAAGGTGCTGGCCGACGCGGCGCAGGTCGCCGCGACCGATGCCACCGTGCTCGTCACCGGCGAGTCGGGCTCCGGCAAGGAGGTGGTCGCGCGCTATCTGCATCGCGGATCGCCGCGCGCACAGGGACCGTTCGTCGCGATCAACTGCGCAGCGTTGCCCGAGCAGCTGCTCGAGTCGGAGCTCTTCGGTCACGAGCGCGGTGCGTTCACCGGCGCGCTGCAATCACGCGCGGGGAAGATCGAGCAAGCCGCGGGTGGCGTGCTGTTCCTCGACGAGATCGGCGAGATGTCGCCCGCGGTGCAGGCGAAGCTGTTGCGCGTGCTGCAGGAGCGCGAGTTCCAACGCGTGGGCGGCGAGAAGACGCTGCGCGCGGACATCCGCGTGATCGCGGCGACCAATCGCGATCCGCGGCAAGGCATGCAAGCCGGGACGTTCCGCGAGGATCTCTACTATCGGCTCAGCGTGTTCGAGCTGCGATTGCCGCCGCTGCGCGAGCGCACCGGCGACATCCTCGTGCTCGCCGAAGCGTTCCTCGCGGAGCTCGGGCGCAACGTCGGTCGACCAGCGGCGGGCATCTCCGAGGATGCGCGCGAGCTGCTGCTCGCGCATCCGTGGCCCGGCAACGTGCGCGAGCTGAGAAACGCGATCGAGCGCGCGGTGATCCTCTGCAACGGCGGCCTGGTGACGCGCGAGCACTTGCCGATGACGCTGACGCCGATCGCAACACCGACGCCCGTCGCCACTCGGCGCGAGGCCGCACCCGCCCAGAGCCTCGGCGAGGTCGAGCGCGAGCTGCTCGAACAAGCGATGGCGACGGCGCACAACAACAAGTCACAGGCCGCGAAGCTGCTCGGCCTGACCCGCGGCCAGCTCTACTCGCTGCTGCGCCGCCACGGCCTCACCGACGCGCGACGCTAGCGCCCGCGCCAGCGATCGGTCGCGCCGACCAGCGCGTGCACGATGCCGGGCTCGTACGCCGAGTGACCCGCATCCGGCACAACTTCGAACTCCGCCTCCGGCCACGCGCGGTGCAGCTCCCACGCGGACATCATCGGGCACACCACGTCGTAGCGGCCCTGCACGATGATGCCGGGGATCTTGCGCACCACGTCGACGTCGCGCAGCAGCTGGTTCTCGACCTCGAAGAAGCCGTCGTTCACGAAGTAGTGGCACTCGATGCGCGCGAACGCGGTGGCGAACGCGTCTTCGCCCGCGTGCGCGATGAAGTCGTCGCTGGGGTGCAGGAAGCTCGTGCTCGCCTCCCAGATGCTCCACGCCTTCGCGGCCGCGAGCTGCACCGAAGTGTTCTCGTCGGTGAGCCGGCGGTAGTACGCACGCATGAGATCGCCGTGCTCCGCCGCGGGGATCGCCGCGAGGTACTTCTCCCACGCATCGGGGAAGATCGCGCTCGCGCCCGATTGGTAGAACCAGTCGAGCTCCTTTTTGCGCAGCATGAAGATGCCGCGCAGCACCAGCTCGCTGCAGCGATCGGGGTGCTTCTCCGCGTACGCGAGCCCCAGCGTGCTGCCCCACGAGCCGCCGAACACCTGCCACTTCGGGATCGCGAGGTGCTCGCGCAGCTTCTCCATGTCGGAGACCAACGCCCACGTCGTGTTGTCGACCAGCGACGCGTGCGGCGTGCTCTTGCCGCAGCCACGCTGATCGAAGAGCACGATGCGATACGCGTTGGGATCGAAGAAGCGCCGTTGCTTCGGATCCGTGCCGCCGCCCGGACCACCGTGCACGAACACCACCGGCTTGCCACGTGGATTGCCCGACTGCTCCCAATAGATCGTGTGGAGGTCGGAGACCTTCAGCATGCCGCTGTCGAAGGGCTCGATCTCCGGATAGAAGGTGCGACGCGTGGCCATCGGGTGACGCGAGCTTGGCAAAGGCGCGGCGCGTTAGCCAGCGTCGCGCGGTGACTGCACGAGCTCGATGAGCACACCCTGGCCACCGATCGGATGATCCGCGTCGCCCTTGGGGTGGATGAAGCACACGTCGTGACCGGCTGCGCCCTTGCGAATGCCTCCGGGCGTGAAGCGCACGCCGCGCTCGCCGAGCCACGCGACCGCGGCTCGCAGATCGTCGACCCACAACCCGATGTGGTTGAGCGCGGGCTCGTGCACGCGCGGACGCCCGTCGGGATCGATCGGTTGCATGAGATCGATCTCGACGCCGCCGACGGCGAGGATGTCCTCGTCGACGTTCTCCTTCTCGCTGCGGAAGTTACCGACGGCGGGCACGCCGAGCAGCTCGACCCACAGCTGCACGAGCGGCGCCTTGCTGGGGGCGCCGATGGCGATCTGTTGCACACCGAGGATGCGAAACGGTCGTGGCGCCGACATGCGCACGAGCGTAGCAAGCCGGCGCGCGTTGGGGCATGCTGAGGGGCATGAGCTGGGCGCTCGCGATCCTCACGCTCGTGCTCGGCGGCGTGCTCGGCATGCTGCTGACGATGCGAAAGATCAGCCGCGCGCAGAGCGAGCAAGCGCGCGACCTCGCGTCGGTGGCGTTCTGGCTGCAGCTCGGCGTGCTCGGGCTGGTGCTGATCGTCGCGTTCGCACAGCCGATGGCGCGCTACGGCTGGCTCGACACCGAAGCTGGGCTCGTCACCGCGGGGCTCATGAGCATCATGCCGCTCGTCGTCACCTTCGTCGGCATGCGCAACGCGTTGTTGTTGACGCTCGCGATGGTGCGGCGCCGTCGCGCGCTGCGCGGTGGCGAAGTCATCGAAGCGCGCGTCGTCGAGCGCTCGCGTCGGCTCTTCGCGCACGACATCATGTCGGTGGTCGTCGAGGCGCAGGTGCCCGAGCGCAGTGTGTCGGCCGATCTCGCGTATCGTCAGCGCGATCTCGATCGCACGCGCTGCCATCGCTTCGTCGAGACCTGCCCCACGGATCACTGGACGCGGCTCGAGCCCGGCTGCGTGGTCTCGCTGCGCTACGATCCCGACGATCTGCGCAGCTTCGCCGTGTTGCTCACACGCTGAAAGAGCTGCAGGTCGCCGTATTGTGCGTCGAGCACGTAGTCGGCGCGCAAGCGATCGCGCAGCGCGGTGAAGTGCTCGAGCGGATCGGGGCGCGCACCGAAGGCGTCGACGAGCGACGGGCTGTAGACGAAGTAGGCCGGCGGCGCGCGATCGAAGTCGGCGATCACTTCGTCGGCGGCGGGACCGGGGCGGAACACCGGGCCCGCACCGTCGCCGAACTCGGTGTTCGCGTTGAACGTGGTGAGCGTGCCCATCTCCTTGTAGACGCGCGTCGCGGAGCTGCGCTCGGCCCAGTAGTAGACCGGCCACGCGGTCCAGCCCCACGCCATGATCGTCGCGTCGGCGTTCGTGCGCTCGCGGATGTGCGCGCCGGCGGCTTGCGCTGCGGTGCGTCCGTCGCGGAGCCGTCGCGCCATGGCTTCGTAGCGATGACCGCGGCCGCGGGCGATCTCGACGAGCTGTGCGAGCACCAGCAGCGCGACGATCGCGACGACGCGTTTGTCCTTCGCGCGTAGCCGACGCGCGAGTGCAGGGTGGGCGGCGAGCAGCGCGAGCGCGGGTGCATACTGCACGAGGTAGTGCAGGTAGAAGCGCATGCCACCGAGACCGGCGCCGACGATCGACAGCAGCAACCATGCGACGCCGGGGATCCACGACGACCAGCCTTCGCGGCGATCGATCGCACACGCGAACGCTGCGACCGCGATCATGCCGAGCGGGAACCAGTACACGGTGACGAGCTGCACCGCGACCGACGGGAGCACGCCGAAGCCGGCACCACTCGACGAGTCGGTGTAGTCGCGCGCGACACCCCACGGTGCGAGCGCATCGACGAGCGTGCCGAGCTCGCCGGCGAAGATCCACGGCAACGCGACGACGGTCGCCATCGCGATCGCGCCGGCGATCCACATGAGCACGGCCTTCGCGTTCGCACCGGCATCGCCGCGCTTGCGCGCCCACCAGAGCAGGATCGGGAACAACGCAGCGAGCACCACCGCGCGTTGGATCGTGATCACGGCGAAGCACGCCGCGGCGCCGGCGAGCACCGACCACGCCGGGCGATCGCTCCGGAAGCCGCGCAGCGCCGCGCCGACCGCGATGGCGGAGAGCGGCGTCATCCAGCCGGTGTAGTTGTACGAGAACATGCCCATCGCCACGAGCGCGACCGCGAATGCGATCGCGGGCGCGGTGTCGTCGTCGGGATGGATCGCGCGCACCGCCCACGTCACCGCCCACGCGCCGAGCACGAGCCACAGCGCGAAGAACAGCTGCAACGCGAGCAGGCTGCGTCCGAGCAACGCGATCGCGATCGCGGCGAGCTCGAACGCACCCGGCGGCTTGATCTCGATCGTGTCGACGTAGGGCAGGCCGCCGCGCAGCAGCAGCTCGGCGTTGTAGACGAGCCCGGCGATGTCGGGGTTGGGGAAGTCGTCGTCGAGCACGTGCAAGCGCACGCCGATGAACGCGACGAGACCGAGCGCGACGATCACGGAGATCACGCGGTCGCGCACGCGGCGATCATCGCAGAAGCATGGGCTCGCCGACAACCCGTCAGTCGGTCTCGCCGTCGCGCTGCAGCCCGGGGCGATAGTTGCACGTGGGTGTGCCCGCGTTCTTGCCGAGCAGACGCTTCAGCTTGGCGACGCTGCGCTCGACCGTGCCCTCGGTGTTGCTGATGCGGACGCCGCGAACACGCTCGCCCGCGATGCGCACGGTAGCGACGTCGATGTACGACGGCTGGGCGCGCTCGGACAGCGCGTCGAGCACGGCGTCGTCCGTGCGTGTCTCGCTGGCGGTGAGCGGTAGGAACGCGAACGTGCAGCCGCGCTTCATCGGCACCGCATCGGCCCACTCCCATGCGTAGCGTCCGAGGTCGAGCGTGTCGGGCAATGCGAGCGGCTCGCCCTTCGCCGCACCGCGATGCAGGAGCCGCGTCTCGTCGCCGGCGTTCACCGTGAGCCACAGATCGGAGTCGCCGCGCACGGCGACTTGCTGCGGATCGCCCACGACGTGCAGCTGCGACCACGCTCCGGCGTCGTCGCGTTCGTACACGGCACTCGCGGTGCTCTCGCGCGCCAGCTCGCAGATCGCATGGACACGCTTGCCGACTGCGAGCGAGCTGATCGCGGCCGTGCAGCTCGGGCCGCTGATCTCCTTCCACGCGCTGCCGTCCCAGCGCGCCAGCCAGCCGCGTTCCTTCTGGTTCTCGACGACCCCGCCGAACATCCACATGTGATCGGGTGCGAGCGCGACGATGCCGTTCACTTGCAGCGAACCGCCCGCGGGCAGTGGCAGCTCGCGGCGCGCACCGCCGGCATCGAGATGGATCGCGACCGGTGCACCTTCCTTCGCCGCGTATGCGACGACCTCGCCGGAGGCGAGCGATGCGAACGCGACGACGTCGCGATCCGGCAGCGCCGGCGCACGACCCTTGCCGCGGATCACGACGAGCCGCTTCTGCGCCGCGATCGCGCGCTCGACCGCCTTCGTCGCCGCCGCACTCGGCTCCCAGGTCTCGTCCGCGTTCGCCGGCCGATCGAAGCGCGGCTCGAACGCTCGCAAGGCGAGCAACGAGCCGTCCTTGTACGGACCGAAGCCGATCGGAAACGCGTCGAGCTGCGGCTTGCGCAGCTCGCTGCGGCGCCACGCTTGCCCGGTACTTCGCGCGTAGAGCATGCGTGGGGTGTCGTCGCCGCGGAAACCCGACGAGGTCTCCAGCACGAGGTAGAGCCCGCGTTGCTCGCTGCCGCCGATCACCGGAATCATCCACTCGAGCCCGAACATCTCCGCGGCGAAGCCGGGGGGCGTCGGCGCTTCGATGCCGTGCATCGACTTCAGATCGATCGATGCGGTGCCGTCGTCGGCGAGCTGCACGAGCAACGGGCCGGCGCTCGCGACGAGCTGTCCGTCCTCGAGCAGATGCAGGCCGATGCCCGGCGCTTGGCCGCTGCGCGTCGCGACGATCGCGAACGGCGAGCTCGGCGGGCTCGGAGTATCGGCCGCGGGAGTGCTCGGCACGGGCGTGCTCGCGATCGGATCCGGCGGAGGCGTCGCGTCGGGCGGATCGGCAACCGGGCCGCTCCCGGCACACGCAGCGAGCAGACATACGAGGAGTGATCGCTTCATGACTCGTCTCCGGCGATGAGTAAGCCGCCGGCCATCGGCGTGCGGCCGTCGAGCGCTTCGCCGCCGCGGGGAAACGCGACGCGTTGGTGCTCGACCCACCACACGATCGGTCGGGCATCGGCGTCGGGCAGCGCGAGCTCGACGATGCGTGCGGTGCCGTCGGCGGGTACACGATCGTCTGCGGTCTCCATCAGCACGGCGATCGCGTTGGACTGCACGCCGTCGTCGAAGCGCCGCGAGAGATAGCGCAGCGCTGGGCCTTGCGGCGCGCGTGGATCGACGATCATCGCGCCGACCTCGAGTCGGCGGAACAGATCGCCGGTGGGCACCGCGTGCCCCGCAGCGAGCACGCGCAGCTCGAGGCGCACGCCGTCGTTCGTGCGAGCGACACGGACGTCGATCGCCGACTCGAGCAACGTCTCCGCGCGCATGCGGTGATCGTCTTGCGGCATGTGGCAGCCCGCGCACGGCGTCGCAGCGAACGGCGATACGTCGTGCTCGCTCACCGTGCGCTGCATCTGCAGCGGATGCTCGCGCAACGCCGCATCGGGGAAGTCGAACTCGTGGCAACCGTCGCAGTCGATCGCGGCGCGCAGGGCAGGGTGGCTCGCGCTCGTCGATGCGGCGACGGTGTCGTCGTCGACGTGGCACGTGACGCACGAGATGCCGAAGCCCGCGGCGGTCGTCGCTTCGACGATCGCAGGATCCTGCTCGGGTGCATGACACGCGCGACAGAACGCCTGCGGCTCGCGGCGATGCGCCGACTGGAACGGGCCGTCGACGAACGAGGTCGCGTGCGGCGACGCGAGCCACTGCGCGGTCGCGTCGACATGACAGCCCATGCACGCCGCGTCGAGCTCGCGCCGCGGATCGGGCGATGCGGCCGCGAGCGCGAGCACGAGCGCGAGCACCGGTGACGACGACGCGCTCATGGGCGTCGCGATTCCGGCTCGCTCGGTTTGCTCCGGGCGCACGGCATCTCGCACACCAGCTCGCCGAAGGCCACGGGCTCCGATCGTACCGCGAGCGTCGCGCCCGGGGGCACGATCGTCTCCGTCACCACCCAGGTGTCACGGTTGCCCGTCAACGCGCGGGCGCGCAGCAGCGCGTCGACGCGCGCGGGATCGAAGCGCGCGAGCGCGACGCGAACGCGCGGGAGATCGAGGCGCACCGCATCGGCGGGGAAGGTGCGCGTGCCGATCGCGAACGCGACCGATCGCTGCTCGAGCAACAGCCACGTGTGCGCGGGCGCGGCGAGATCGGCATCGGCGCGCACTCCGAGCTCGTATGCGACGCACGGTCGACCGGTGAGCGGCGCTTCGAGCAATCGGTCGCGCGCGCGTGCGGTGCCTTCGACGCGATCCCGCATCGCGGTCGCAGTGGGCAGCGCGAGGTGCCAACGCATCGGCGCGACCCGAGGCGCGCGCTTGGGGCGATGACGCAGCAGCACCAGCACGGTGCG
>DASZPU010001154.1:0-3960 GCA_035550195.1 Nannocystaceae bacterium
TCGCCGCCGCGGGGTGTTCGTCGTCGAGCACGACGCCGCTGCGACCCACCGTGATGCCGAGCGCGCGGTAGATCGCCGCGATGTCGGCGAACTCCTCGCTGGCGAGGTGGCGCTCCGCGATCTCGGTGAAGATCGGCTTGCCATACCAGGTGTCGAGCTCGGCCAGCAGCTTCTTCGCCGGCACGCGTCGCACCGCGTCGCCGCAGCACGTGCGCAGGTGCTTCACCGCGTCGTCGAAGCCGCGCTCGCCGTTCGTCTCGCGCCGCATCGTGACGTCGATGTCGAACGCGATCGCGGCGCCGCCCCAGTACACGTTCTGATACGCGTGCGTCTCGTGCATGCGATCGCTGGTCTCGCGCAACGACAGTCCGCGACCGCCCGTGCGTCCGCGCTCGAACGCTTCCCACAGCTCCCACCAACCTTCGGCTTCGCTGCGATGGCCCGCGCGCGTGCGCATCAGCTCGGTGTAGTACGAGACGAAGCCCTCCGACATCCACGCGTCCTCGACGAACGGCATGCCGTGGTGCAGGAGCTCGTGCACCGTGGTCCATCCGCCGGGCAAGCGCTCCGCCTTCGCTTCGCTGTCGAGCAACAGGTACACCGCCGCGCCACCACCTCGCGCCGCGGCCCCGAAGTACACCGTGCCGCCGCCGCCATCGACCGGCACGATGATCACCTGCAGACGATCGCGCGGGTAGCCATCGTAGAGCAGCGCCACGGAGTCGACCGCGTCGTCGATCCACGCGCGCACGCCCGCGCGATCGCAGGCGATGTGTTTGTCGAGCCGCACGATCTCGATCTCGGCACCGGCGCGCTCGTACCGCTCGACGTCGAGCGTGCCGAGCACCGTGTAGCCGAGCCAGCGCGAGACGGTGTCGTCGAGCACGAACGTCGCGCGGCTGCCGTCGCGCTTGCCGTCCTCCAACGCGCGCCACGGCACCGATGCCTGCATGCCGTCGGGCAAGCGCAGCTCGATCGTCGGCGCGAGGTTGTCGGGCGCATCGACCGGCCACAAGAGCCACATGCTCTGGCGCACCATCATGCTGTCGCCGATCCGCGTCACCGTGCGGTCACCTTCGCCGTGCATGACCTCGTCGAAGTCGACGCGCCACGCGACGCACTCGCCGGGCTCGACACCCTCCAGCGACAGCCGACTGCCGCGCACCTTCAGCGCGCGCCCGGTCGAGACGACCTTCGCGTCGTCGACGTAGCGCAGCGCTTCGCGCACGACGGGCACGAGCGCGCGCGGTGGCTTGCCTTCGAAACACAGCTGCACCGCGATGGCGTTCGCGCCGGGTGCGACGTCGGCCCGGTAGTGCCAACCGCGAAGCTCTGCGGCCGGCTCCGCCAGCGCTTCATCGGGCGGCACGCTCGGACGACACGCGATGAGCGACCACAGGAACCACGTTCCTACCCGAGGCGCGAGTCGGCGCAGCATCGGCTCGATCGTGAACCGCGGCGGTGCCGGCCGCCAGTCGTCGTCGCGGTGCTCGGCGAAATAGCGTCCGATCGCAGCGAGTTGCCGCGGCAGAGCAGCGACTTCGTCCTCGCGAAGCCGGTCTCGACGTCGGGTGGCGGTCTACTGTAGCCTCCGATCCCCCGTCGAACGGCTCGCAGGTGGCGAGCCGATGCGGTGCGATACGACGACGATGGACGAGTTTCTCGCAGCGAGCCTGAGCTTCCCCACCGTGGTGTTCACGGTGCTGCTCGGCATCGCTGCGGTCTACTGGCTCCTGGTGATCCTCGGCGCGCTCGGGCTCGACATGCTCGACGCGGACGGCGGTGGCGATCATGCCGGGCACGGTGGGCACGAGATCGGGCACGCCGACGTCGCGCACGGCGACGTCGCGCACGCACATGCCGACGCCGGCCATCCGCACGCCGGTCATCACGACACCGAGTCGACGTTCCTCTCGAGCATCTTCGTCACGCTCAAGCTCGACTCGCTGCCGCTCACCGTCACGCTCTCGCTCATCTTCTTCTTCGCGTGGCTGGTCTCGCACCTCTCGTCGCACTACGTGCTCGGCTACGGCAAGCCGTGGTTCTTCGAGCTCGCGCTGCTGTTGGTCGCGCTGGTCGTCGCCGTGCTGCTCGCGTCGATGGCCGCGCGGCCGATCGCGCCGATGTTCCGCAGCAAGTCGGGCGCACGCCGCAGCGCGCTGGTCGGCAAGATCGTCATGATCGACACCAGCCGCGTGGACGCGAGGTTCGGCAACGCGAAGGCCGAGGACGGCGGCGCCGGGCTGATCGTGCAGGTGCGCTGCGAGGCCGCCAACAAGCTGACCCGCGGCGATCGTGCGCTGGTCGTGTCCTACGACGAGGCCCGCGAGGTCTTCGAGGTCACGCCGATCGACGACATCCTTCCCTCCGACACCCGTAGCTGAAGAGAAGAGAGAGCACGATGCAAGACTTCACCCTCGTCACGATCCTGATCGCCGTCGGCGTCGGCGTCGTGATCCTCCTCGGCCTGGTGGCGCTCATCGCCAAGTTCTACCGGCAGATCGATCAGGGCAAGGCGCTCATCGTGAACAAGATGGGCAAGGAGCCGTTGGTCAGCTTCACCGGTGCGACGGTGTTCCCGGTGATCCATCGCGCCGAAGTCATGGACATCTCGGTGAAGACCATCGAGATCTCGCGTACCGCGAAGGACGGCCTCATCTGCGCGGACAACATCCGCGCCGACATCAAGGTCGCGTTCTTCGTGCGCGTGAACAAGACGGTCGAAGACGTGCTCAAGGTCGCGCAGACCATCGGCTGCGCGCGCGCATCGGACTCGGAGACGCTCGAGACGCTCTTCACCGCGAAGTTCTCCGAGGCGCTCAAGACGGTGGGCAAGCGCCTCGACTTCGAAGAGCTGTACACCAAGCGCCACGAGTTCAAGGAGCAGATCCTCCAGGTCATCGGCCAGGACTTGAACGGCTACGCGCTCGACGACTGCGCGATCGACTACCTCGAGCAGACCCCGCTCTCCAGCCTCGATCCGCACAACATCCTCGACGCGCACGGCATCCGCAAGATCACCGAGATCACCGCGGGCCAGAACATCCTCACCAACGACCTGCGGCGCGAGGAAGAGAAGAAGATCAAGAAGAAGAACACCGAGACCGCCGAGGCGACGATGGAGCTCGATCGCCAGCAGGCCGACGCGGCGTTCAAGCAGCAGCGCGAGATCGCCAGCGTGAAGGCGCGCGAAGAGGCCGAGGCGTCGCGCATCCAGTCCGAGGAACGCAAGAAGTCCGAGCTCGCGCGCATCAAGGTCGACGAGGAGCTCGCGATCAACGAAGAGAACAAGCGCCGGCAGATCGAGGTCGCGATCAAGAACCGCGAGCGCGTGGTGCTGGTCGAGCAGGAGCGCGTGGTGAAGGATCAGCAGCTCGAGGCCATCGGTCGCGAGCGCGAGACCGAGCTCAAGCGCATCGAGAAGGAGAAGGCGCTCGAGGCCCAGCGCAAGGAGATCGCCGACATCATCCGCAGCCGCGTCGCGGTCGACAAGACGGTCGCGGAGGAAGAGGAGCGCATCAAGGACGTGCGCGTGGTCGCGGCCGCCAAGCGGGCGAAGGATGCGAAGATCATCGAGGCCGAAGCGCAGGCCGAGCAAGAGCTGGTCAAGCAGATCAAGGCCGCGCAGGCCGGTGAAGAAGCCGCGAAGTTCGCGGCGAAGCAGCGGCTCGTGCTCGCCGACGCCGAGCTCGAAGCCTCCGATCGCACTGCGCGCGCGCAGATGCGACTCGCCGAAGGTACGCAGGCCGAGTCCGCGGCCGCTGGCCTCGCGGCGGTGCGGGTGAAGGGGGCCGATGCGGCCGCGATCGAGAAGCTCGGCGCCGCCGAAGCGCGCGTGCACCTGCAGAAGATGGAAGCCGAGGCGCGCGGTCGCGAGCAGCAAGGGCTCGCCGACGTGAAGGTGCGCGAGGCGAACGCGGTCGCGACCGAGCGCACGGGTGCCGCCGAGGCCAGTGCGCG
>DASZPU010001155.1:0-2418 GCA_035550195.1 Nannocystaceae bacterium
CGCCGCCGCGGCCGTGTGCTCGTCGTCCGCCGCCACGCGTTCCTGCTCGGCTTCGTCGTGCTCGCGCGTGCGCTGGTCGACGATCGCGGCCGCGTCGCGCAACGCCGACTCCGCGATCGCGATGCGAGGATCTGCGCGCGCGGGCGCATCGTCGCCGTTGGCGACCGCGTCGTCGTCGACGTCGTCGGTGCGTGGCATCACCGGCATGCCGCCGAGCGCTTCGAAGCCGGGCGGATCGAGATCCTCCGCGAGACAGCCGGGGCCGGGCGGCGGCCAGCTCCCCAGCGCCGCGAGTGCTTCGAGCGTGGTCGAGAGTCGACGCTTGATCGCGATCGACACGCCGTGCCCTGCGTTCGCGAGTCGCTCGCTGCCGCGTGCGGTCGCCTGCGTCACGCGCTCGCGATGCTGCGTGCGCGCGCGCGTGGCTTCCTTTGGACCTGCGCCGCCGACCAACGCGGCGCGCAGCTCCGCCGCGGCTTCGAACAACGTGTCGAGCGACGCGCGGTCGTGCCACCAGAGCTGATCGATCGCCCACGCGGTCGCCGACGGCTTGGGCAGCGCCTTGATCGCCTTGGCGAGCTCGGCGTCGCCCGCGACCTTCACGTGGGCCGAGAGGCGGTTGCGCTCCGCGACGAACTCCGCGAGGCGTCCCGCATACAGCGTGCCGGCGTGGCGCTCGAGCTCGCTTGGCGTCGACATCGCGGGGATCCTACACTTCGCGAAGGCGGTGTAGGCTGCAGCCGGCCGCGCCGTTTTCCCGGTCGAGCCGTCGCCGATGAGATCCAGATCCCTGCTCGTGTTCGGGCTCGTCGCCGCAGCGGCGGTGGGCGGCGTGCTGTGGTGGTCGCTGCCCGGCCCGGTCGCCGACGAGAACGACGACGAAGGCCCGGTCGTGCTCGACGAGGACGGCAATCCCGTCGACGTGCGCGAGCAGCATCGCCGCAAGCGCGCCGATCAACAGGCGCAGGCGCGCAACCTCGCGTTCGACGAGCGCGATCGCGTGAGCGCCGAGCTGCTCGGCGAAGGTGGTGGCGGTGCGCAGCTCGGGGACTTGAAGATCGATCGCCAGACCGCCGAAGAAGGCTTCGATCACGTGATGAAGGTGCTCGAGGAGACCGCGGCGGATCGCGAGCGACTCGACAAGGCCGACTGGCGCGAGCTCTATCGTGCGGCCAACGACGCGTACTCCGCGTTGTCGATGCACCTCGACGCCGAGGACCCCGAGCAGCGCGAGCAGCTGGAGACGGCCCATCGTCGCCTGCAAGAGGGGCTGCGACGCGTGAAGGTGCGCGGTCGCAAGTTCGGTCCCGAGTAGTCGTGGTATGGATCGCGGGGTGCGTCGCTCACTCACGCTGCTCGTCGTCGCGATCGCCCTCGTCGCGTGCAAGCGACAGCAGCACGAAGAAGAGTTCGTCGACATCGGCGTGATCGACAACACCACGGACTCGCCGCCCGGCATCCATCCCCGCATCGGCCGCGGCGACCTCGTCGCGATCGCCGACGCCGGGCGTTGGGTCGATCAGGCCGCGCGCGCGATCGACATCGCCGACGAAGCGGTGGTCGCCCAGATGGGCAAGCTCGCCCACGACGTCGTCTTGCCGCTCGTCGACATCGATCCCGGTGGCGCATCGGGGCAGGTGATCTTCGTGCGTTGGCCGAACGCGACGAAGAGCGATGCACCGCTGCGCGGCGCCGATGCGCAGCGCTGGGTGCTGGTCGCGTTGATGCTCGACCCGCCGCGCGTCGTCGACGTCGAGCTGTTGCACGGCAATCCCGAGCCCAACGGCACCGAGGCGCGCCGCATCGATGCGTTGCTGATCGCCGGTGCAGCGCTGCAGAGCCAGGCCACCGGCCAGGCCTACTACACCGTCGATCGCTTCGTGGAAGAACCGGTCGAGGAGAAGAAGCGGCGCAGCAAGATCGTGAGCATCGTGTACGCGCTCGCGCAGAACGAGGACGGGCCCGATCTCGAGATCGCAGTCGACGAGCCGGCCAAGCGCGGCAAGCCGCCCGCGTTGTTGCGCGCACAGATCGTTCATCCGAAGGGCACGCTGCAAGCGGATCCGGTGGTGGTGCAGTGGCCCGATCCGCACCCACTCACCGTGGCGCGCGCGCTCGAGCGTGATCCCGAGGGCAAGCCGTTGTCCGTGCGCGTGCAGTCGGGGCTCTACGCGGTGTCGCCGAAGGACGGCGCCGTGGAGCGCGTCGGACCTTGACGCATCCACTCTGACATCGGTGTCACTGACATCGACGTTGTGCGGCGGCTTGCTCGCCGATCACTCGGCCCTGTGGAAGCGTCGTGCTACGCTGAAAACCGGTGCGCATCCTCGCAACGATCGTCGCGCTCGTCGCATCCACGGGATGCTCGAGCCTCGGCGGAATCGAGCTCGGTGACGACGGACCGGATCGCTTCCCCGA
>DASZPU010001156.1:0-1610 GCA_035550195.1 Nannocystaceae bacterium
CCATGAGCTTGCATCTTTCACGCTGCCTCGCGGCAGCGCTCGGATCCTTTGCGCTCGCGATCGCGTGCGGCAGCCCCGATGCGGGCGACGACGGCGCGATGACGTGCGAGCACGGCACGTACGCGGACTGCGTCTGCGCCGACGGCAGCATGGGCACGCAGCTCTGCGCGCACGACACTTCGGGCTTCGAGGAATGCCAGTGCGGCGGGGATACCGACGGCACCGGCGATCCCACCGACTCGACCACCGCGAACACGACCTCGCCGACGACGAGCACGAGCGCATCGACGACGACGGGCAGCACGGATCCGACGACGAGCACGCAGGAGTCGAGCGGCGGCGAGTCGTCGTCGTCGTCGGGCGTCGACGAAGGCACGTCGAGCAGCGAAGGCCCGATCGGCAGCGCACCGGTCGCGGACATCTTCCATCCGAGCGACGGCGAAGAGCGCGTCGCGGGCGAGGACATCCCGTGGATCGGCAGCGCCGACGATGCCGAGGACGGTGCGCTCACCGGCATGGCGCTGGTGTGGACCAGCGACGTCGACGGCGAGCTCGGCAACGGCGAGATGCTCGACGCGCCGCTCACGACGGTCGGCATGCACACGATCACGCTCACCGCGACCGACAGCGACGGCAACACCGGCGAAGCATCGATCACGATCGACGTCGTCGCGCCGTGAGGAGAAACGCCATGAACACGAAGAGCTTGATCTCGATCATGCTACTCGCTGCGTGCGGTGGCTCGGCCGGCAGCGATCCGAACGAGCCGTGCGTGCCAGGCCAGAGCCGTGCGTGCTCGTGCAACGGCGAGCCCGGTGCGGAGGTCTGCGAGCCCGACGGCTTCGGCTACGGCGCGTGCTCGTGCGCGCCCGGTGCCGACGATGGATCGAGCGGCGACGATCCGAGCGATCCGAGCGGCGACCCCAGCGATCCGACGAACGACCCCAGCGATCCGACGAGCGATCCCAGCGATCCGAGCGGTGACCCGAGTGATCCGAGCGGCGATCCGTCCGGCCCGAGCGGCGACACGACCGATCCGACCGGCGACACGGGTGCGCCCGCGAACCCGAGCTTCGAGAACGACATCGTGCCGATCCTGATGATCTCGTGCGGTGCGACCGACGACGGCTGCCACGCACGCAACGCCTACGCTGCGAACGCGGACTTCGATTGCCGCGGATGGTTGTCGTTCGAAAATGCTCCACTCGGCTCGCAGATCTACGCACCGCCCGAGACGGCAGGCACGCCGACCAACTGCCCCGACTACCCGCTGTACGATCGCCTCTTCATGGTCGCGTGGCAGTGCGCGCCCGAGCAAGGCGAGCCCGGCTACCAGTACGTGCAACCCGGCGACGTCGCGAACAGCTTCATCTTCCGCAAGATCGACGACGCCTTCTCCGAGTGCGGCGTGCCCCCCGACAGCACGGTGATGCCGCCGCCGAACGAGCCCTGGGCGCTCACCGCTGTCCAACGCGAAACCCTCGAGAACTGGATCGAGAGCGGCGCGCTGAACAACTGAGATGATTCGCCGCCACCGTGGCCACTCACTCGTCCGCGATGGGGCGAACCGCAGGAATCATTTCGTCTGGGCTGCTGCTGGCGGCGTGCCA
>DASZPU010001157.1:0-6355 GCA_035550195.1 Nannocystaceae bacterium
ATCCGTTCGTCGACGGTCGCCCCGCCGCGCCGACGCACGACGGCAAAGCGCTGCTCTACGGCGGCATCGCGTTCTCGGCGATCGTCATCGCGCTGCGCGTGCCGGTGTCGACCAAGCTCGTGCGCGTCGGCAATCCCTACGACGCGATGGTCTACGGCAACATCGTGAACCTCGCCGGTCTCGGTGCGGTGTCGACGTTGGTGGTCGGTGCCGTGCGACGCGGACGCGCGCTCGCGTACACCGACGTGTTCGAGAACCGCGAGCGTCGCTTCAACGCGAAGGCGATGACCGCAACGGGATGGACCATGTTCGGCCTCGGCATGGGTGCTTTCGTGCTGAGCCGCGTGTTCACGCCGCTCAGCTGCGATCTCGTCAACCAGTGCGACTTCCGTGCGCTCGAAGGCACGTGGTACCTGAGCTTCGGGCTCATCGCCGCGGGCGCGGGCCTCGGCAGCCTCGGGCTCGCATATGGCAATCGCGCGCAGAGCTACGAGCGGCGCATCTCGATCACGCCGGTGCTCGATCGCTCCCGCGCGGGGCTCTCGATCGGTGGACGTTTCTGAAGCGTCTCGAGCCCGACGTGGCTCCGCCACGGCGGAAAGCGAGCACGGCCGCGCGCGCCAGGAAGAGCGCCGGAGGGCGCGACCAAAAACTAGAACCTGTATTCGACGACGAGCGGGTGCAGCTCGAAGCCGAGGAGGAAGGCGCCGTCTTTTTCCTTGCCGCCGCCGTCGGGGCGCACGGCGTGCACGAGGAAGCCGATCGGGATGCCGATGTCGAAGCCGACGCCGAGCTGATCGAGCAAGAACACGCGCAGACCACCACCGGGTCGCAGGCTCAGACCTTGCGAGTGGATGCGATCCTGTTGGCGCTCGCCGCCGACCTTCGGCAGCGCGAAGTACATGTAGCCGAGGTTCGCGCGCAGGTACGGCACGAGCCACGGCCGCTTCTGCAGGAACCATCGATACGTGTAGCCGACCCACACGTCGACACCACCGACGCCGCCCTTTTTGCACAACCCCGGATGCGTCTGCAGCCCGCAGCTGTCCATGCGGAAGTTCTTGTAGCCCGCATGATCGAACGTCGCGCCGATGCCGACTTGCAACCAGTGGCCCTTGCGGATCTGGCGATCGTACTGGAACGCGAAGCGCCCCTTCGGCAGGTAGCCGACCGCGCCGATCTGCAGCGGCGCCATGAACTGGATCGCGTTGCCGCCGACGACGAGCTCCGGCCAGTCGTAGCCCGAGCCGCGACCCGAGCTGCTCGCGCCTTTGCTCGTGCTGACCGACGCGGAACCGCCCGCGGGCGCCGCCTCTGCGCGTCCGGGCAGCATCGCGATCGCGCAACCGATCGCGAGGGCGAAACCGATGGCCGTGCTCTGCATTGCGGCGACATGCTAGCAGAGGGTCCAGGAGCCACTACAAAACCAGCGCGCCTGGCCGCTGACCATGTGCCTTGCTAAGCTGCCCGGCGCGATCCGACCCATGCGCTGGACCACGATCGTGCGAGATGCGGTGCTGCTCGGGTGCGCTGCCACGGCGGCGGGCGTGACGAGTCTCGCGATCCGGCTCGATGTGCCGTGGACGCCTCCTCCGGAACCCGCCGCTGCGGTCGCGTGTGGCATGGACGAGGTCGATCTACCCGTCGCTACGCCCGCGCTCGAGCGCCTCGCGGTGCCCGAGCTGCGCGAGCGCCTCGATCGCGTCGTAGTGGTCGACACGCGATCGGACGCCGACTTCAACGAAGGTCACATCCCGGGTGCGATCTCGCTGCCCGCTGCGGACGTCGCGGCGATCCTCGCGTCGCAGTCGTTGCCGCTGCCCGTCGATCGCGACATCGTGACGTACTGCGATCGCGTCGACGGATCCGATGCGGAGTACGTCGGTCGCTTGCTCGACGATGCGCTCGGCTGCGATCGCGTGCGCGTGCTCGAAGGTGGCTGGGGCGCGTGGATCGGCGCGTCGGGTCCCGTCGAAGGAGCCCTACAAAGTGGCTGACTGGCGCTGGTGGCTGCGCTTCGCCATCGTGTGGAGCGCCCGCGTCACGGTCGCGGTCGTGTTCGTCGTCGCGGCCGTGCCGAAGATCGACGACCTCGTCGGGTTCGCCGACGACATCCGCAACTACCAGGTGTTCCCGGACTGGTCGCTCTACTTCATCGCCGCGATCGTGCCGATGATCGAGATGGCCGGCGCGCTCGCGCTGGTCAGCGGGCGCGAGCGCTTCGTGAAGGCCGGCGGCCTCGTGCTCGGCGTGCTCACCGTCTCGTTCATCGCGCTCATCGCCTCCGTGATCCATCGCGGCATCGATCTGCAGTGCGGTTGCTTCGGTAAACAGGCGGCGGCAGACGCGGTCGGCTGGCCCACGCTCGTGCGCGATGTCGCGTTGCTCGCCGGAATCGTCATCGGTATGGTTGGCCGTGTCCCTCCACGCCACGCCGTATCTGATCACGATCGACCACCTGCTCAGTGACTCCGAGCGACTGTACTGGTCGTCGACGCGCGAGTTCTGCGAGCGGTTGATCGCGCCGATCATCGAGCAGCACTACGAGAAGGGCACGTTCCCGCGCGAGCTCATCCCCGAGTTCGCGAAGATGGGTCTGCTCGGCGCGCCGTTCGAGGGCTACGGCTGCGCGGGCATGAACCCGGTCGAGTACGGGCTCACGCAGATCGAGCTGGAGCGCCAGGACAGCGGCATCCGATCGTTCTGCTCGGTGCAGACCTCGCTCGCGATGTGGCCGATCTATTCCTACGGCGACGAGACGCAGCGGCAGAAGTGGCTGCCCGGCATGGCCAAGGGCGAGCTGGTCGGTTGCTTCGGGCTCACCGAGCCCAACGCCGGCAGCGATCCCGGATCGATGCGCACGCATGCGAAGCAGCAGGGCAAGGGCGGTGACTACGTCCTCAACGGTGCGAAGTTCTGGATCACCAACAGCCCGATCGCCGACGTGATGATCGTGTGGGCCAAGACGTTGGATCACGGCAGCGACACGCCGGTGATCCGCGGCTTCGTGGTCGAGCGCGGCATGAAGGGCGTGAGCACGCCCGAGACGCACGGCAAGCTCAGCATGCGCGCGTCGATGACCGGCGAGATCGTGCTCGACGAAGTGCACGTGCCCAAGGAGAACCTGTTGCCCGGCGTGCACGGCCTGAAGGGTCCGCTCGGCTGTCTCACGCAGGCGCGCTACGGCATTGGTTGGGGCGTCATCGGAGCCGCGATGGCGGTGTACGAGCGCGCGCGTCAGTACGCGATGGAGCGCGTGCAGTTCGATCGCCCGATCGCATCGTTCCAGCTCACGCAGCAGAAGCTGGTCGAGCTGCACAACGACATCGGCAAGGCGCTCTTGCTCGCCTATCACTTCGGGCGCATCAAGCAAAACGGCAAGCTCTCACCCGAGCAGGTGTCGATCCTCAAGCGCGACAACGTGCGCATGGCACTCGAGTCCGCTCGCGTCGCGCGATCGATCCTCGGTGGCAACGGCATCATGGGCGAGTTCCACATCATGCGGCACGTGTGCAACCTCGAGACGGTCTACACCTACGAGGGCACGCACGAGGTCCACACCCTCGCGATCGGCCGGGCGCTCACCGGCCTGGGCGCCTTCAGTTGAGGACGCGACGTGCGGCACGCGGAGATCTCCGAACGTCGTCAGGCGCGTGCGCGGGCCGCGGCCCCAACGACGCGCCTAGCCACATGCACAGGCCGCGGGCGGGCCGGCCGCATGAGAGCGGCCACTCTCGGGACGCGGGCTGTCGCCGCGCGAGCACCCGTGCCATAGTCGGTGCGATCGAGACGTGGTGCACCCCGTCCAGAGCGTGATCGAGTCGCTGTACGCGGCGGGTCGCTGTCCCCGACTGCACGTCAACGCCATGCTCGATGGCGTCACGTGTCCGGATTTCATCCGCGATCAGTGGCGTGAGCGACTCATCATCGACCTCGATCCCAGCTATCCGCTCGACCTCACCTTCACCGAGGATGCGCTGTCGGCCGACCTCTCGTTCGGCGGCTACGTGACGCGCTGCAAGTTCCCCTACGGTGCGGTGTACGTCGTCGCCGATCGCAGCACTGGTCGCGGCATCGTGCTCGATCAGAACATGCCGGAGTCGGTGAAGCGCAGCCGCTACGGGCGTCCGCCACCGTCCACCACGCCGACGAAGCCGAGCCTGCGCTCGGTCGCGACCGAAGGTGTGCCGCCGTCCACCGAAGCCGCGGTCCCCGAAGAAGCCGCGCCTGCGCCCGAGACCAACGCCGATCAAGTGCAGAAGCGGCGCGCCGCGTTCAAAGTCATCGACGGTGGGGGATGAGCCGCACCGCGTGGCGCGTGCTCTCGCTGTCGCTGCTCGCGTTGACGGGACTGCTCTTCGCGGGATGGTGGGGTTGGGTGCGCGCGCCGTTGCCCGATCACGTGTGTGAGCACGTCGTCGAGGTCTCGCTGCGCGATGCCGGTGATGCTGCGATCTCCGAAGGCACGCGCGAGCGCATGGCCGAGTCGATCGGCAAGCGCTGCCAGCAACTCGAGCTCGATCGCATCCAGCTGCGCGGGCGCATCGTGTACGCCGAGCATGCGAAGTGCGTGATGCGATCGGCGACGCTCGCCGAAATCAACCGCTGCTGACCGCCATGCTGTTGTCGTTGGCGTTTGCGACCGCGCTCGCGCCCTCGCCCGCGACGGAGATCGCTTGGGATGCGCCGGCCGAGTGCCCCGATGCCACGCATGTGCGCCGCACGATCGAGCACTACGCGGCGCGCGGGCTCGACGAGACCGGTGCAGTGCTGCCGTCGGCCTCCGGCGCGATCGCGGCGGAGCCGGGCGGCTATCGCTTGCGGCTGCACATGGAGGTCGGCGACGGCTCGGCGACCGATCGCGTGCTCGACGATCCGAGCTGCGAAGTGCTCGCCGAGACCGCGGCGTTGATGATCGCGGTGACGATCGATCCGACGGCGGTGACGCGTCCGCCACCGCCGAAGGTCGAGCCCACGCCGCCACCGGTGGAGCCCGCGCCACCGAAGCAGGTCGAGCCCGCCGTCGTCACGCCGCCGGTCGTCACGCCGGCGAAGCGCAGCTGCGACGTCGGGCCTTCGCGATTGCGCAGCGGTGATCTGCGACCGTGCGGTGCGATCGAAGCATACGCGGGTGCGCAGCTCGGCATCTTGCCGCAGACGATCGGTGGAGGTGTCGGCGGCACGATCGCGATCACGTGGGCGCGGCTGCGACTCGAGCTCGGTGGATCGCATTGGTTTCGCCGCACCGCTCGCACGGACGACGCGCGCGGCGAGCTCGGCCTCAGCGCGGGATCGGCGAGCGCGTGTGCACGACTCGGTCGTCGACGCTTCGAGCTACCGCTGTGCGCAGGTGCAGAGGTCGGTGCGATCCATGGTCGTGGCCTCGGCATCTCCGAGCCCAAGACCGAGCGCGTGCTGTGGGCCGCCGCTGTGCTCGGTCCGCGCGCGATGTGGGTGGTGCATCCCCGACTCGCGCTCTTGTTCGGGGCCGATCTGGTCGTGCCGTTCGCGCGCTATCGCTTCGAGATCGCCGGAATCGGCGTGATCCACCGCGTAGAACCGGTCGGCGGGCGATTCCGCCTCGGGCTCGGGGTCCGGATCTGATTTCGCGTCACGGGTTTCTGGGGGCTCGTGCATTCTGGGGGACGGAGCACGCGGTTTGGGCAGCGCGCCCAGTCTCGAGCAGATCTACGAGCAGCACCACGCCTTCGTGTGGCGCGTAGCGCGTCGACTCGGGGTGGGCGACGCGATGTTGGACGACGTGGTGCAGGAGGTCTTCGTGGTGATCCATCGGCGCAAGCGCGAGCTCGACATGAGCGGGTCGATCCCAGCGCTGCTCTACGGGATCACGCGCAAGGTCGCGGGTCGTGCACGCGACAACGCGCAGCAGCGCGAGCGCAGGCTGGTCGCGGTCGAGTCGCCGAGTGCAGCGACCGACGAGCCCGATCCCGAGTCGCGTGCGTTGCTCGAAGAGCGCGCCACCGTCGTACGCGAAGCGCTCGATGCGATGGACGAGGACAAGCGCATGATGTTCCTGCTCACCGCGGTCGAAGGGATGAGCGTCCCCGAGGCGGCGGCGATGGTCGATGTCAACGTCAACACCGCCTATGCACGCGCGCGTGCGGCCCGCGAGCTGGTCGCGAAGGCGATCGCGCGTCACCGTGCGAAGGACGAAAGGATCCGGATCCATGCCGTCCGCTGATCACGACGTCATCGATGGCGACGACGATCTCGCGCTCTACGTGGCGGCGTTCCGCACGGTCGAGCAGCCGAGCGCCGAGCGGCATGCCGCGAGCTGGCAGGCGATCGCAGCGCAGACCTCCGAGTCGCGCCGCGTGTGGCCGTGGGTCGCGGC
>DASZPU010001158.1:0-13354 GCA_035550195.1 Nannocystaceae bacterium
CGAAGCCGGCCGCCACCGCGCCCGCCACCAACGGTCGCACGGTCGCGCTGCTGCGCTTCGGCGGCACGTCGCCCACCGATCTGCGCGCGGGTATCCAAGGCGCGCTCGAAGAGAAGACCTTCACCGTGAAGTCGGTCGCGCTCGATCTCGCGGGCGCCGGCGCGAAGGTGAAGTGCAAGGGCGAGCCCGGCAGCGACGAGTGTCTGGTCGCGATCGGCAAGTGGCTCAACAGCAACCCGAAGACCGCCGCCGACTTCATCGTGCACGGCCGCTACATCGCGGGCACGCCCAACATGTCCGAGGTCGTCGTCTACGACATCGCGAAGGCCACCGTCGTGCGCCGCTTCGATGCGGTGAACACCGAGGGCGATCTCATCGCGCCGGTGGTGCTGCCGCAGGCGATCGCGACGTCGCTCGAAGAGCACTTCACGCCGCCCGCTCCGATCACCGACGACGAGAAGAAGATCATCGAAGCGCTCGACGAGCCCGACAAGACGCCCGAGGAGATCGCGGCGGAAGAGAAGGAGCTCAAGGACGCCGAGGACGCGGCCGCGAAGGCCGCGGCGCAGAACCAGGTGATCGACACCTCGAACATCCCGGTCGATCTCAAGGAAGACTTCGACGAGTTCTGCCTCAAGAAGGGCGAGAAGCGGGTCAAGCGCAAGTCGAAGGAAGACCGCAAGGATCTCCGTCCGCGCTGCAGCCGTGGCAAGTTCTTCGGCTACTGGCAGCCGCGCGCGTGGGTGGCCCTCGGCCTCACGCTCGGCGCTGCGGCCGGCACCATCGCGTTCTACTCGCTCGCGCTCGTGGCCCGCGGTCCGTACAAGGATGCGTCGGGCGCGGTCGACGACTACGTCGCGGCGGTGGGCGGCGATCCCCGCCGAGATCCGATGTACGCCACCAACGGCGATCAGTCGTACGACGCGCTCGCCACCGAGGTGAGCCGCACCGGATCGATCATGCGCAAGCGAGCGATCATCGGCGACGCGCTGCTCGGCACGTCCGCGGTGTTGCTCGGCGTGCTCGGCATCATCATCTTCCAGGACCGCACCGACGCGAAGAACTACATCCGCGAAGAGAAGGGCCTGCGCGCGATCAGCAAGACGATCAAAGCCGGCCCCACCTTCACGAAGGGTGGCGCCGGCTTCGGCTTGGGGTTCAAGTTCTAGCCGCGATTACACGTGGCGGTTGATGAACTCGGCGAGCTTGGCTTTGCTGCCGGGGTTGCCGACCATCTGATCCACGACCTTGCCGCCCTTGAACATGAGCAGGGTGGGGATCGATCGGATCTGATAGTTCATCGCGGTCTGCTGGTTCTCGTCGACGTTCACCTTCACGATGCGAACCTTCTCGCCGAGCTCTCCGGCGAGCGACTCGAGGTGCGGCGCGATCGCGCGGCAGGGGCCGCACCACACCGCCCAGAAGTCGACGAGCACAGGCGCAGGCGAGTCCAGCACGTCGGCCTTGAAGCTCGAGTCGGTGACGTGGCTGATCGATTCGGACATCGTTCGTTTCCCTTCGAAGCGCCGACGACTGGCGTCAGGCGGCGGGCAGCATGCGGCGATCCCGTCGGACGTGCAAGGTGTGGACGGGGCGCTGCGAGCGGGACTATCTTCACGTGGCCGGACCGGGTCGGTCCGCGCGAGGCCACGTCCCGGGGCCTCACTCGCGATCCAACGTCATGCCGCGCATCTACGTTTCACAGGCCATGGTGGATGCGTGGCTCGGCGCGGGCCGCACGCGGCTCGAAGGCGACCTCTTGCGGTTGCCCGCCGAAGCCGGCGCGATCTCGCTGTACTTGAACCCCGCCGTCCACGTCGAGCGCATCGACGGCAAGGATGCCGATCCCTACGGCTTGGTCGGCACCGTGCGCTCGACCCAAGAGCTCGCGCAGATGGGCGGCGAGCTCTACGACGCATCGGTCGTGCTCGGTGAGCACGCGTACTCCGTGCGTCCCGGCTACCTCGCGATTCCGGTCGGCGAAGGTGGCGTCGAGGCGATGTTCGATGCCGGCGCGTGGAGCCGCCTCATCGGCACGCTGCAAGCGCTCGCGCACGGCGGCTGACGCAGCGCTGCGGCCGCTTCGACGCAGCGAGGCTGCCGCCGCGCGTTCGATCGTGCACAATTGCTCGCGGTGATCCTTCTGCTCTTCATCGGTGCGGCGCTCGCCTATGGCGCGGCGACCTACGCCTATGGTGCCGAGATGGGTGAAGCGAGCCAGTCGATGTCGGCGATGCCGATGCGCAAGCGCGGTCGACCGCTGCTCGCGGTGGGGGCCGTGCTGCACACGCTGCTCATCGGCTTGCAGTGCACCGACGGCGATCATCCGCTGAAGAACATCTTCCTCGCGGCGAACTTCGCCGCGCTCGTCACTGCGCTCGGCTACCTCGGACTGTCGCGCGGACGCAGGCTCGATCCGATCGGAGCCGTGATCGCTCCGGTGGGATTGCTCGGGCTCGCGCTCGGCGTCGCGTTCTCGAGCGTCGGTGGCACCGCGATCCCCAGCGGCAGCGGCATCCCCAGCGCGCACGTGGCCTTCGCGTCGGCGGGGCTCGCCGGCTTCACGCTCGCGGCCGCGGTCGCGGGCATGTACCTCGTCACCGAGCGACGCTTGCGCAACAAGCAGTTCCGGCCGGCATCCGGAGCGATGTCGCTGACCGGGCTCGATCGGCTGCACCACCGCCTCGTGCTCTTGGTGACGCCGGTGTTCACGCTCGCGATCGTCACCGGCGTGCTCTGGGTGCTGCAAGCCGGCGGCACGCACGTGCTCGCGGCGCGTGCGTTCGAGATCGCCGCCGCGGCGATCGCATGGATCGCTTCGGTCGCGCTCTTGGTCATGCGCATCGCCTGGGGCTCGCGTGGGCGCACGTCGGCGTGGCTCACCATCATGGCGTTCGGTGCGGTGGTGCTCATCGTGGTCTGGTACGGGGTGCGCGGGTGAGCGCCGAGCTCTACGCGGTGGGGCTCAACCACAAGAGCGCCCCCGTGGAGCTGCGCGAGCAGCTCGCGATCGCCACCGACGATCATGCGCGCGTGCTCGCGGGGCTGCGCGAGCAGGCCGGCTTCGCCGAGCTGATGGTGGTGTCGACCTGCAATCGCGTCGAGGTGTACGGCGTCGCGAGCAAGGGCTTCGCGCCCGAGCGCGTGCTGCCGGCGCTCGCCGAGCTGCAGCGCGTGCAGAGCAACGAGCTGGTCGAGCACTCGTTCGTGCGCGCGGCCGGTGATGCGGCGCGGCACATCTTCCGCGTCACCGCGAGCCTCGAGAGCCTCGTCGTCGGCGAGCCGCAGATCCTCGGGCAGGTGAAGGATGCGTTCGAGCGCGCGCGCGAGCACGGTGCGGTGGGGCCGGTGCTCGATCGGTGTCTCAGCCTCGCGTTCAAGTCGGCGAAGCGCGTGCGCACCGAGACGGAGATCGCCAAGGGCGGCGCGAACGTGTCGTCGGTGGCCGTCGATCTCGCGCGCACGATCTTCGATCCGCTCGATGGTTGCGTCGCGCTCGTGGTCGGTGCCGGCGAGATGGCCGAGCAGGCCGCGACCTATCTGCGATCGGCCGGCGTCGCCGAGCTCGTGGTGGTGAACCGCTCCGCACCGCGTGGGCTCGCGTTGGCCGAGCGCGTCGGTGGCTACCACGAGCCGTGGGAACGGCTCGGGGCCCAGCTCGCGCGCGCCGACATCGTCATCGCGAGCACGGGCTCGCCCAAGCCGGTGATCGATCGCGCGCTGCTGAAGCCCACGATCAAGCCCCGCCGCGGCCGACCGCTCTTCTTGGTCGACATCGCGGTGCCGCGCGACGTCGATCCCGACGTCACCGGGCTCTCGCAGGTGTTCCTCTACAACGTCGACGATCTGCAGCAGATCGTGCACGACAACCTGCGCAGCCGGCACGGCGAGGCCGAGCGCGCGTCGGCGCTGGTCGACGAAGAGGTGGCCGCGTTCGGGCAGTGGATGCGCACGCGTGCGATCGGCCCGCTCATCGGCGAGCTGCAGTCGTTCGGACGCGAGGTCGTCGACAAGGAGCTCGAGCGCATGCTCGGCAAGCTCGGCGCGCTCACGCCCGAGCAGCGCGCGGCGGTCGAGCAGCTCGCGCGCGGTGTGGTGCAGAAGCTCTTGCATCGGCCGATGGCCAACGTGCGCAAGGGCGCGGCCGGCTTCGACGAGGCCGCGCTCGCGGAGGCGCTCGCGGCGTTGTTCGAGCTGGGCGGGCCTGCACCGGCGGCGAGCGACGCGGTGGTCGAGGCTCCGGTGCTCGTGCGATCCAAGAGCGGCTGAGCGCGCGCGTTCAATCGGCGGCGAGCACCCGGGCCGCGGCCGAGAGGCCCGACACGATCGCTGCGTTCGCGTGCTCGCCCGGTGGTTCGACGCCGTTGCCGATGTGCAGCAACCCGGGCTCGTCGCTCGCGATCGGCGACGCGTCGGAGTTGGCGGTCGGAATCTCGTGCGACAGCGACGGGCTCACCCCGTGCAACGCCTCGAACTCCGCGGGGTCGAGCAATCGGCGGTAGCGCAGCGCACCTGCGAAGCCGGGCAGATGACGCTCGATGCCGCGTTCGATCGTCGCGAGCACGCCCGCACGCGTCGCGTCGTCGAACCGACGGACGCCGCGCGGCGCGAGCACGTAGCCGGTGAGGGTGCGCGCGTCGTGGAGCTCGCGGTCCGCGAAGACGTGGAAGCCCCAGGTCGCGGGCCAGCGTCCGTCGTCCAGCTCGGCGATCCATGCCTCGGGTCGTGGCGGGCTCACGATGAGCGTGCGCGCGGCGACGAACGCGAACGCGCGCGGCAGCACGAAGAGCAGCTGCGCGACCTCGAGCCCTGCGCGGCCGCGGCCGCCGTCGAGCATGCGGATCACCGTGCGCGCGTGCGTGGGACCGTTGCTCGTCTCCACGACGAAACCGCGACCATTGCGTCGCACATCGGTCACGTCGGTGGCGAGCTGCAGCTCACCGCCGAGCGCGTGCAGTCGCGCGACCATGGCATCGGTGATCGCTTGCGGGCCGCCGACCGGCACCACCATCTTGTCGTGCCCGTAGTCGTGTTGCTTCGAGAAGTCCGCGCGCAGCAGATCGGCACGCAGCGCGAGCGGAGGGGTGCCGAGCGCGTACGCGAGCAGGGCCACGAGCCGGAAGCCGAGGCCGTCGCGATCGCGTTCGCTCGGAAACAGCTCGCCGAGCGGCTTGCGTCCGCCTTTCTGGATGCGCCGCACCATCCCCACGATCGACGGTGCGTGGCGCAGCAACCTCAGCGCCGTGCGGGGGCTCGGCGGCAAGACGTAGGGCGCGCGGTCGCAGAGATCGATCACGTTCGTGCTCGGCACGAAGCGAACGTCGCGCACGCCGACGCTCGCGAGATCACGTTCGATGCGCGCGCCGAAGTCGTTGCACGCGATCGTGAACGGATAGCCGTCGAGCTCGAACGCGCCGCACCGACCACCCGGCCGGCGGCAGCGATCGACGACGCGGACGTGTCGTCCCGCTTGCGCGAGCGCGAGCGCGGCGGCGAGGCCCGAGAGCCCCGCGCCCACGATCACGATGGTGTCGTCGCGATCCCGCATCGCGCTCCGCTAGGGCAGTGCACGCGCCGTGACGCGTGGCGTGCGAGCCTGTGCGAGCCGCTCGACGAACGCCTGCAGCTCCGCGGCGCGATAGTCGTCCTCGCTGCGCACGAACGCGTACGTCGGCACGCGCACGGACCCGAACTTCTCCTTCTCGCGATCCGAGCCCATGCCGAGGTGGACCCGCTGGCAGCCGAGCTCACCCGCGCGCTTGACGATCTGCCACAGCAGCTGGCGGTACGGGCTCACCTCGTCCTTGTCGAAGCCGGTGTAGTCGACGCCGCAATACAGCCAGCGATGGTCGGCGCCGATGCGGCGCGAGGCTCCGAATGCGACCGGGAGCGCGCGACCAGGCTCGTTCGACCACAACACGACGAGCTCCCAGGAGCCCGACGCCAGGTGAGCGCGCACGATCTCGAGCGGCAGCGGGAAGATGTTGATGCGCAGGTTCTTGCGCGCGATCTCGAGGTAGAGGCGATGCAGATGCGCGACGTCGTCGTCGCTCGCAGCGTTGGACGCATCCCAGATCTCGCACCGGAACAGCGACGCCTGCTCCTCGAGCATCCGAACGTGGCGGCGCTTGCCCGCCGTCGCGAGCTGCGCGATGAAGTCGTCCGCGCCGCGCCACTCGCCGAGCTCGACGACGTGATCGTCGAGCAAGCGCATCGGCACGAAGCCCTGCGCGGTGAACACCGGCGCGAGCTCGCGCGGATCGGGGAAGTCGCGGTAGACCAGCGTGCGGCAGCCCTGCGCCTTCATCTCGGCCACGCCGGCCTCGAGCAAGCGCACCAGCGCCGCGTCGCGGTTCGGCCCGGGTCGCAGGTAGATGTGCAGGCCCTCCGACACCATCGTGCCCGTCGTGATCGCGCGCGACGTGAACAGATACGGATCGCGCGCACGTGCGGCCTCCAACGCGACGCTCACGTCGGCGCTCATGAACGCGTCGTCCTTCATGAGGCTGGTGGTCAGCGGAGCCGCGGCCGCGACCTCGCCCTGTCGGTCGCGCACGAACATGTAGCGATACGCCCACTGGTACTCGGGGCGCTGCTGCACGCGCGGGTCGAACACGGACTCGACCGCGCGCATCGACGCGGCGTCGATGTACGCGTGTTGGCCGAGCATCGCGTCCCATGCGACGGCGTCCACCTCGCGAATGCTGGTGACGACGTCGACGGTGAAGTCGGTCTGGTAGGCGGCCGCGCCGACCTCCGGCACGCACGCGAGCGCGTCACGCTGCACGACGTCGTCGCGGCGCGTCCGCAAGAACGCCGGCAACGCTTCTTCGAACTGCGCGTCGACCTCGGCGCGCGTGACCCCGGACTTCGAGAGCACGCCCGGCAAGTGCCGCGCGATCGCAGTGAACAGCGCAGCGATCTCGTCCGGGGCATGGTTCGCATTGATCGCGACCCGCAGGCCGCCGCGGCTCGCCGGCACCGCGGGGAAGCCCGAGACGTTGACGTGGAAGCCGTCGTCGCGCAGGCGCTCGGCCATCGTGAACACGGCCTCCGCGCGTCCGAGCGCGATGAAGAAGATCGGCGCTTCGTTCTCGACGATGAGCGGGATCGCGAGCTCGCGGCACAGACGGTTGGCCTGCTCCACGCGCGCGTGCAGCTTCGCCTGCAACGCGGGCAGCTCGTTCGACAGATGGATCTGCGCCGATGCGACGCTCGCACCGAGATCGCCGGGGCGCAGCGGACCCGAGAACGAGTACGGTCCGCCGACCAACCGCGCGAGCTCGATCACCGCCGGATCGCGCGTGACGATGACGCCACCGCCGGTCGCGAACGCCTTCGCGAGCGACGTGACGAGCACGACGCGCTCGTCGATCGGCAGCCGCGCAGCGAGGTGACCGCAGCCATGCGTGCCCGCCCAGCTCATCCCGTGCGCGTCGTCGACATACAGCCGCACGTTGGGCGACTGGGCGAGCAGCGTGCGCAGGAAGCTCTCCGGCAGGTAGTCGCCGTACATCGAGTAGATGCCGTCGCACACGAACCAGACCTGGCGATGCAGCCGCGCGAGACGGCTCACCGTCTCGACGGCCTGGTCGAGCTCGCCGTGGCGGATGACGATCTTCGTCGCGTTGCTGCGCGCGCACTGCAGCGTGACCGCGTCGTCGACCGAGCGATGGGCCTGGTGATCGATCACGACCGCATCGCGCTCGTCGATGAGCGCGGGCATCGCGACGTGGTGCGCCGCGCTCGTGCTGGGCAACAGCAGCACCCGCGGCACGCCGAAGATCGCCGGCAGCAGCTCCTCTTCGAGCTGCGAGTAGAGCGGGCACGAGAGATAGCCGCGGCTGTACGACGTCTGCGAGCGATAGCGGCGGTACGCATCGACGGCGCCGTCGAGCAGGCGATCGTCGAACTCGAGGCCGAGGTAGGAGCAGCTGCCGAACGACAGCAGCCGACGACCACCGACGGTGATCGTGCGGTCGCCGAAGCGGGCGTCCTCGGCGACGAGGAAGTAGTGCCCGCGCTCGCGTCCCTGCCGATGGACCTGGAAGACGGCGTCGCGAAAGGTCGATGCGTCCATGCGCGTGTCTCTGCTCGGCGAAGAGCCACGGCGCGCCGGATCATTACCTGGGCGCGGTGGGCGCGGACGGCCCTGATTGTCGAAGCCGCGTGCTCGTGCGATCCAGGAGCGGCCGATGACCGAGACCTTGCGCATCGCCACCCGCGGATCGGAGCTCGCGCTCTGGCAGGCCCACTACGTCGAGCGCGAGCTGCAGCGCGCGCATCCGGGGCTCGCGATCGAGCTCGTGATCGTGAAGACGCAGGGCGACGAGATCCAGGATCGTCCGCTGCACGAGATCGGTGGCAAGGGACTCTTCGTTAAGGCGATCGAGGCGAAGCTGATCGATCGCACCGCTGCGATCGCGGTGCACAGCATGAAGGATCTGCCGGCCGAGCTGCCCGACGAGCTCGTGATCGCGGCGACGCCGGAGCGCGAGGATCCGCGCGATGCGTTGTGCGGTCCGCCGGGTGTCGGGCTCGCGGAGCTCGCCGCGGGCACGCGCGTGGGCACGGGCAGCTTGCGCCGCGGCGCGCTGGCGATCCGCGAGAACGCGGCGATCGATCTCCGACCGCTGCGCGGCAACGTGCCGACGCGCTTGCGCAAGGTGGAGAGTGGCGAGCTCGATGCGGTGATCCTCGCGGCCGCGGGCCTCAAGCGCCTCGGGCTCGCCGATCGCATCACGCAGATCATCGACCCCGCGCGGTTCTGTCCCTCGCCGACACAGGGCATCCTCGCGCTGCAGTGCCGCGCCGACGATGCGCGCGCCCGGGAGCTGCTCGGCGCATTGGATCACGAAGACACCTCGGTGCGCGCGCGCGCGGAGCGGGCCTTCTTGTCGCGCTTGCAAGCCGGCTGCACGGTGCCGGTGGGCTGCTTCGCGACGCTCGACGGCGACGCGCTGTCGGTCACCGGCATCGTCGTCGGCAAAGGCGGTCGCCCGTACTACGAGGCGACGAAGCAGGGCCCGCGCAGCGACGCCGCCGTGCTCGGCACGACGCTCGCCGAAGCGCTGCTCGAGCTCGGCGCCGACGAGATCCTCCGCGCGACCTGAGCGAGCGCGACGCGCCCAGCGAACGCGCGCGAGCAAGCCGCACCCCGCCGAAGCGTTCCCCGCTCAGGGCGAGGTGAGGATCAGCGTGAAGAGGGCACCGTTCGCGGAGCCGGCCGTGCCGGTCGCACCGGTGCTCGCGCTGAAATCCTCGCCGGTCGCGCCCGCATCGATCACGACGAACAGGCCTTCGCTGCCGGTCGCGTCGGTGGTCAGCGTGTCGTCGGGTTGCACGTAGCGGATGATCGCTGCGCTGTCGCCGTTGTCGGGTTGCACCGTCGCGCCCGCGATCGGATCACCATCCGCGTCGCGCACGAGGCCGATCACGCCGCCGGCGAGACCGAGTGGCAGCGATGCTCCGGGGATCTCCGGATCGTCCGCGAGTGCATCCGACCACGCGCCGACGCGATCGCTCGGTGCGAGCCACAGATCGTGCACCGCGACGCCGGGCGCGTAGGTGTTGCCCTCGATGGGCGGCGCGATGCCGGTGATCGTGAGCGTGCCACCATCGCCTTCGACGATCGCCATGACCGCGATCGCCTGGTTCAGCGGCGCGTCGGTGGTCGCGTCGATGCGGCCGTCACCATCGGACACCGCGGACGCGAGCGCCATTGCACCCGCAGGATTCGTGATCGCATTGAGTGCTCCGGCGACGCGCACGTCCGCACCCACGATCGGTGCGCGCGTGCCGAGATCGAAGACCGTGCCAGTGACCCGCGTCGCGCACGAGCTCCCGTCACCGGGCGGCGTTGCGCCGCACACCGCATCGGCGTCGAGCGGTGCATCGCTGAACAACAAGCACACGCCCGAGCTGCACTGTCCGTTCGCATCGCACGGTTCGTCTTCGGCGCTCGTGCCCGACGGCCCCGGACACACGCCCGTGCCACCCGTGGTGGTGTCGGGATCGCTCGTCGTCGTCGTCAGCGTGTCGCTGGCGTCGACGCTCGTGTCGAGGCTCGTGCCCATGCTCGTCCCGGGCCCGGTGCCCATCGTGGTACCGGGGCTCGTACCAGGGGTAGTGACGGAGGTCGCATCGAGCGAGGTTTCGCTGCACACGCCGCTCGGGCACGCCTCCGTGCAGGTGCCATCGTTGCACGCACCCGACGAGGAGGACGAATCGTCCGATGTCGGTACCTGCGCGCCGCAGCCGAGCATCGCCACCAGAAACACCACTACTTCATGTCGCATCGCCTGACGCTAGCACGCCGTCGTCGAGCCAGCGCGAAAACCATCCCACGAGGGTGACGGCGTCGTGATCGCTGCACAGCTCGCCGAAGGTCGTCCCTGCGATCATGCGCGCGAGCGCGGCGGACTCGGCCGGGTCGGGTACGCGGTGCATCGGCGCGAGATCGTGCCGCCACACGAGCACGTGATGGGGCAGCACGAGCGCAGGCGCTTCGCTCGGTGACGGCTCGCGATCGTGGCGCTGCCAGAGCTCGGCGAAGGGAAGGCGAGTGGGCAGCAGCGCAACGCTCTGCACCGCGCGCAGCCGCAGCTCGACCCACTGCTCGGGCGGCACCGCTTGCACAGTGCTCGCGGCGAGCGGAGGCGACTGCACGCAGTCGAGCGCGTGCACCATCGCCCACTCGATCGCGGCGATCTCCGCGAGGCCGGGGATGCGCTCCACTTCGGCATGCGCCGCGACGAACGCGGGGAAGCGCTCGCCGTAGCGGCGCACGTCGGGATCGATCGACGGATGCGCGAGCACGTAGTCGGTCACCAGGTCGTTGAAGCGCGCCGCGCCGCACAGCCACGCGACCAGCCCGAAGTGATCGCGCAGCACCCCGAGCAGGCGGAAGAAGTACGCATCCGCGTAGACGCCTACGCGATCGCTGCGAGCGAAGGTCGCGGTCTCGTCGAACGTCGCCGCGAACGCGGCCCGCGTCGCGTCGTCGGCGTGGCGCAGGAAATCGGCGACGCCGGTGGGCCACGTGATCGCGCGCCAGAACAGCGCCTGCTGCTCGGCCAACGTGCTCATGCGAGCGCCTCGCGTTCGCGCCGCGCCGCGATGCGGCTCTGCTCGCGCAGCGTCTCCCAGCTCGGCACGCCCTCGTCCCACTCGACGATCGTCGTGATCGCACCGTGCGTGCGCACGACGTGCTCGAACAGCAACCATACCTCTTCGGGCACCGCACCTTCGTGCGAGTCGAGCTTGTAGTGCCCGCGGTCGGTGTGGTTCGCGAGGTGCAGCTGCACGATGCGCTCGCTCGGCAGCGCGTCGACGTACGTGCGCGGATCGAAGCCGAAGTTCTTCGCGCTCACGACGACATTGTTGACGTCGAGCAGGATCCACGCATCGGCGCGCGTGCACACTTCCGCGAGGAACTCGTGCTCGGGCATTGCGCTCGCGCGATAGCCCACGTAGCTCGACACGTTCTCGAGCACGAGCCGCCGACCGAGACGATCCTGCACGCGACCGATGCGCTCGACGACGTGCGCGAGCGCTTCCTCCGTGTACGGTAGCGGCAGCAGATCGTGCGCGTGCCGGCCTCCGTGCGCACCCCAGCACAGATGATCGCCGAGCCACGCGGGCTCGATGCGCTTGGCCAGCGCGTCGAGTCGATCGAGGTAGTCGTCGCGCAGCGGATCGACCGAGCCGATCGCGAGCGAGACACCGTGCAGCACGATCGGCAGGTCGCGACGCAGTCGCTCGAGCACTGCGGCCGGCCGCCCGCCGCCCGCGAAGAAGTTCTCGCTGGTGGCCTCCACGAGATCGACGTCGAGGCCGTGGGCGAGCGCGCGATCGAAGTGGGGCACCCGCAGACCGACGCCGTGGCCGAGGTGGCTGCGCGCCATCGCCCGCAAGGCTAGCAGCCATCTTGCGAAACTTCGGCCGATGCGTGACAACCCCACGGCTGGCGGTGTTGACCCGTCGGCAGCCACCAACCTCGTCGGGATTGCCATCATGCGAAAGCTCTTCGTGCTCATCGGGATCGTCGGATTCACCTTCGGAGCGTGCGAGAAGCCCACGGAGACCACACCTCCGCCGGGCGACAGCGCGAGCGGTGGTGGAGCGGAAGGCGGCGCGGCGACGGCGGCCGATACTGCGGGCGCCGAAGGTGGCGCGGCCGAAGGCGGCGCGGCGGAAGGCGGCGCCGAAGGTGGTGCGACCACCGAGCCGGGCGCACCCGGCGTTGCATGGGCGCAGAAGACCTTCAAGCAGCGCCAGGAGTGGATGGGCATCGAGGTGCTGCCGAAGATGAAGAAGGTCTTCCAGGACCACGACGCGACCGGCTTCGCGCAGTTCAAGTGCCAGACCTGCCATGGCAAGGACATGAACGAGAAGAAGTTCAAGATGCCCAACGACGGCATCTACCCCTTGAACCCGACCGATCCGGTGAAGGGTGCCAAGGAGTACGACGAGAAGATGACGAAATTCATGGTCGACGTGGTGACGCCGCAGATGGCTGCGCTGCTCGACGAGAAGGTGATGTCGAAGGACAACCCGAACGGCTTCGGGTGCCTGCGTTGTCACCCGAGCGAGTGAACCGGCATACGAGGTCAGCGATGCACACCAACAAGGCCACCCAAGTCGCGCTCGCAGCAGCGGCGCTCTTCCTCGGCGCGTGTCACCACGAGAAGACCGCGACCACCAATCCCGACGATGGCGCAGCGAAGGCCGGCGACACCGGCGGGGATGCGAAGAGCGGCGGCGACGACAAGCAGGCGAGCGCGAAGATCAAGTGCTTCGGCATCAACTCGTGCTCGGGTCAGGGCGCGTGCGACGTGCCCGATGGTCGCGTCGCCGCGGGCAGCAAGGGCCACGCGTGTGCCGGGCAGAACGAGTGCTCGGGCAAGGGGTGGCTGTTGCTCACCCAGGCCGAGTGCGACGAGAAGAAGGGTCAGCCGCTCTGACCGAGCGCCGACGCGAGCGCGGGCACGATCTCGCCCGCGCGCGCGTCGACGCGCAGCGTCGCGTAGGGATCGCCGCGCGTCTCCCCGAGGTTCACGATCGCGATCGGTAGCTCGCGATCGTGGGCGCGTCGCACGAAGCGATATCCGGAGAAGACCGCGAGCGAGCTGCCGATCACGAGCAGCGCATCGCTGTCGTCGACCAACGCATACGCGCGCGCGACGGTCGTCGCCGGCACCGATTCGCCGAAGAAGACGACGTCGGGCTTGAGCAGGCCGCCGCAGCGCTCGCAGGCGGCGACCCGAAAGCCCGCGGTCCACTCGCGGGGCAGCTCGGCGTCGCCGTCCGGTGCGAGCTCCACTTCGCCGCGCGCGAACCCGGGATTGAGCGC
>DASZPU010001159.1:0-1712 GCA_035550195.1 Nannocystaceae bacterium
TTGCGAGACGTGCAGGTAGTAGCGCCGCATCACGCCGCCGTGCTCGAGCATGCGATCGTAGTCGCCGGGCGGCAGCGGCATCTCGACGTCGCACGGCGCGGGCGGCGGTCCGTCGTCCGTGGTCGAGCTCGATTCCTCGCCGCCTTCGCTCGACGAGCCCTCGACCGCACCGGTGCTCGCTTCGGCGGAGCTCGTGACCGAAGTCGCGCTCGTCGTCGTCGCGCTCGTCGTCGACGACGCGCCGGTCGAGCTGGTGTCGGTGCTGCCGTCCCCGCTGTCGCCGTCGGTTCCGGTCGACCCGGCCGAGCCACATGCACCGAGCACCAACGAGATCGCTGCGAGGAAGGTCCGCATTTGGAGGCCCAACACGTGGGAACGAAGGGGCCACAGGTTCCCACGACGCGACCGAAGCATGCGTGTAGGGTCGGCCATCCACGGCCTAGCCCCATGACGCTGCGCACCTACGCTCGAATTTCGCTCGTGCCCACCCTTCTCGTCGCGGGCTGCCCCGGTGACGACACCTCGGCCGCGTCGGAATCGAGCAGCAGCTCGAGCGGCGATGCTTCGACGGTCACGCAGACCACGAACGCGACGACCACGAGCGCGACGACGTCGACGACCGCGGCCGACACGTCGAGCGGCTCCACCGAGGAGTCGTCGTCCACCGACGTCACGCAGGGCTCGAGCGAATCGAGCAGCGGATCGAGCGAGAGCGGCTCGAGCGAATCGTCGTCCACCGGCGTCGATCTGTGCGGCAACGACATGGTCGACGGCAGCGAGCAGTGCGACGGCGCCGATCTGAACGGTGCCGACTGCACGAGCATCGGCTTCGACGCCGGCACGCTCGCGTGCAACTCCGGCTGCGTCTACGACACCTTCGACTGCATCATCTACATCTGTCTCAACAACACGATCGATCCCGGCGAGTTCTGCGACGGTAGCGATCTCGCGGGCGCCGATTGTGTCTCCGAAGGCTTCCCGCTCGGGGGCGAGCTCGCATGCACCGACAGCTGCGACGACTACGACGTCTCGGGCTGTCTCACGCAGCTCTGCGGCAACGACACGATCGAAGGCACCGAGGCATGCGACGGCACCGCGTTCGCCGGTGACAGCTGTGCGGCGCACGGATTCGCCGGCGGTCAGCTGGGCTGCAACGCGAGCTGCACCGGGCTCACCTACGCCTCGTGCAGCCCCGGCAACTCGCAGTTCACCTACGTCGCGAACGACACGGTGCCCAATTCGATCAGCGCGTACTCGGTCGATGCCGACGGCCTGCTCACCGAGATCCCGGGCTCACCGTTTCCGACCGGTGGCAACAGCAACTTCAACCATCATCCCGATGCGATCGTCAGCTGCGGAGCGTATCTGTACGCCGCGAACTCGGCCAGCGGGAGCATCTCGGGCTTCTTCGTCGAAGCGAACGGCTCGCTCACCGCGATCGCGGGCAGCCCGTTCGCGCTCGCCAGCGTCGTCGGGCTCGCGTGCAGCGACGGCTACCTGTTCGCGACCACGTTCGACGACAGCGTGTCGCGCTTCGCCATCGCCGACGACGGCGCGCTCACGAGCATCGGCAGCGTCGCGAGCTTCGCGAGCACGCTCGGTACCACCCTCGATCTCGCCACGAATCGCCTCTTCGTGGCGAGCTGGCCCAACGCGCTCGATGTCTACGATGTCGACGCGGCCGGCGATCTCGCGGAAGTCGCGGGCTCACC
>DASZPU010001160.1:0-4125 GCA_035550195.1 Nannocystaceae bacterium
GATCCCGCGTTGCCCGACGTGCAGAGCGTGACGTCGAGCGGGCAACCGCGCGACAACCGGCTGCGTTGGATCACCGACTACCAAGCCGAGAGCGGCGGACAGACGCACGCCGAGCGCCCCAAGCTCGTGAAGCTCGACGACGACAGCTACGTCGTGCTGTGGGAGCGCTGGGACGCGGGCAACGCCTTCGCGGGCACCTGGGGCATGATCATCGACGCGGCGGGCGAGACGTTGGTCGCGCCGGCGATGCTCACCGATTCGCACCTGCATCGCGGCGACGATGCCTTCGCGATCGGTGGCGAGGCCGCCTGGATCACCGGCGACGCGACCGCGCAAGCCTTGCACGTCCACGTCGTCGACGCGACGCTCGCCTATCGACGCGCGGTGGTCGAATAGTGGCGCGAACTGACCCACGCGCGATGCGGTAGTTGCCCGCGGACCATCGCGGGCGGCGATACTCGTGACCCATGGTCGCACGCCCGATCCTCCTCGCGCTCCCCTTGGATCACGAGACGCTCGAGCTCGTCGGCGCAGCCGCGGAGATCGCCCGTGCTCTCGGTGCGCCGATCGTCGTCGTGCATGCGATCCCGCGCCGTCGCCTCGATGGTGATCACGTCGACACGCGCATCGCCGAAGCGCGCAGCGAGCTCGAGATCTACCTCGCGATCATCCGCGACGCCGGGCTCGTGCTGCAAGACGTCACGGTCGCGGTCGGGCATCCCGCCGAGGTCGTGATCGACACCGCGCCGCGCATCGACGCCCAGCTCATCGTCATCGGCGGGGGCCGGCCCGCCACCGTTCGACGTTGGGTGTTCGGCTCGGTGGCCGAAGCGGTCGTTCGACAATCGTCGGTGCCGGTGTGGGTGATGCGTGGCACCTCGCCGATTGGACGGCGGTTGCTGTGCCCGGTGGACCTCACCCCCCAATCGGAGGTCGGCCTCGAAGCCGCGCTCCGCATGGCGCGGCTCTTCCAGATGTCGTTGTCGCTGATCGCCGTCGTCAGCGACGACTCCTCGAACGCTCGACTCGCGAAGGACGAGCCCACGGCGCGCAAGCAGATCGAAGCACTGCTGGCGGGCTACGACCTCGAGGGGTTGAACGTGTCGCTGACCGTGACCTCCGGAGATCCCGCCCAGCGGATCGTCGACGCGGCCGATGACGCAGGACTCCTGGTGATCGCGAGCCGCGGGTACGACCCGCTCGTGCGCGCGTGGCTCGGTCCGGTGAGCGCACGCGTGCTCGGTCACAGCATCTGCAGCGCGCTGATGATCCGCCACCTCGAAGCGGGCCACGAAGGACGGGTACGCGCGATCACTCGGCTCGCGGATCTGCAGTCGCGCGCGCAGCAGCTGGTCGCGGACGGCCGCGGCCAAGCCGCCGTCACGTTGCTCGCACGCGCTGCGGAGCAAGCTTCCACCAACGCTGCGGTGCAGGAGCTCTACGCGCGCGCGCTCGAACAAGCCGGCCACGCCGTGGAAGCGACCAGTCGTCGCGAGCTCGCGGCGCTCATACGTGAGCAGCTCGGCTGACGCGCTGGCGCAGCGCCGCCTCGGCGCGGTCGCGACGATTCGCCGCGATGAAGCCCAGCAATCCCATCACGAAGATCGGCGTACCGATGCCGAACCCATACGTCTGCCCGGGATAGAGGTGGAACGGATCGTTGAGCACGGGCTCGGGCGTCGCGCGATCGCTGCGATAGACGACTTCGACGTGATCGCCGACCTTGCCGTCCTTCACGTAGCCGCGCATGCCGTAGTCCAGGCCGTCGGCGGTGGTGAACTGAATCCACATCCGGTTGTGGCCGAGATCTTCGGTCACGACGCCGTCGGCCAGCTGACCCGCCCGCATGCGCGCGATCGAGTCCGGTATCGTCGCGACGCCCCAACCGATCGCCAAGAGGCCGCCGACCAGCGCCATCGCGGAAAGTGGCCCATCGGTCATCTCCTGGAAGGCGCTGCGCTTTTGCACGAGGTTGCTATGGACGGTGGGAGCTCACCCGAGCTTCACTTGCATCCGATCGCGCTCACTCTTGCAACAGCTCGGCGACCCCGGGGCGACCCGCGAGCTCGTCGAACGCGCTGCCGATCGCTGCGCACTGCAGCGTCTCCTCGAAGGCCGCAGTGGTCGCGTAGTCGATGATCGACCACGCATCGGCATCGGCGATGAGCTCGTCGCTGCACTGGAAGAGCACGCCGGCGAGCTGTGCACCACACACGCCGGCCGCGACCGCGATCTCGAGCAGGTCGTCGCCCGCGGCATTCGAGAGCGAGCAGATCTCGGAGAAGCTGAGGTGCCCTGCGCCCGCGATGCCCACGAATCGTTTCGGCGCCGGCGAGCTCGCGAAGCCCTGTTGCTGCTGCGCGTAGGCGACCACGCTGTCGTCGGTGCCACCCATCACCAAGACGGATGCGAGCGCCTCGCCCGGCATCACGCCGCCCGATGCGAGTGGAACGATCACCTGGGCATCGTCGCCGAAGGGCGCGACCGCACCACCGCCGGCACTGTGTCCGGCCATGCCGATGCGCGCGGCGTCGATCACCGCAGTGAAATCCGCGAGACCGGGCGCTTCGCCGCGCACTGCCGCGAGCATCGCAGTGATGTCGCCGCCGAGATCCTGACTCACCATCGGCCCGCCGCAGACGCTCCCGAGTAGATCGGCGAGCCACAGCCCCGGATGATCCGCGGCGATCACCACGAAGCCGCGCGAGGCCCAGTGCACCATCTGCGGCAGCGACTGCGTTCGAAAGCTCGCAGTGCCGTGCACGAAGACGATCACCGGATACGGACCGTGGGCGTCGTCGATCGGCAGGTCGCGCGTGCACGCGCACGTCTGCCAGGGATTGTCCGCGTCGGAGATCTTCATGCGCTCCGATTCCGGAATCGCGAGGCGGATGTCGTAGACGACGGGCGCTCCTCCGGCATCGCTGCCCGGCGTCGCGGGATACCAGACCTCGACGGTGAGATCGTCGATCGTCGTGGTGCGCACGCCCACCGGCCACGGTCCGCGCTGCGAGGGATCGCTGGGGTTGGCCAGCAGGCTCGTGCCCGGGCAACCCGCCGCGACGTCGCCGGTGCTGGTCTCGTCGACGCTCGTCTCGTCCGCATGCGTCGTGCTCGTGCCCGACGTTTCCGCGACGACACCGCTCGACGAGCTCGTCGTGTCGCCGGTCGTCGAGCTCACGCCCTCCGCGGCGCTCGGTTCGTCCGCACACGCGACGAGCAACGCGAACCCGACCACCCGCGGGAGCTTCATTCGCATCGCTTGGTTGTAGCGCACGCAGCGACGCGCGCGAGCACGTACGCGCGAATCGGATCACGCGCAGCATCACGCAAGTTCGCCGTGCGGCAGTCTCGTAGCTCGTACCACCCGCGCGGCACTCGACGAACTTCCGACACGAGAGCGAGCGCTCGCGGTCAGCCCGCGATCGCGACGCCGGCCGCGGGCCGGAACAGGATCGGGTACACCACCTCGACGCGACCGCTGCGTGGCGCGGCGAAGATCACTGCCTTCATCGCATCGACGACGCACCCGCGGAAGCGCGGATCGGGGAGGTCCGAGTCCGCGTCGACGACCTCGCAGCGATCGACGCGACCACAGTCGCCGTCGGCTACGATGCCGAACCGTAGCGTGACGCGACCTTCGGCGATCGGATCGCGGCGCAGCAGCTCCTCGTAGCAGCGCCGCGCCGCGGGCACGAACTGCTCCTGCACCGCGCGGCGGATCTCGTCGCGCTCGAGATCGGCGGGGCGCGCCTGCGTCACGACGAGCGGGGCCGGCTCACGCCACGATGCGATCGACACCGCGACCGCGCAGAGCGCGAAGCCGGCCACGAGGTGGTCGATTCGGGTCGCGTGCATGGGTGGTTTCATCGCTGCGCGCACGAGAAGTTCCCGCAGATTGACGTGCGCGCACGCTCGGGTAGCTTGGGTGGCCGTGGTGACGGCACAACCTGGCATCCTTCCTCCGGTTCCGCTCGCGACGCGCTGGTTGTGGCTCTCCGCCGCGCCGGGCGTCGATGCGCGCGCGTGCGTCGATGCACTCGCGGCCTTGCGCGTCGATGCCGAGCTCGTGATCGGCATCGGCCCGACGCTCGTCGACGCAGGGATCCCCGGCCTGGGCGCGCG
>DASZPU010001161.1:0-4595 GCA_035550195.1 Nannocystaceae bacterium
AGGCGCGCGCGTTGCTCGAGCGTGCGCGCGAGATCTGTCGCACGAGCGAAGGCGACCCGGCGCTGCCGAGGGCGATCGACGACGAGCTCACTCGACAAGCGCGCGATCACGGCTAAGCTGCGGGCGGCCATGACCGAGCCGAACGAGAAGCGCCCGCGCGCCGTGTTGGTGGCGGTGCAGCTGCCCGGCGTCGACGACGAAGCGCATGCAGCCGACGTCGCCGAGCTGGGACGCTTGGTGAAGACGCTCGGGCTCGAGGTCGTCGGCACGGTCGAGCAGCGACGCGACGGCATCTCGCCCGCGACGGTGCTCGGTGCGGGGAAGCTGCACGAGCTCGCGGCGTGGACCGGTGGCGACGGCGACATCGAGCCGACGATCGCCAGCCGCGATCGTGCGAACGAGCGCCGCGAGCGACTGCGCGCACGCGATGGTGAAGACGAGCAGGACGAGGACGAGGGTGCAGACGACAGCGCTGCGCCGGAACCCGTCGCCGAAGAGAAGCGTGCCACGGTCGTCGTCGTCGATCACGAGCTCACGCCGCGGATGCAACGCAACCTCGAGCGCGCGACCGGGGCCGAGGTGCTCGATCGCACCCACGTCATCGTCGAGATCTTCCATCGCCACGCGAAGAGCCGCGAAGCGCGATTGCAGGTCGAGATCGCGAGGCTCTCCTATGTCGCGCCGCGCCTGCGCGAGGCCGGTGCGGGCGGCGATCGTCAGCGCGGCGGCATCGGTGGCAAGGGCGCGGGCGAGTCGGCGCTCGAGCTCGATCGTCGCAAGATCCGCGATCGCATCGCCGAGCTGCGCCGCGAGCTCGCGGTGATCGAGAAGGAGCACGCGACGCGTCGTGCGGGCCGGCAATCGCAGCGCCGCGTCGCGCTGGTCGGCTACACCAATGCGGGCAAGAGCTCGCTGATGCGCGCGCTGACCTCCTCCGGGGTCTATGTCGCCGACAAGCTGTTCGCGACGCTCGACACCACCGTGCGTGCGCTGCGTCCGGAGACCGAGCCGCGCATCTTGGTGAGCGACACGGTCGGCTTCATCAAGAAGCTGCCGTACGAGCTGGTCGCGTCGTTCCGCTCGACGCTCGACGAAGCGCTCGAGGCTTCGCTGCTCCTGCTCGTCGCCGACGCGTCCGATCCGACCTTCCGTCAGCAGCTCGCCGTGGTGCGCGAGGTGCTCGCGGAGATCGGCGCGGCCGACGTGCCATGGAAGCTGCTGCTCAACAAGCGCGACCGCCTCGACGCGGCGCAGAAGGACGAGCTGCAGCGCGAGTATCCCGAGGCGACGATCGTCTCGGCCCACGATCGCGACGACGTCCGAAGCGTCCGCGATCTCATCGTGTCCTTCTTCGACGGCGACCTACAGGACGACGAGCTCTTCGTCCCCTACGCCGCACAAGCGATGGTGCGCCACGTCTACGACGATGCCACCGTGCTCGCCGAACACCACGGCGAGACCGGCACGCGCTACGAAGTGCGCGCCCCCGCAGGCGTGCTGACGCGCCTGAAACAACGCATCGCCGAAGCGAGCTAGCCGCGTGACCGAGTCGAGGTCGAACAGCCCCGTCCGCCCCCGGCCGCGCCTCCTCGAGCGCACGCCGCGATGACTAGGGCTTCACGCGCGCGCGCGCGACGATCCATGCGGTGTCGATGTCGGCGGGAAGTCTTCCGTAGATCGCCGGTGCGTCGCCGCCGAGGCGCGTGCGACAGAACGCGTCGGTGACCGCGGGATCGCCGTGCCGCACGAGCAGCGCTGCTTGCAGCGCGAGCGCGAGCGACTGCACCAGCGTGCGCGCGTGCGGCTCGATGTCGCCGCCGCGGAGCAACGCGATCGTGCGCTCGACGTGCGCCGCGAGCTCGGGGCGCTCACCCGCGGCGGGGCGAATCTCCGCGAGCACCAGCTCGAGCGCATCGGGCTCGCGCTGCAGCGTGCGCAGCACGTCGAGGCAGATCACGTTGCCCGAGCCCTCCCAGATCCCGTTGAGCGGGGCCTCGCGATACAGCCGCGGCAGCGGCGACTCCTCGATGTAGCCGGCGCCGCCGTGGCACTCCAGCGCCTCGACGATGTGCCCGGGCGCGCGCTTGTTGATCCAATACTTCGCGACCGCGGTGGCCAACCGTGCGAACGCGCGTGCGCTCGCATCGTTGCCGGCCTCGTCGAACGCCCGCGCGAGCCGCAGCACCAACAACGTCGCCGCCTCGACCTCGACGATCAGATCCGCGAGCACGTTGCGCATGAGCGGCTGGTCGACGAGCCGCTTGCCGAACGCCGCGCGCCCCGAGCAGTGGTGCACCGCCTGCACCACCGCCTGCCGCATCATGCCCGCGGGCGCGGTCGCAGCATCGATGCGCGTGTGGTGCACCATCTCGATGATGGTCGCGACGCCGCGGCCCTCTTCACCGACGAGCTGCGCGAACGTGTCGACGTACTCGATCTCGGACGACGCGTTGCTCTTGTTGCCGAGCTTGTCCTTGAGCCGTTGGATGAAGAAGTTGTTGCGCGTGCCATCGGGCCGGAAGCGCGGCACGAGGAAGCACGACAATCCACGATCGGTGTGCGCGAGCGTCAGGAAGCCATCGCACATCGGCGCGGAGCAGAACCACTTGTGCCCGCGCAAGAGATACGACTGGCCGGGCCCGCCGCGATCGATCGCCGTCGCACGCGTCGTGTTCGCGCGGACGTCGGAACCACCTTGCTTCTCGGTCATCGCCATGCCGAACGTCGCACCGCGTTTCTCCGACGCCGGGATGCAGCGCGGGTCGTACTCCGCCGACAGCAAGCGCGGCTCCCAGATCGCCGCGAGCTCGGGCTGCACGCGCAACGCCGGCACCGCCGCGTAGGTCATCGCCATCGGACACAGCACGCCGGCCTCGACCTGCGTGAACATGTAGCTGAGCGCGATGTGGGCCACGTGCGCGCCCGGCTGCGGCGCGTGCCATGCGATCGACGGGATGCGATGCGCGATCGCCAGCTTCATCAGCTGGTGATACGCGGGATGGAACTCGACCTCGTCGATGCGACGACCGTAACGATCGAACGCGCGCAGCTCGGGCGGGTTGCGATTCGCGGCAGCACCGAGCGCGAGCACGTCGGCCCTGCCGAGCGCGACACCGAGCGCAGCGCACGGAGCTTCCGTCCAGCTCCCACCCTCGCGCCGCGTCGCCTCGACCAGCGCGGGATCGGTCGCGAACAGATCGTAGTCCTCGAGCGGTTGCGGGACGTTCACGACCTCGTGGGTCGGCAGCGTGGCGATCGGCGCGTAGCTCGACATCGAGCGCATCATAGTCGGACCGGGAGCCAACCGCAGATCCGCTGGAACACCGCGCCGCGCCGGGCGTGAGCATCCTTGGTGGATTTGCCGACGCCGCCCACGGATCCGCGAGCACCCGGCCAAGGAAGCCCACAGATGGCCCCGGCCGCGGCCCACACGCCGCCGTTCGATCCCCGGTTGCACGCGCCGCTCGTCCGGCGCGCGCTGCAGACGTTCGGCGTGCCGAGCGAAGCGCTCGACGACGCGGTGCAGGACGTCTTCGTCGTGCTCGTGCGTCGCGCGAACGACTTCGATCGCGAGCGCTCGGTGGTGAACTGGCTCTGGGGCGTCGCGCGCGGCGTCGCGTCGACGCATCGGCGTACGCGATCGCGACGCGGTCGTCTGCACGATGCGCTCACGGTGCGCGAGTCGCCGAGCGCGATCGGTCCAGACGAAGCATGGGCGCGTCAACGTGCGACCGATCTCGTCACGCGCTTCCTTGCGAAGCTCGATCCGACGCTGCGCGAGGTGTTCGTGCGCTCGGAGCTGATGGGTTGCAGCGGCCCCGAGCTCGCCGAAGAGCTCGGCATCAACCTCAACACCGCATATGCACGCGTGCGAACGGTGCGACTGCGCTTCGAAGCGGAGCTCGAGCTGCGCGAAGGTGTGATCGCTCGGCTCGCGCGGATCTTCGCGCCGTTCGGACTGTTCGCACCGAAGTCGCTCGCGACGGCGGCGATCGGTGCGTCGCTCGTCGTCGCGTCTGCGTCGCTCGTGCCGTCGACGGCACCGCCGCTCGAGCCCACGCTCGCGCGCGCCGTGACGCCCGAGCAATTTCCGATCGCCCACCGTGCCCCACGGAAGCTCGCCGAGCCGGCCAACGATGAGGGCATGAAGACCGCAGTGCTCACCACCGTCGCGCTCACCACCGTCCTCGCCCAGGCCGCGCCCGCGCAGGCGAAGGCGCCGAAGCAACGTCGCGCTGCGCCCGAGGTGTCCGACAGCGACGCCGACGATGCCGCGCGCAAGGAAGGCGCGGGCAACGTGTCCGCGTACTACGACTTCGTCGAAGGCGATCGCCTCACCGGCGAGGTGATCAAGCCCGAAGGCATGCCGGTCGACGCACGCACACGCGCGCGCTTCCCCAGCCTGCTCAACATCCGCGGACACTTCATGTCCGAGCTCGTCACGATGGCGAAGGACGTCTAAGGCGAGAAGCCGAAGACCCACACGTGGCCGGCGATGCGATCGCCGACCGCGTAGCGGCCCACCACTTCGTCGTTTCCGTACACGTCGAAGGTGAGCTCGCGATCGCCGAGCTTCGCGATCGTCAACAGGTAGC
>DASZPU010001162.1:0-3499 GCA_035550195.1 Nannocystaceae bacterium
CTGAGCTTGGACGACAGCGCGTTGGCGACCGCCGCACCGACCCCGTGCAGACCGCCCGAGTGCTTGTAGCTCGAGCCGTCGAACTTACCGCCCGCACCGAGCTTCGTGTACACGACGACCACCGCCGGCACCTTCAGAGTCGGATGGGGATCGATGGGGATGCCGCGACCGTTGTCGGTGATCGTGACGCCCTGGTGATCCTCGTCGAGCGTCACCGTGATCTGGCTGGCGTGCCCGTTGATCACCTCGTCGACGGAGTTGTCGAGCACCTCCCAGATGAGATGGTGCAGGCCCTCCTTGTTGAGCCCGCCGATGTACATGCCCGGGCGCTTGCGGACGTGGTCGACGCCTTCGAGCACCTGGATCGACGACGCGTCGTAGTCCTTGCGGACCTGCTTCGCTGCGGTGGTGGGTCGCTTCGTGATCGCCATGATGTCCTCGTCAACCCGCCTCGGTGCCGAAGTCGGGCACGGTGGGCGGCGGTAGCTCGAGCTTCTTCACGTTGCCGCGCTTGAACACCGGACGGCCCTTGCCGCCACGCGCGGTGCGTTCGCGATCGCTGGCGGTGAGCTTCTGACTGCCGCCCGACGACTTGTGGATCACGATCGGCGTGCTCGCGGGGAACGCCGCGATCACGCTGTCGTCGGCATCGACCTTCATGAAGATCACGCCCTTGCCCGGACCCGACAACAGGTTCACGTCCTGCGCGGTGCAGCACAGGAGCCGGCCTTCGTTGGTGAGCGCGCAGACGTCGTCCTCGGCGTAGACCTTGAACGCCGACACGAACTCGTCGCCCTCGCCGACCTTGCCGAACATGCGACCGCGCGACGTGCTGGGATCCTTGTGTGGCCACAGCGTGAAGCGCAGCGACAGCCCGCGCTTCGTCACCGCGAGCACGTGGGGATACGGATCCTCGTAGTCCTCGCCGAGCTCGGGCTTGGGATGGCCGAACTCCGGCATCACGCGCTTGTCGGTGCCGAGCGCCGCGATGACGCGCTCGCCGTCCTTGAACTTGAACAGCTTCTGCACCGGCACGCCGTGGCCCGAGCTCGCCGGCACGTCGTTGATGCGCGCGACGTAGGCCGAGCCGAGGTTGGTGAGGAACACGATGCACTCGCGCGTGCTACCGCCGACCAGCGCGAGCGCAGCGTCGCCTTCGCGCATGCGCGTGGTCTCGAGGTTGATGGTGCGCTGGCGCTTGAGCCAACCATCGCGCGTCACCAGCACCACCGCGTCTTCCTCGACGATGAAGCTCTCGGCGGTGAACTCCTCGGTGACGTCGTCGTCGCTGATGCGCGTGCGTCGGGCATCGGCGAACTGCTCCGCCACGGCTTCCAGCTCGCTCTTCACCAACGCGGCGAACTTCGGCTTGCTCTTCAAGAGCGCCTCGATGCGCGCGGCCTCGGCCCGCTTCGCGGCCAGCTCCTCGCGGATCTTCTGGATCTCCAGCTTCGCCAGCCGATACAGCTTGGTCTCGAGGATCGCGTCGGCCTGGATGTCGTCGAGCCCGAACGCCTTGCACAGCTTCGCCGACGCGTCGGCCTTGCCGTCGGAGCCGCGGATGATCTTGATGGCCTTGTCGAGGTCGTCGAAGATCTTCTCGAAGCCTTCGAGGATGTGGATGCGCTCGCGGAGCTTCCGCAGCTCGTACTCGAGCCGTCGCCGCACGGTGAGGAAACGGAAGTCGAGGAAGTGCTTCAGGATCGACTTCAGATCGAGCCGCGCCGGCGCCCCCACCTCGGGGTTGCTGGTCGGAATCAGCACCGTCATGTCGACCTTCACCGAGACCTGCAAGCGCGTGTGCTTGAACAGGTAGGCCATCACCAGCTCGGGATCGACGGTGGCCTTCTTGTCGAGCTCGAGCTCGACGCGGATGTCGTTGGTGCTGAGGTCCTGCACGCCGATGAGCACCGGCAGCTTCTTCGCGAGGATGATCTGCCCGATCTCCTCGACCATCGCGTTCTTCTCGATGCCGTGCGGCACCGCGGTGATCACCAACCGTTGCCCGCGCTTGTTCTCCTCGAGCTTCCAGCGCGCGCGCAGCTTCACCGAGCCGCGCCCGGTCTCGTAGATCTCCGCGAGCTCGGCCTTCGTCGCCACCAGGTCGCCGCCGGTGGGGAAGTCCGGGCCCTTCACGAACTTCATCAGCTTCTTCACCGACAAGTCGGGCTCGTCGATGAGCGCGACGCAGGCCTTGATCACCTCGCCGAGGTTGTGCGGCGGGATGCTGGTGGCCATGCCGACCGCGATGCCGGTGCCGCCGTTGACCAAGAGCTGCGGGAATCGTGCCGGCAGCACGATCGGCTCCTTGCCGCTGCCGTCGTAGGTCTCGCGATAGTCGACGGTGTCGGCACCGAGCTCTTCGAGCAGCTGGGCCGCGACCGCGGTGAGCCGCGCCTCGGTATAGCGATACGCCGCCGGTGCATCGCCGTCGATCGATCCGAAGTTGCCTTGCCCGTCGACGAGCGGCGCACGCATGACGAAGTCCTGCGCGAGCCGGACCATCGCGTCGTACACCGACGCATCGCCGTGTGGGTGGTACTTGCCGATGACGTCACCGACCACCTTCGCGCTCTTGCGATGACGGACGTCGTGACGCAGATGGAGCTCGTGCTCCATCGTGAAGAGGATGCGACGCGCGACCGGCTTGAGCCCATCGCGTACGTCGGGGATCGCTCGCGCCGTGATCACCGACAGCGCGTAGTTGAGATACTTGCGCCGCGTCTCCTCGGCCAGATCGCCTTCGAGCGAGCCACCGGGTCCGCCGCCCGCCGGACCGTCGGGCGAACCGGGCAACGAGGGCGGGCCGCCACGCGACGCCATGGTCTCGCCGCGTTCATGCGGCTGTGGTGCTCCCGGCAGGAGTTCGAGCTGCGACATCGACGAACGCTCCGCCGCGGGCTCGGCCCGCGCGGCCGCCACCTTACCCGCCTGGATCGGTCCGTCAAAATCTTGCGCAGCACGGAGCGTTGTGCCTGCCCGGTCCGTGAACGCCGCGTGCGCCGTCGACCACGGAGCCGTGAGCGCACTCGCGTCGATGCGCCGGCGCACGCTCGCGGATCGCCACCCGGCCGCCCCGCGTCCGGGCGTGCCCCGCCGCACGCGCGACCCGATCGGGTAGGCTCGGGTTCGATGCGAACGAAGGGCGCGCTGGTGTGGCTCACTGGGCTCTCGGGTGCGGGCAAGTCGACGATCGCCGAGGCGGCGCTGGTGAAGCTGCACGCGCGCGAGATCCCGGCGTACGTGCTCGACGGTGATCGCGTGCGCACCGCGTTGTCTCGCGACCTCGGCTTCTCGCCGGAGGATCGCGCGGAGAACGTGCGGCGCATCGGCGAGGTCGGCCTGCTCATGGCGGATGCCGGGCTCATCGTGCTCGCCGCCGTGATCGCGCCCTACGAGCGCGACCGTGCGCTCGTGCGTGCGCGCGCGCCCGAGGGCACGTTCTTCGAGGTGTGGGTCGACACGCCGCTCGCGGTCTGCGAGGCCCGCGATCCGAAGG
>DASZPU010001163.1:0-6598 GCA_035550195.1 Nannocystaceae bacterium
CGGGGAGCTTCGGCGTGCGCACCGGTCGATACACGCGCACCGCGAGCCGACCATCGATCAGCTCTTCGCGGATCACGGCGATGACCGGCGGCGTCGGCTCGAGCACGCGCATGCGCCGATACTCGCGACGCGCTCGCTCGACGCTACCGCTCTCGAGCGGACGACGACCGGTGCGCGCCGCGAGCAACGTCGCCCACTGCACCTGCGGATCGAGCGTGCGCCCGTCGACCACGAACGGCCGCCGCGCGAGCACGCGCTCGATCACCGGCCGCGGCACGTGGAGCAGCACGCGCGCGACGGCGAGCTCGATGCGATCGCGCAGCGCGGCCATCCGTTGCGAGCATAAGCGACCGCACCGTCCCGGCCGCGCCGCCCGGAGAGCGCGGCATTTCCGCTTCCGTCCATTGTCGCGAATTCGCGGCGCCACGGGCTTTGTCGCCGCGAATCGCTTGGCGGCCTGCGGCCATCGTCGACCCGCCCCGTCCGATCCTGCGGATCGGGGCGGGCATGCAAAGAGGACACGATCGCAGGGTTCTGCTGGCCGCGGCGCTGCTGCTCGCGGGCTGCTACCAGGGCCTCGACGCGCACGCGGGGGGCGGCGCGTCGGGGGCCGACGACGCGGGCGAAGCGGGCGAGCACGGGGATGATCCCGATCGCTGGCCCGATGGTGAAGCCGCCGCGTGCGAAGACGACGGCCCCAGCGTCGCGCCGACGCGCATGCGCTTGTTGACGCGCTACGAGTACGACAACACCGTGCGCGATCTGTTGGGCGATGCGAGTCGGCCCGCGCAATCGTTCGCGCCGGAGAATCGCAGCGGCATCTTCGAGAACGACGCCAACGATCACAAGGTGAGCAAGGACGTCGTGCGCTCGTACATGGATGCGTCCGAGGACATCGCGGCGCGTGCGGCCACCGAACGGCTCGCGACGATCCTGCCGTGCGATCCGATCGCGGTCAGCGAGCTCGAGTGCGGTCACCTCTTCGTGCGCAAGCTGTTGCCGCGCGCGTTCCGACGCCCGGCCGACGCCGCGGAGCTCGCGGCTTTCACCGCGCTGTTCGACTCGAGCTTCGCGCAGTTCGGCTTCGCCGGCGCCGTCGAGCAGTCGCTGTCCGCGATGCTGCAGTCGCCGCAGTTCCTCTACCGCCTCGAAGACGTGCCCGCAGGCAGCGCACCGGGCGACCTCGTCGCGGTCGACGACTTCGCGATGGCGTCGCGGCTCTCGTACTTCCTCACCTCGTCGATGCCCGACGACGAGCTGTTCCTGGCCGCGGCCGACGGCAAGCTCGGCACCGCCGAAGAGGTCGAAGCGCAGGCGCGACGTCTGCTCGAGAGCGACGCGGCGCGCGAGACCGTCGCGCAGTTCCATCGTCAGTGGCTCGGGCTCGGTGCGCTCGCGTCGGTGTCGAAGGATCCGACCGCGTACCCCGAGCTCGATCCCGGCACGTTCGCCGCCGACTGGAACGACAGCGTGCAGCGCTTCATCGCGCACGTCTTCTTCGATGGCGAGGCCACGTTGGCGCGGCTCTTCGGTGCGCGCGAGATCTTCCTGACGCCCGAGCTCGCCGAGTTCTACGGCGCGGCCGGCCTCGACCCGCTCACCGGTGCGTACCGCGTGCCCGGCTACGCGGGCCTGCTCACCCAACCCGGCGTGCTCGGCATGCTCGCGTATCCCGACGGCAGCTCGCCGGTCGCACGCGGCGTGTTCGTGCGCAAGCGGTTGCTCTGCCAGGAGCTCGCACCGCCACCCAACGTGCCGATCATTCCGCCGGAGCCCGATCCGAACGCGACCACGCGCGAGCGCTTCGAGCAACACAGCACCGACCCGGCGTGCAGCGGCTGCCACGGGCTCATCGATCCGATCGGCTTCAGCTTCGAGCACTACGACGGCGCCGGTCGTTGGCGCGACGAGGAGAACGGCAAGCCGATCGACTCGGCGACCAACGGGCTCGTCGCGGTCACGGATCCCGACTCGGAGGGACCGATCGCCGATGCGCTCGAGCTCTCCGACAAGCTCGCGCACAGCAGCGACGTGCAGGAGTGCTTGATCGAGCAGTGGAGCACGTTCGCGCTCGGGCGCGGGCCCGACCCGGAGCTCGACGCGTGCACCACGACGCGACTGCAAGCCGCGTTCGAAGAGAGCGACGGTGATCTACACGAGCTGCTCGTCGGCATCGCGACCTCCGACGCGTTCCGCTTCCGCATCGTCGATGGAGGTGATGCATGAGCATCCGAATGAACCGCCGCACGCTGCTGCGCGGCGCCGCCGGCACGCTGCTCGGCCTGCCGCTGCTCGATCTCGGCGCGACGCGGGTGAACGCCGCGATGCCGGGCTACGCCGAAGACGGCTACCCGCTGCGCTTCATCGTCTTCTTCAACCCCAACGGTTGCTGGCCGGCGACGTGGTTTCCCACCGGCACCGAGAGCGACTTCGTGCTCGCGCAGAGCATGGCACCGCTCGAGCCGCACAAGGACAAGCTCATCATCCTCGACGGCGTCGACATGCCGGTCGTCGACATCGGGCCCGGCGAGGATCACCAGCAGGGCATGGGCGGCGTGCTCACCGGTCGTCCGCTGCAGGCCGGCAACATGGTCGGCGGCGACGGCTCGCTGTGTGGATGGGCCGATGGTCCGTCGGTCGATCAGGTGATCGCGCAGCACATCGGCACGACCACGCCGCTGTCGAGCATCGAAGCCGGCGTGCGCAGCAACGCCTATATCGGCGGCGAGATCCGCAGTCGCATGAACTACGCGGCCGCAGCTGCGCCCTTGCCCACCGAGGACAACCCGGTCGGGATCTGGAATCGCATCTTCGCCGACTTCAGCGCGGACCCGACCGAGATGGCGGTGCTGCGGGCGAAGCGAGTCAGCGTGCTCGACACCGTGAAGGGTCAGTTCGATGCGGTGCGCGCGAAGGCGGGCAGTGTCGATCGCATGCGGCTCGACGAGCACGCCGCGCAGGTCACCGAGCTGCAGACGCGCTTGCAGAACGAGCCGGTGCTCGGCGAGTCGTGCATCGTGCCGGGCGCACCGGGTGCGGTGCCGATCGACGATGCGAACACGATGAACCTCATCTCGCGCGCGCACATCGATCTGCTCGCGATGGCGCTCACCTGCGACATCACGCGCGTCGCGAGCCTGCAGTACAGCAACGGTGCCAACCACCACACGTTCCCGTTCATCGGCAGCATGGGCGACGGCCACGGGCTCTCGCACGCCGGTGAAGAGGATGCGGGGTCGTGGGCGGAGTGGACCACGCGCCAGACCTGGTACTGCGGCGAGTTCGCGTATCTGCTCGATAAGCTGCGCGCGGTGCCCGAAGGCGACGTCACGCTGCTCGATCACACCGTGATCCTGTGGGTGAACGAGCTGTCGAAGGGCAACACGCACAGCCACCAGCGCATGCCGTTCGTGATCGCGGGCTCGGGCGGCGGCTACTTCCGCACCGGTCGCTACTGCACGTACGCGAACGCGTCGCACAACGACATGCTCGTGTCGATGCAGAACGCGTTCGGCATCCCCGATCAGAGCTTCGGCACGCCCGAGTACTGCACCGGTCCGCTCACGAACCTCGTATGAAACGCGCGCTGACGATCGCTCTCGTGACGATGCTTCCGAGCGGCGCGCTCGCGGCCGATCCGGTCGGCGCGCTCGAGGTGGTCGACTGCCTCGGCGCGCGCGGGTGGGCGCAGGATCCCGATCAACCCGCGGTCGCGATCGACGTGCACGTCTACTTCAACGCGCAGCCGGGCGTCGCCGGTGCAGCGGCGATCGCCGTGCACGCCGACGTGCAGCGCGACGATCTCTGCATGCAGCTCGGCACGTGCACGCACGGCTACTCGCTCGAGCTGCCGCTCGGCGTGCGCGACGGTGCCGATCACCTCGTGTGGGCGTACGGCATCGATCTCGAAGGCATCAACAACCCCGCGGTCGGCGGACCGATCCAGGTGAACTGTCCGGCGCCGCCGCTGGTCGAGGGCGTGCGTCGCTGGGTGACCGCGCCCGAGGTGCTCACCGCGTGGGGCATGGACACGTTCGTCGATCTCGCACGCGTCGACGACGTGTCGCTGATGGGGCTCGCCCAGGACGTCGACTGGCCGCTCGCACCGCAGCTCGTCACCGCCGACGGCGCGACGATGTGGATCCTCGACGGCACGCAGAAGCGAGCGATCGACGAGGTCGCGATCGCGGGCTGGGGCTTCGATCCCGCGACCGCCACGATGATGGGCGCGACCGAGCTCGGCGCGCTGCCGCAGGGGCCCGACTTTCGTGCACGACCGTTCCTCGTGCAGGGCACCGGCCCCGAGGTGTGGGCGATCGATGCGGTGCCGTGCGAAGGCGATGCCTGCGATCCCGACGACGGCACGAGCAGCGACGACGGCGGCGTGTCGAGCGGCGACGAGAGCAGCTCCGATGATGGCGGCGACGACGACGAGGTGCCGAGCGACGGATCGTCGAGCGACGGATCTTCGAGCGGTGCCGGATCGATCGGCTTGCCCGGCGCAGACGGTGGCGATCGATCGGAGGGCAGCGGCTGCAGCTGCGACGCGGGCGTCACCGCATCGCCGTGGTGGACGATGTTGCTCTTCGTCGTGGTGCGCGGCCGCGCGCATCGCCCCGCAAGGCATACGCGACGCGCTGTCAAGCGAATGTGACGGCTCGGCCCGGCCCAACGCGGCGCGCTATGACAATTCTGCCCGGGCGCGACACTGCAGGTGTGCGGTCGATCGCTCGATTGTGGGACCGCGCAACGTTTTGACGTAGCGTGGATTCGCCGACGGGCCTGCGGCGGTGTATCTTGCGGCCTGACGACTCGCCCTCGTAGGCCCGGCTCGGACCACGGCCTCGCGAGATCCGAATACACCACCCCCAAGCGAGTCAGGAGAACTCCATGCCCATGCTTTCCAGAAACACGTACCTCTCCTCGGCCCTTCTGGCCTCGTTCCTCGGCTTCTCGGCCGGTGCCGTTCAAGGTTGTGACGATGGCGGACCGCTCGGCAATCTCGCCGAGAAGTGCGGCCTCACCTGCGAAGCCGATGCATTCGTCAGCGGCCAAGCCAACGTCTCGGGGATCGCTTCGATCGACGCCTTCTTCGGCGCCGCGATCGATCTCAACGCGAGCATGAAGGGCCTTTCCGGCAGCCTCCGCGCAGAGCTCGACGCGATCGGTGCATCGGTCGGTCTCGAGCCGGGCGCGGGCGGTGCCGAGATCAAGGCCGCCATCCAAGCGAAGATCGCCGCGAACGTCGAAGGCGGGCTCTCGATCCAGTACGACCCGCCGAAGTGCGAGGCGAACATCGACGTGGCCGTGTCGGCCGCGGCCGAGTGCGACGTCGAGGTCGATCCGGGCATGGTCTCGGTGAAGTGTGAAGGCTCGTGCAAGGCGGAAGCCGGCGTCGCCGTCGACTGCGGTGCCGAAGCCGAGCTGAAGTGCACCGGCACTGCACCGAACCTCGCGTGCGAGGGTGAGTGCAGTGGCTCGTGCGTCGCCGACTTCTCGGCGGCCGCGTCTTGCGAAGGCACCTGTCGCGGCAGCTGCGAAGCCGGTGGCAGCACGATGGATGGCTTCGAAGGCAAGTGCAATGGCATGTGCCAGGGCGAGTGCGCGGTCGAGGTCTCCGGCGGTGCGAGCTGCGAAGGCAAGTGCGAAGGCGAGTGCACGTACACGCCGCCGATGGGCATGTGCGACGCGAGTGCCGAGGCGCACTGCGACGCGATGGCCGGTGGTTCGGTCGAGTGCTCGGGCGGCTGCGAAGGCAAGGCCGAGCCCCCGATGGTGAGCGCCGAGTGCGAGGCGAGCGTGAAGGCGAAGGCCGACGCGTCGATCGAGTGCACGCCGCCGAGCCTCAAGATCGCGTTCAACTTCAGCGCGGATCTCGAGGGTGATCTCGACGCGCAGGCCGAGTTCCGCGCGTGGCTCGAGGGCTTCCGCGGTCACTTCGCGGCGCTGCTCGCTCTTCGTGCGAAGGGCGACATCGTCGTCGAGGCCGCGGGCAACCTCGCGGCGTCGGCCGGTGGCGCGGTCACCGGTGCGGTCGACGAGCTCTCGGGTTCGGCCGATCTCTCGGCGTCGATCGGCGCCGCGTGTGCGCTCGAGCAGCTCCCGGTCGCCGGTCAGGCGCTCGCGAGCGCGAGCGGCGAGCTGAGCGGCAACGTCACCGCGACGGCCGAGGTGCTCACCTCGATCGGCGGCTGATCCGACTCCGTCGCTTCGGCAAGAAGGCCGGCGATCGCAGCTGCGATCGTCGGCCTTCGTCGTTTTCAGCGCGGCGCGTCGGGCATCGCCGCGAGCTCGGCGACCGTCTCGGTGACGCCGTCGGCGAGCGCGACGAGCTCGCGCTGTCGTGGCTCGAGCACGGTGCGGTAGATCGTGCGCGACAACCAGTACGAGCCCGCGACCCACGCGACGATCAGCACCGGGATCAAGATCGGCAGCTCGAGCGCCGCGATGCACACCGGGAGGATCCATCCGAGCCCCGCGGGAAAGAGCCCGCCCATGATGCCGCCGAAGATCCCACCCGCGAGCCCGCCGGTGCGCTCTTCGACGCGCACGATCGTGCGACCTCGTCGCGCGCTCACCACCACGCGCACGTCTCGTG
>DASZPU010001164.1:0-26963 GCA_035550195.1 Nannocystaceae bacterium
CGATCGTGCGCCGACGCTCGCGCGCGACCGTGGCGGAGAGCGTCTTGCCGATGAACTGCGGCCGCAGCACGCCGTCGTCGCTCGTCGCATCGACCGCGAGCTCGACGACGAGATCCTCGAGCGTCGGGTTCGCAGCGCGCAAGTCATCGGCCAGCGTTGCCGACTGGAGCTCGTACGAGCGCACCTCTACGTGGACGGCATCCGCACGCACGCGCAACGCGATCACGACGCGCGCCAGCACTGCGAATGCGTCGATCCCCACGACGTCGTCGCGGGCGAGCGCATCGCGGTCCATCTTGAACAGCAACGGGCGCTCTGGCAGCGGTCCCACACGGATCTCGCCGTCGCCCTTGCCGATTGGCAAAGGCACGGCGAACGCCGGCGCCACCACGGCCCCCACCGGCCGCAGCGACGTGACCGTCGACGTCGAGACCCTCAACGCGCCTCCGATGCCGAAGCGATCGTGCACGCGTCGACCCAGCGCTTCACGGTCGCCGGTGGGCTTCGACTCCGCGGTGATCAGCTCGACGGGCCGCGCGCCGCCGATCAACCGCGCACGCGCGAGCTGGATCGCTGCGTACCCGCGATCGCAGCCGAGGAATCTCCGCCCCATCGCCTGCGCCACGGCGAGCGTGGTGCCCGAGCCGCAGAACGGATCGAGCACGAGCTCGCCTTCGGCCGACGACGCCATCAGGATGCGCCGCAGCAAGCTCTCGTTCTTCTGCGTCGCGTAGCCGGTCTTCTCGCGCGAGAAGCTCTTGATCTGGATCGAGTCGAGCGACTCGCTGCCGGAGAGCGCGAGATCGGCCGGGCCCGCGTTCCACACGTCGTCGACTGCGATGCCGGGCGAACGTGCAGGCGTGCCCGCGCGCCGCTGATATCCGGGCGGATGCGGCACCCACACCTTGTGGAAGCGCATCTTCGTCGGGTCCTTCACCCAGAAGAGGATCGTGTCGTGATTGCGGATCCAGTTGCGCGCGCGCGTCTTGAAGCCCGAGACCCAACCGATACGCCAGACGATCTCGCGCTGGAACGACGCGGCGCCGAAGATCTCGTCGACCAGCAGCTTCACCGCGTGGCCGATGGTGGGATCGACGTGCACGTACAAGCTGCCATGCGGCGCGAGCAAGCGATGCACGCGTTCGATCCGCGGTGCGAGCATCGCGAGGAATTCACCGGGACCACCGGGCCAGCTGTCGTCGTACGCGGGCGTGCGAATCCAGCGATCACCCTCGCCGATGCGCGTCGCGACCGAGAAGGTCGCGCCGGTGGAAAACGGCGGATCCATGTAGACCAGATCGACCGCGCCTTCGAAGCGCGCGCACCAACGCTCGAGGACGTCGAGGTTGTCGCCGTGCACGAGCTCGTCGGCATCGCCGACCTTCGCGCCGTGACGCTCGCGCACGCGCCAGTCGACCGCGCGCGGCTTCGCAGCGTGGCGCTCGCCCGCGGCGTCGTACTTGCCCGGCCACACCACCTCGATGCCGGAGGAGCCGGCCCGGCGGCGCGTCACGGCGCGCGTTCTTCCGGTCGCGTGTGCGAGCCCTGCGAGCCCGACAAGCTGCGCACGTACGCGATGAGCACCATCAGCGACGCCTCGGTGAACTGGTCGCGGAACGCCGGCATCGACGGCTCGCGCCCGTTCTTCACCATCATCTCGATCGCTTGATCGCTCAAGCTGTCGACGATGCGGCGATCGGCGAGGTTGCGCGCCTGCGGTTGCTCGGGCACCGGACGCCCGTCGAGGCCGTGGCAGCGCGCGCAGTACTGCTCGTAGAGCACCTGCCCATCGATGTCGCGCTCGGGACCCACCGTCTCGTTGCACGCGACCACGAACGCGAGCGCAGTCGCGATCGAGATCCGCAGCGGCAGTGCGGGCATGCACCCACTGCCTATCACGCGTGCGCGGCGATGACCAACGCGATGCTTCAGCGGCGCATCTGCAGCAGCCCGGGCGTCGCTGCGGGCGGCGTGGTCTCGGCCGGCGGCGTTGCGTCCGGCGCGGCTTCGGCCGGCGGCGGCGTAGCTTCGTCCGCGGGCGGCGCGGGCTCTTCGGCGGGCGGCGGCTCGGGGCCGACTTCCTTCGCGGGCTGCGCCTGATCCTCGGGTTGATCGAGGATGATGTAGCCGTCCTTGTCGACCAGCGCACCGCGCGGAGCGATGTACTTGCCGTCGGGCGTGTAGAGCCCGAGCCGTACACCGAGGCTGTCGTTGTAGATGTCGACCGCGCGATCGTAGTCCTTCTTCGCGCGGCTGTAGAGGATGCCGGCCGTGATCCCGAACGCGACCGTCGCGAGCCCACCACCCAACAACACGCCACCGGTGCCGTCGAGGCCCTTCAGATCGAGACCTTCACGCGCCGATGCAGCGATGCCCGCAACGGTGACGATCGAGGCCGCGATGCCGAGCGCGGTGAAGAGCCGTGCGAGCCGCAGCTTGCGAGCGGGCAGCGCTTCGGACGAGCTCGCGTCGGAGCGCAGCACCGCGTCGAGCGATTGCCAGCTGCGCTTCTCTGCGCTCTGGCTCGTGCCCTTCGTGTAGCGCATGCCTTGCGCTTGCGGATGGCGATAGATCGCGTTCTCGGCGTAGATCTGCTCGCGCTCGTCGCGATCGTCTTCCTGCTCGAGCGCGGCGAAGTCGGTGGGCGCGAGCTGGGGCGACAACGCCATGCAACCGCTGGGAAGCACCAGGCACACCGTGAGAGCGGTGGCGACGCCGTAACGCGCGAGCGGTGGAGTGGAGGTCACTGTTCGAACCCTAAGTCAGGCCCGCTGGGCCGTGAAGACGAGTCAGCAGTCGGCCGAACGGGGCAGCCGCGGGCCCCTTACACCAGACGGCGGGCGGATGGCGCCGGCGGGCGAGGCCGGGCGCGCCAGGTGCCCGGCAGCGCAGGACGAGCCGCGTCCACGGGCCGATCGACCGCAGGCGCGGGGCTCGGGGGCTGGCCGAGCTTCGCCGTGAGTCGAGCGACGCGCTGCGCGACGCTGCCCTCCGCCGCGATCGCCTCGAGCACCGCGAGCGCGCGCGCGGGCGATCGCAGCCGGTGCTCGAAGTCCTTCGCGAGCGCGAGCACGGCCTCGTGGTGATCGGGCGCAGCATGACGCACGAGCTGCCAAAGTGCGTGGGCACGATCGCGATCGCCGTGACGGCGCTCGAGCACGGCGAGCATCACCGCGGCGTCGATCGACATCGCGTGTGCGGGCTTCGGCGGATCGCGTGCGACCCACGGGCGCAGCACCGCGAGCGCAGCGAGCGAGCGCTGCGTGCGTTGCAGCTGTCGCGCGGCACCGATCGCCTCGGCCAGCTTCCGCGGGGCCGCGAGCACGCGCGCGCACGCGTGCACGAGCGCGGCGAGGCCGAGGAGATCGTCGGCGTTGTGGCGCAGCACCGCGTCGACGCCGGCGCTGGTGCTGCGATCGCGCGCGCCGTCGATCCATGCGGCACCGAGCCGTGCGATCTCGCTGCCGGGCGGATCGTCTCTGCGCGTCGCACGGAGCACGTCGCGTTCCAGCGTGACGAGGCGATGATCGGGCAGCGTGGCGCGCCACAGCCGACGACACACCGGCAGGAGATCGACGTGGTGGGCGTCGAAGAGCGCCGCGACGCGATCGTCCCAGCGACCGAGCCGACGCAGCCGCAGCCGCGCGATGGTGCGATCGAAGCTCGCGCCGTTGTACGTGACCAAGCGACCGCGCTGCGCGTGGGCGGCGACGAGCGCATGCAGCTCGCGCCAAAGTGCGCCTTCGTGCGCGCGGCCGTCGAGCCGTAGCTGCTTCAGCCACGGCTCGCCGTGCGGGTCGAAGCCGAGCAGCCCGATCACGAATGCGGGCGCGTCGACCGAGAGCCCGGTGGTCTCGAGATCGAAGAACAGCGGCATGCGCTCGCGATCGCCGGGACACAGCTCGGTGAGCGCACGCGCGAGCGCATGACCGTCGCGCACCGCGACGCCGTGCGAGCCGACCGCGGGTGCATCGACGATCGCGAACCCCTGCCCGCTCGGCGCGTCCTGCTGCGCGCGCACACGGCTCGCAAACGCCGCGAGCCGCTGCTGCACCGTCACGCGCGCGACTCCACGGCGTGCACGAGCGCCGCGAGCACGGCCAACACGTGCGCACGCTCGGGCCGTTGCTCGCGATCGCCGACGCCCGGCCCGAGACAGCTCGGGCACCCCTGCAGACAGCGACAGCCCGCGACCGCCGCGTGCGCGTGCTCGAAGAGCGCCGCACCGAGCTCGAACGCGGTGCTCGCGAGCCCGGCCCCACCCGGCATCCAATCGAACAGCACGAGCCACGGCGCGGCCGCGGCCGCGAGCTTCGCGATCGCATCGGGGCCCGCGAGCCCATCGCCGACGCTGCTCTGCCCGCTCGGATCACCCGCCGTGATCGCGTGCCCGAGATCCGCGACGTCGCACATCAACAACATCGCCGCGCAGTGATGCACCGCGTGCCCGACCGAGATCACCGCGGCCGCACGCGCAGGCCCGTCGAGCGCGACCGCGGGGATCGGCCACAGTGCCGCGCGCGTGTGCAGCTCGAGATCGGGCAGCGCGATCGGCCCGAAGCCGATGTTCTCGTGGGTACCGAAGCGGATCTTCTTGAAGCCCGGCACCGTGCGCACCACGTGCACCTCGCCGATGCCGGCGCGCTCGCCCTCGTCGCGATCGATGAGGCGCACGCGCAGCTTGGGGATCGCTTCGGTGTAGTAGTCCGCTCGCACTTCGCGGACGAACGCCTTGCGCGCGTGCCAGTCGAGCTGCCGCACCTCGTAGGTACGCCCTTCGACCGCGTGGATCGCCCCGGGATGGAGATACAGCGGCCCGTCGTCGTACGCGACCTCGGCCAGGATGTCGCCGGCATCGTCGACGACCGCGAAGCCTTCTTCGATCGGGCCGCGGAGATCCACCTTGTCGGCCGCGCTGTCGGCCCCGAGCGCGACCCACCCGGTGGGCTCGCGCGACAGCACGCCGCGATCCGCGAGATAGTCCGCGCCCACGCGCAGCTCGTCGGGCGACAGCAAACCCCAGCGCTCACCGTCGGCGATCGGCAGCTCCTGCGCCGCGCAGCGCAGGTGCGGCAGCCACACCTCGGGGTTGTCGGGATCGCAGGCCGCGTGCTCGCAGGGTCGATCGAAGAGGAAGCCGGGATCGGCGGCGATGAATTGATCGGTCGGCATCGACGACAGCACCACGACGCCGAGCGCACCCTGCCCGCGTCGACCCGCGCGACCGAGCCGCTGCAGCGTGGCCGCGCGCGAGCCCGGATAGCCCGAGCACACCACGACGTCGAGCTCGCCGACGTCGATGCCGAGCTCGAGCGCATTCGTGGTCGCGACCATGCGCGCCTCGCCGTCGCGCAGCGCTCGCTCGACCTCGCGACGGCGCTCGGGCAGGTAGCCCCCGCGATAGCCGCGGATCGTCTCCTCCGCCGCGCGACCCGGCAGCGGCCCGGCGTCCTTGCGCTCGTCGTCTCGCAGATAGCGCGTGACCAGCTCGACCGCCTTGCGCGTGCGACAAAAGACCAGGCTCTGCACACCCGCGCGCCGGATCTCGGACGCGACCACGCGCGTGACCTTGAGATAGTCGCGCCGCACGCCCGTCGTCGCATCGACGACCTTCGGGTTGAGCACGAGGATCGTGCGCTCGCCGGCCGGCGATGCGTCCTCGTCGACGCACACCACGCCCGCGCGTCCGATGAGCGCCTCGGCGAGCGTCGCAGGGTTCGCGATGGTGGCCGAGCACGCGATCACCTGCGGACGGCTGCCGTAGTGCGCGCACACCCGCCACAGCCGACGCAGCACGTTGCCGACGTGCGCACCGAAGATGCCGCGATAGGTGTGCAGCTCGTCGAGCACGACGTAGCGCAGGCCGGCGAGGAAGCGACCCCAGCCCTCGTGCATCGGCAGCACGCCCTTGTGCAGCATGTCGGGATTCGTCGCGACCACGGCCGCACGCGCGCGCGCAGCTCTGCGCTCGTCGGGCGGCGTGTCACCGTCGTAGGGCGCGACGCCGGCACGACCCGCGGCCGGCAACGCGGAGGCGAGCGCGCGCAACGACGTGCACTGATCACGCGCGAGCGCCTTGGTCGGGAAGATCAGCAGCGCGCGCGCATCGGGATCGGACAGCGTCGCGTCGAGGATCGGCAGCTGGAAGCACAAACTCTTGCCGGACGCGGTGCCGGTCGCGATGACGACGTCGCGGCCGTCCATCGCCGCTGCGATCGCGCGCGCTTGGTGTGCGTATGGGCGGGCGAGATCTCTGCTCGCGAGCATCGCAAGCAATCGAGCATCCAAGTGATCCGGCCACGCACCGAACGCACCAGATCTTGCAGAAACGAGGTGCTCGCACGCGACGTCGAGCTCCGGGCGAGATCTCAACGCAGCCGCGAGCGCGAGGAGATCTGCGGAGCTCGAGGGGCCCCTTGCAGGGGCCGAGGAAACGTCAGCTTCTCCCGCGCCGGATCGAGCAGATGTACCGTTGCCTGCCCGTTGAAGGAGGATCCGAGCGCGGGAGAAGCCTGACGAGTCCTCTAGCATCGAACGGATCGTCACGCTCTCTCTGAACGGACGAACCCGTGTAACATCCGTTCAGTAGCGAGTCAAGTCTGCGACGCAGCCGCGATCGGGTGCGTTCGGGATCGAGTGCGCATCCCCCGGGCGGGCGATCGCGCGCCGATCAACGGGTCGATCGCGGGGCCGACCGCGTTGCGCTGGCCGCACGCCACGCGGCGAAGTCGGGGGGCTCGGGCCGTTCGAAGCGGATCTCTTCGCCCGAGGCCGGATGCACGAAGCCGAGCTCCGCCGCGTGCAGGAGCGTCCGCGGCTCGAAGCCGGCGGGCCAGCGCAACGGCGGCTCGTCGAAGCCGCGGATGTACACGTGCTCGCCGACCAGCGGATGGCCGGACTCGGAGAGATGGATGCGGATCTGATGTGTGCGGCCGGTCTGCAGCCGACACGTGATCCACGAGCAGAGCACGCCGTCGATCTCCACGTGGCGCTCGAGCTCGACGATGGTGACGGCCTCGCGCGCGCCCGACGGTGCGCGGTGGTCGGGGCCGCGGAACGAGCCGCGCAGACCATCGCCGCGATCGTCGAGCAAGAGCGATCGCATCGTGCCGGGCTGCACCGCACCGTACGCCAGCGCGTGGTAGCGGCGATGCATCGCGTGCGTGCGCAGCTGCTGTGCGAGCGCGCGCTCGGCGGATTTCGTGCGCGCGAAGACCACGAGCCCGCTGGTGTCCTTGTCGAGCCGCTGCACCACGCGCACCGGCGGCAAGCGTTTGCCCTCCAATCGACGCAAGAGCATGGTGGTGCGCTGCGCGAGGCTGTCGTGATCCTCGTCGGTGAACGGCACCGACTGCAGACCCGCGGGCTTGTCGACCACCACCAGCTCGCCGTCGAGGTGCACGATGCGATCGCGCGACAGCTCGCCGGCGACCTCGCGCACACGCGGCGCCGTGGGGCGCACGATCACGCGCTGGCCCCGACGTACGCGCGCCGCATCGTCGCGCGCGAGCGTGCCGTCGAGCGTGACGCGACCATCGCGACAGAGCTGCCGCGCGCGGCTCCACGGCACGTTCATCGCGCCGCGCACGATCGCCGCGATCGTGGCGCCGTGCCCCGCGTCGTCGACGACGAGCGCGACCTCGTCGCTCACACGCACTGCTCCGGTACGAGCACGAGCTTGCCGATCGTCGAGCCGGTCTCGAGCAGTCGCTGGGCATCCGCGGCGCGTGCGAGCGGGAACGATCGCACCGGCGGTGGACGCAGCCGCCCGTCCTCGGCCCAGCGCACCAGCTGCTCCATCGCATCGACGAGGAGCTTGGTGTGATCGAACAGGTAGCTGAGGTTGAAGCCCATCACGCTCTTGTTCTTCTGCGTGAGCTCGAACGGCGACACCCGCGGCGTGCGCAGGAAGTTCCACACGAGCGACAGCCAGCGCATGCGACCGGTACGCGGCAACATCGACGCGAAGCCGTACACCACCAAGCGCCCCATCGGTGCGAGGTGGCGCAGCGAGCCGCCGAGCGTCGACGGGCCGTTCGCGTCGAGGATCACGTCGTAGCCGGTGGGCGCGTGCAGCTCGGCGGTGGGCCACAGCGGCTCGCGCGATGCGTCGATCACCGCGTGGCAACCGAGCGAGGCCGCGAGCTCGACCTTGTGCGGACCTCCGACGACGCCGACCACGTGACAACCGAGCAGCCGTGCGATCTGTACGAGCGCACAACCGACTCCGCCCGCGGCGGAGTGCACGAGCACGCTCGCACCGATCTTCGGACGCGCGAGCTCGACGAGCGCGTGGTAGGCGGTGAGGTGCACGGCGGGGAACGCCGCGGCCTGCTCCATCGTCAGCCCGCGCGGGCGCGCGAACACCTGGCGACGCGGCACGACGACGTCGCTCGCGTAGCCGCCGAAGCGCGTGACCGCGACGACCTCGGTGCCGACCGGCAGATCCTCGACGGCATCACCGCTGCGCACCACCGTGCCCGCGACCTCGAAGCCCGGCGTGATCGGCCAACCGACGTACTCGCGCGCGGAGCTGTAGAGGCCCATGCGCACGATGCAGTCGGCGTAGTTGATGCCCGCCGCGTGCACGCGCACGTGCACGTCCTGCGGCGACAGCGGCGGCACCGGATGCGTTTCGAGCCGGAGCCGCTCGTAGCCGCCGCGACGGTGGATGACGATCTTCTCCATCGTGTGCGGCGCGGAGCATACAGCCTCCGGGGCGCCGCGCACGTGGGTCGCACGCGTCGGAATCTCCTTCATGGCATCACGCATCGCTGCGCTTCACGCTGGCGTGCGCGTTGGAATTGTGATGCGCGAAAGAGCGCTGGCGCTCGGCCCGAACGGGGCCACCGCGATGCAGCGAGCGCGTCGCTTCGTTCACTGCAACGAGCGGCGATGCTAGCCTCGTGATCGTGATGCGCTTTCGTTGGTGGTCGTCGATCGTCCTGTCCGCGGGCTGCGGGCCCGCGCTGATCGGCGATGCAGGCGATGCCACCTCGATCGCCGCCGACGACGACACCGGCAGCGCATCGCCGACGCGCGGCACCGTCGTCGCCGTCGGCTTCCCGGGCAGCGACGGCGCGCCGTCGTTCGATGCCGGCACCACCGATGGCGTGTGCACCGACGCGGCGTGCTTCGGACCCTCGCAGACGCTGGACGACGCCGCAGCATGGGCGGTCGCGATCGTCGACATCGATGGCGACGGCGTGTCCGAAGTGATTGCGGGCGGCGAAGACGAGCTGCGCATTCTCTCGCTCGCCGGCGACTACGCGACGCTCGACGTGCTCGGCCGCGTCGTCGCGATGGCGACGGGTCGGCTCGACGGCGACGGCGTCGTCGATCTCGTCGCGCTCACCGATGCCGCGCGTGTCGTCGTCGTGCGCGGCGGCAGCACGCCCACGGTGACGTCGCTCGCGGCCGCCGACGGGCTCACCGACGTCGCGATCGCGAACGGTGACGGCAGCGATCCTGCGTTCGTCACCGTCGCGCGCGAGGGCACCGTCGCGCTGTGGCGCAGCACCGACGGCGGCGGTTGGACGCCGTCGTTCTTCGGCATCGCGGGCAATCCCGCCACCGTCACGGTCGGCACGATCGCGGACGAGCTGATCGTCGCGACCGGCGACGATGCGCACGGGCGCGTGGACGTGCTCGCGATCGTGGGCACGAGCGTCCTGGACGCGTACGAGTACCCGTACTTCGACAACGATCCGTTGCAGCTCGAGCTGGGCTGGCTCGCGCCGCCGGGAGCGATCCCCGATCTGCTGGTGCTCGGCGACGATCCACCCGCGCTCGAGGTGCAGCGCTTCGCCGCCGGCCTCGACTCGATGTACACCGGCGCCGCGCTGCCGCTCGCCGGTCATCCGGTCGCGTTCGCGACCGGCTGGCTGGGCTACGGCGAGCGCGACGTCGCGATCGTCGACGAGCAGGCGGGCACGGTCGAGCTGTGTGCGCTGGTCGTCGCCGACGAGTACGCGCCGCAGTGTCCGGGCGCGGTGTTGTCGGTCGGTGCAGCGCCGGTCGCGATCGCGATCGGCGAGCTGGCCGGCGGTGCACCCGACGACATCGCGATCGCGAGCCCGCGCACCGGCATCACGCTGGTGACCGGCACGTCGGGCTAGCGGGACGCGCTCAGATACAGATCGTCACGCAGCCGCCGCTCGCGTTGCAGAAGCCCGGCAGGCAGTTCGGCGGATCGCAGGCCGAGCCCGACGGATCGTTCGACGTGCAGTTGTCGGCGCCTTCGTTGCAGGTCTCGCTGCAGTCGCCGTCGCCGTCGGGACCGGGGCACGGATTGCCGGCGTGCACCGTGCACCCGCCGCCCGTGCAGCTGTCGGTGCCGTTGCAGAACAGCCCGTCGGAGCAGACCGATCCGTTGGCGTCGCTCGCACTGCAGTTGTCGAACGCCTCGCTGCACGACTCGCTGCAGTTGTTGTCGCCGTCCGCACCCGGGCAGGGATTGCCCGCATGGGTCGAGCACGCGCCACCGCTGCAGGTGTCCGCGCCGTTGCAGTAGGTGCCGTCGTTGCACGCGGTACCGTTGGGCTCGTTCGCGGTGCAGGCATCCGCGACCTCGCTGCACGCCTCGGCACAGTTGCCGTCGCCGTCGCCGACGAAGGCGAGACAGGGATTGCCCGCGTGCTGGTTGCACGAGTTGCTGCCGTTGCAAGTGTCCGCGCCGTTGCAGAACACGCCGTCGTTGCAGGTCGAGCCCGCGGCATCGTTGGCGGTGCAGTTGTCCGTGCCTTCGTTGCAGCTCTCGCTGCAGTCGTTGTCGTTGTCGCCGACATTGGCCGCGCACGGGTTGCCCGAGTGCGTCGAGCACACGCCGCCGTTGCAGGTGTCGACGCCGTCGCAGAACGCCGCGTTGTTGCAGCTCGAGCCGTTGGGATCGTTGGCGGTGCAGTTGTCGCTGGCCTCGTTGCAGCTTTCGCTGCAATCGGTGTCGGCATCGCCGACGAACGCGGAGCACGGATTGCCGGTGCCGCCGCACAGGCCCGCGGTGCAGGTGTCGGTGGTCGTGCAGAACGCACCGTCGTTGCACGACGAGCCGTTGGGATCCGTCGCACTGCAGTCGTTCGCGACCTCGTTGCAGCTCTCGCTGCAGTCGCTGTCGTTGTCGCCGACGTTCGCGGTGCACGGGTTGCCCGTGCCACCGCAGACGCCGACGCCGTTGCAGCTGTCGGTGACGGTGCAGAAGAGCCCGTCGTCACAGGTCGCGCCCATCGGATCCGGCGCAGTGCAGGAGTCCGAGGCCTCGTCGCAGCTCTCCGTGCAATCGTTGTCGGCATCGCCGACGTTGGCGCTGCAGGGGTTGCCGGTGCCGGTACAGCTGCCGGTGCCGTTGCAGGTCGACGCCGTCGTGCAGAAGAGCCCGTCGTCGCACGCCGAACCGGCGGGATCGTTCGCGGTGCAGCTGTCGGTGCCCTCGTTGCACGCCTCGCTGCAATCACCGTCGCCGTCGCCGACGTCGGCGCAGGGCGAGCCGCCGCCTTGGCACGTGCCCGAGCCGTCGCAGGTGTCGTTGGTGGTGCAGAAGAGCCCGTCGTTGCAGGTCGAGCCGCTCGGATCGTCGGCGACGCACGCGTTCGCGTCCTCGTCGCACGTCTCCGAGCAGTTGCTGTCGCCGTCCGCACCGGGGCACGGATCCGCACCGCCCACGCAGCTGCCCGAGCCGTCGCACTGATCGTTCGAGGTGCAGAACAGATCGTCGGAGCACGCGACGCCGGGATCTTCGGGCTCCAGCGCGCACGCATTGTCGATGCACACCGCGACCTGACAGTCGGGCGGCGTGGGACACTGATCGTCGCTGTTGCACTCGACGCACGCGCCCGCGCCGTCGCACACGCCACCGTTGCACGGAGTGTCGAGCGGCAGATCCTCGTGCGCGGGGTTGCCCGCGTTGCAGACCTCTTCGGTGCAATCGTTGCCGTCGTCGAGCGGCACGTCGTCGTCGTCCGCGAAGCCCTGCGGGAAGCCGGCACCGTTGCACTGCACCTCCTGGCAATCGTTGTCGGTCTGATCGGCGGCGGGCAGCGCCGTGCCGGCGGGCTCGTCGTCGCTGCCACACGTGCCGTCGTCGCAGATGATCGTGCGACAGAACGTGTCCATGCCGCCGCAGTCGGCCGGCACGTTGCACCCGACGCACGCGCCGTTGTCGTTGCACACGCCCGCCGCACACGGCGTGCCCGGTGCGACCGGCGTGTGGCCCTCGACGCCGCCGGTGCACGCATCGTCGGTGCACTCGAGCCCGTCGTCGGGGATGTCGCTGTCGTCGATGTCGGTGCTCACTCCGCCTGCGCCGTCGCACACGTCGAGGTGACAATCACCGACCGTCTGCAGCGTGAGCGGCGTGCCCATGTCGCTGAAGGTCTGGCCGCACGTCTCCATCTCGCACGTGCGCTGCTGGCATTCGTCGTCGGCCGGCAACATGTCGCAGTCGTCGGGGCTGATGCACTCGGTGCAGCTGCCCATGCCGTCGCACACGCCGTCGCCGTTGCACGGCGAGCCCGCCGGGAGGAACGGATGCATGGGCTCGCCGCCCTCGCAGAGATCGTCGGTGCAGACGTTGCCGTCGTCGGGCAAGTCGCTGTCCTGCGCGACGTCCATCGCTTCGCCGTCGATGCACAGGAGCACGCGGCAGTCGCCGTCGGTCTGCCCGTTGGGCGCAGGCACGTCGTCCATCGCATCGTTCACGCACGAGCCCGCACCGCAGAAGTCGTAGGTGCAGTCGTTGTCGTCGTAGCAATCTTGATCGACCTCGCAGATGCCTCCGGTGGTCGCGCTGCTGCTACCGCTGCCGCTCGCAGTCGTCGCCTCCGACGAGCCCATGCTGGCTTCGCCCAGCGTCGTGTCGGCGGTGGTGGCCTGGGTCTCGCCGGTGACCACCGTCGTCGTGCCGGTGCCCGACTCGCCCGACGTGGTCGGGACGTCGAAGCCGGTGCCGACGACCGCGTCTTCGTTGCACGACACGACGAAGAGCGCACACGCAGACGTCAAGCGAAGCGCGAGGCCAAGACGAATGCGCATCCGAAGATGGTCCCACGAGTCGGAACCATCATCCAAGCCACTGCGACCACCGGTCGCAATCGGCCCAGCCCGCCACGGCGGAATCGTGGGATACGTCGTGTCGTGACGGCGGCCACATCCAGCGGCGGACGGCTCGCGTTGCTCGACGCGCTGCGCGGGCTCGCAGTGTTCGCGATGATCGAGCAGCACGTCGGGATCTGGCTGTGGCGCGGTCCTGATCCCGGCATGACCCGGCTCGATTATCCGCTGCTCGTCGCCTTCAACGCCGGCACGGCGATCTTCGCCCCCATGTTCTACGCGCTGTCGGGGGCCGGCACCGCGCTCTTGTGCCGACGCGGGGATCGGCCCGGGCTCGACGGGATGCTCGTGCGCCGCGGCTTGTTGCTCTACGCGTTCGGTGTGCTCGTCAACCTGCTCACCCCGAGCTGGTTCTCGTGGGGCTCGTTCTTCGCCCTGCACATGATGGGCGTCGGCATCATGCTCGCGCCGTTGTGGCGCCGCCTGTCCGATCGCGCGCTGCTCGTCGTCGTCGCAGCGATCTTCGCCGCGACTCCGTTCATCGCCGCGTGGCTCGAGCTGCCCGAGGATCTCACCAACCCGGAGATGCGCGACGTGACGCTGCCGGGCGGAGCGTTTCGGCTCGCGCTGTCGGGCAGTCAGTACTCGCTCGTGCCGTGGCTGTCGACGTTCGTGCTGGGCTTCTGGACCGGCCGCGCGATCGCTCGCGGTGCGGTGCGCGAGATCGTGGCGGTCGGCACCGTCGTGTTCGCGACCGGTGCGATCGGTGCGGCGCTCGTGTGGCTCACCGGCGCGAGCGAGCCCGATCTGTTGTGGCGCGCGTTCCGACTGAAGCTGGGGTGGTTCCCGCCGGCGATCTCGATCATCACGCTGTTGCTCGGGCCCACGCTGTGGATCATCGCGTGGGCGGTTCGTCGCGAGGCTCGCACGCCGCTGCGCTCGGACCATCCGCTGGTGACGCTCGGACGCATCTCGCTGACCGTGTTCATCATCCATGCGCCGCTGTTCCGCGAGCTCAGCCGCCCGATCGGGCTGTGGAGCGCGCTCACGCCGGGTCCCACGCTGCTCGCGATCGCGGCGTTCACGATCGCGTGCCTGGTGCTCGCGCGGTGGTGGGCGCGCTACGACTTCCGCTACGGCGCGGAGTGGCTGATGCGCAAGCTCGCCGATCGCGATCAGCGATAGGGCAGCTGGCGCAGCGAGAGCACGGCGATCTCGAACTTCTGCAGATCGTGCAGCGCCTGGGAGAGCGCCGCGAGCACGCGATCGACGTCGGGTGACGCGGGCAGCCATGCGTCGTCGAACACGTCCTCGGTGCGCTCGAAGACGCCGCGCGCGAGCACGAGGCTCCACATCGGACGCGCATCGAGGCCGAGCCCGCCGAGCAGGGTGCGTTCTGCGGCCGGCAACGCGCGCAGCGTGCCCAGCCACTCCCACAGTGCGCGTCTCGCTTCGGCGATCGCCGCGTCGTAGTCGCTCGCGCGATCGCGACGATGCCACGGCCACTCGTGCAGCCCCGGCTCCACCGCGAGCATGCGGCGCAACGGAGTCTCGAGTGCCCACCGCGCCATGCGTGCGGCATCGACCATGCGCGCGAGCGTGGGACTGAGATGATCGATCGTCGGCGCGTCGACGCGCTCGAATGCAGAGAGCACGTGCTCGACGGCGCGACGACGACGACGGCGACGACGGCCGCGCACCGCGACCCAGCCGGCGGCAGCGAACGCACACGTCCCGACCAGCGTGGGATCCACTCGATCCCATGATCCTCCGTGCACCAACGCTTGTCACGCATGCCACCGCGCGCCCGCGAAAGCGCGCGAGTGGCCGGCGAGAACGGCCGACGAAGCCGGTACGCGCGCGGTGGCACGAGAGCTGTTAGAGTCCGCCACCCCGGATTACCTTCGATGCAACACGAACAGATCGCCTTCCTCCTCTCCTTGAGCGCGCTGCCGCTCGCCGGTTGTGTCGTCGGTGGCGACGACGACGACGACACCACCAACAACACGACGCAGACGACGATGTCGACCACCGACAACTCGACGACGGACACCGATCCGTCGACGACTGCGGGGACCACCGAGAATCCGTCGACCACCGAGAATCCGTCGACCACGCAGGCCGACACCGGCGGCACCACGGGCGAGCCCAGCGAGGTCTGCACGACCTACGGCGATCACTACGTCGAGTGCTTCATGTACGGCACGCCCGAGGACAACGCGACGTACTGTCAGCAGTCGATCGACATGTCGAACACGTACTACGGCGCCGAGTGTGCGAGCGCGGTCGAGGACGCGTTCGCGTGCTTGAACGGTCTCGACTGCATGACCTGGATGGGCGAGACCTACTGCGAGGCCGAGTACGACGCCGTCGACGCCGCGTGCGGCGGTGGCAGTAGCAGCGACGGTGGTAGCAGCAGCAGCGGTGGCGGCGACAGCAGCAGCAGCGGTGGCTGATCGGTGAGCACGAACGCGGGCGCACTCGCTGGCCTGCGCGTGCTCGAGCTCGGCCAGCTCCTCGCCGGACCCTTCGCGGGCTTTCTGCTCGCGGGGTTCGGCGCGGAGGTCATCAAGGTGGAGCCGCCCGGCGAGGGCGATCCGCTCCGTCGGTGGCGCAAGCTCGACGAGGGCGGCACCTCGCTGTGGTGGCGTTCGCTCGGTCGCAACAAGCGGTGCATCACCGCGGATCTGCGCCAGGCCGAAGGTCGCGCGCTGGTGCGGCGATTGATCGAGCGCGGTGTCGACGTGGTGATCGAGAACTTTCGCCCGGGGCGGCTCGAGGCGTGGGGCCTCGGACCCGACGAGCTGTGGGCGATCGATCCCCGCATCGTGATCGTGCGGATCAGCGGCTACGGACAGACCGGTCCCAAGGCGAACGCGCCGGGCTTCGCCAACGTGGCCGAGGCGGTCGGCGGACTGCGCTACACGAGCGGTGAGCCCGATCGTCCGCCGGTGCGCGCCGGCATCTCGCTCGGCGACTCGCTCGCAGGATTGCACGCCGCGTTCGCGACGCTCGCGGCGATCCACGAGCGGCAACGATCGGGGCGCGGCCAGGTGGTCGACTGTTCGCTGGTCGAGTCGGTGTTCTCGGTGATGGAGAGCTTGCTGCCCGAGTACGATCGGTTGGGGTTCGTGCGCGAGCGCAGCGGCACCACCGTGCCCGGCATCGCGCCGAGCAACACCTACGCGTGCACCGATGGTTGGGTGGTGCTCGGTGCGAACAACGACAGCTTGTTCGCGCGGCTGATGAAGGCGATCGATCGCCCGGAGCTCGCCCAGGATCCCGCACTCGCACACAACGATGGTCGCGTGCGCGAGGTCGATCGCATCGACGCCGCGATCTCGGCGTGGGCCGCGACGCGCACCGTCGCCGAAGCGCTGGCAGTGCTCGCGCGCGCCGAGGTGCCGAGCGGCCCGATCCAGAGCATCGCGGACATGGTGAAGGATCCGCAGCTCATCGCGCGCGGGCTCTTCGAGCGCATCGCGTTGGCCGACGGCTCGACGCTCGCCGTGCCGCGCATCACCCCGATCCTGTCGCGCACACCCGCGACGAGCGAGCGCGCGGGCCCGGAGCTCGGCGCCGACAACGAATCCGTGTACGCCGAGCTCGGCCTCGACGCCGCCGCGCTCGCCGACCTCCGCACGCGTGGCGTGATCTGACGACGCGTCAGCCGAGCAGCTCGTCGGGCGAGCACTAGTTGTGCTCGTCCATGTCTCGCAGGTCCATGTACGTCGGTTGCTCGCGCATGCGTTGCAGCGCGAGCTCGGGATCGCCGGCGCGTAGCGCTTGGCAGATCGGGCAGTCGTCGAAGTAGCCGTCGTCCGCGACTTCGTCTTCGCAGCCCGGGAACGGCGGGCCCGTCATGATCGCCAGCCCCGTTTCGGGGATCGGATCGACCGGCGGTGATGGTTGCGCCTGCGCGGCGCGTCGTCGTGCTCGCTTGATGCGTGCGTCTCGGCCCATGCGGATGGTCTCCTTGCCGAGGCGTGGTCGACCGCGGGGCCCGGGGCGTTGCAGGAAAAAGTCGCGGTCGCGATACTGCCGGTGATGAGTCGGCGCAAGCTGTTCGGGCTCGTGCTCGCCCTCGCGGCCTGCGACGATCCGAGCAACGAAGGCGATGCGTGGACCGCCGTGCCGCAGACCGAGTACTGCGAGTCGGTCGCGGACTGGGACCCGGCGTGGGCCGAGCTCGAGGAGCAGATCCTCGCGATCGTCAACGACGCACGCGAAGCCGGGCGGGCATGCGGCAGCGCGGGCAATTTCGGCCCCACGCATCCGCTGCAGATGAGCCCGGCGTTGCGTTGCGCCGCGCGCAAGCACAGCGCGGACATGGCCGCGCGCAGCTTCTTCGATCACGACAACCCGTCGGGCGAGTCGCCCTACGACCGCATGGCCGACGCCGACTACGGCGCGTACTCGACCGCCGGTGAGAACATCGCCGGCGGCTCGCCGGACGCCGAAGGCACGATGATGCAGTGGCTCGGCAGCGACGGACACTGCTCGAACATCATGAACCCCGGGTTCGCGGAGATCGGCGTGGGCTACAGCGCCGGCGGCGAGCTCGGCCACCTGTGGACGCAGGACTTCGCGACGCCGCAATGATCCGCAAGCTCGCGATCACGATGCTCGTCGCGGGTTGCGAGCCCGCGCCCGATCACATGCTCGCCGACGAGGAGCCCGCGGCGATCGATCTGCCCGCGCGCGAGTGGTGCGACGACGTGCGCGCGTGGCCCGACGATGCCCTCGCGATCGAGCGCGAGCTCCACGACGCGATCGACGACGCACGCAGCGACGGTGGGCGCTGCGGCACGCTCGGCTACTTCGTGCCTTCCGATCCACTCGTCGTCGACGGCGCGCTCACCTGCGCCGCGCGCAAGCATGCGCGCGACATGGACGCGCGCGAGTACTTCGCCCACGTCGACCCCGAGGGTGGCAACGTCGTCGCGCGCATGAAGGACGCCGGCTACGTCGCCGCCGAGTCGAGCGAGCTCATCGCCGCGGGCGACGTGGCCGCGACCGCGATCGTCGACATCGCGTGGCTGGCCGGCGATCCACACTGCGCCGCGCTCCTCGCACCCGAGTGGCAGCGCGTCGGAATGGCCCGTCAACCCACGCAGCACGACGATCGCGGCGCGTATTGGGTCGTGGTGCTCGCGACAGAGCCGGGCTAAGCTGCACCTCCCGATGCGAACTGCCTTGCTCGCTGCCGCGCTGGCCTCGGCGTGTGTGATCGACGAGCTCGACGAAGCCGACGTCGGCGACGAACCGTTCTGCGACGCGGCGCGGCAGTGGCCCGAGGCCTACGCCGCGCTCGAGACGGCGCTCGCGGCCCGCATCGATCGAGCGCGTCGTCGCGGCACCGATTGCGGCGAGACCGCGCACAATCCGATCGGCGAGCTCGAGCTCGTGCCCGAGCTGCACTGCGCCGCGCGCCTGCACGCGACCTACATCGCCGAGCACAGCGGCCTCTCCCACGAAGGCATGGATCACACCACGCCGCTCGCGCGCACCAACCTCGCCGGGTACGACGGCCTCTTGCGGTACGAGCTGCTCGCCCGCGACTTCACCGCGAGCCAAGCGCTGCTCGACGCATGGCTCGCCGATCAGCAGCAGTGCGACGCGCTGCTCGACACCAAGATCGTCGAGATCGGTGTCGGTCACTCGCGCAACGAGAAAGGCGACGCGACCGGCTGGGTGGTCGTGCTCGGCGAGCGCCGTCCCTGACGAGACTCGAGATGGATCATCCGCACGCGATCATTCGCCTGGCCCGCGCGTTCGGCCTGCAGGTCGGCTACCTCGACTACACCGGCGCGTTCCGTGGCGCCGATCTCGATGTGCTGCGCGCCGTGCTGCAGGCGCTCGGTGCTGCGGTCGACGACGAAGGCGCCGAGGAGCAGCTCGCCCAGCGCGAGCTCGCACGGTGGCGCAAAGTGATCGATCCGGTCGTCGTCGCGTGGGACGGCGTGCTCACCTTCGAGCTGCGCGTGCCCGAGCGCGACGCCGATCGTCCGCTCGTGTTGCGTTTGATCCCCGAAGCGGGCGATCCGATCGCGCGCACGATCGTGCCGTCGTCGTTCACGCGCCAAGGCGGCGCGCAGGTCGACGGCAGCGCGTTCGCGAGCTTCGCCGTGCCGCTGCCCGGCATCCTGCCGCCCGGCTATCACCGGATCGAGATCGAAGCCGGTGCGCTCGCGCGTGCGCTCGTGCTCTCGGCCCCGCGCAAGGTCTGGTCACCGACTGCGCCCACGCGTCAGTTCGGCCTGTTCGCGCCGCTGTACTCGTTGCAGTCGGAGCACAGCCTCGGCGTCGGCGACTACACCGATCTCGGCGATCTCCACGAGTGGTCGGCGAGCTGCGGCGCGAGCGTGGTGGGCACCCTGCCCTTGCTCGCGTCGTACCTCGACGAGCCCTGCGAGAGCAGCCCGTACGTGCCGGTGTCGCGGCTGGCATGGAACGAGCTCTACCTCGACGTCGAAGCGATCCCCGAGCTCGCCGAGTGCGAGCGCGCGAAGAACGTGCTCGACGATCCCGACGGGCGTGCACTGTCGGCGCGGCTGCGGAACATGCCGCTCGTCGATCATCGCACCGAGATGGCGCTGCGCCGTCGCGTCATCGAGCCGATGGTCGCGCAGATCTTCGAGCGCGGCGGTGAACGTCGCCAAGCGCTCGAAGCGTTCGCGGCCGCGCGCCCCGAGATCGTCGACTACGCCCGCTTCCGCGCCGCCGAGCAGCACTTCGGCACGCTGTGGGATCGCTGGCCCGAGCCCGCGAAGAGCGGCACGCTCGCGCCCGGCGACATCGCGCTCGCGACCTTTCGCTACCACCTCTTCGCGCAGTTCTGTTGCCACGAGCAACTCGCGACGCTGCGGAAGCGCTGCGACGGGCTCTACCTCGATCTACCGGTGGGCGTGCACGGGCTCGGCTTCGACACCTGGCGCCACCGCGATCAGTTCGTGCACGGCCTCGCCACCGGTGCGCCCCCGGATCTGCTCTTCGCCGGCGGACAGAACTGGGCGTTCCCACCGCTGCATCCCGAGACCACGCGCGCGGCCGGCCACGCGTACACGATCGCGATGGTGCAGAACCACCTCCGCTACGCGAAGGTGCTGCGCATCGATCACGTGATGGGGCTGCATCGGCTCTACGTGATCCCGCAGGGTGCGAGCGCGAAGGACGGCATCTACCTCTCGTATCCGCACGAGGATCTCTACGCGATCCTGTCGATCGAGTCGCATCGCAGCGGCACCTGGCTGGTCGGCGAAGATCTCGGCACCGTGCCCGGCGAGGTGCACAACGCGATGCGCGAGCACGGCGTGATGGGGATGCACGTCGTCGAATACGCCGCGCGGGCGGAAGGCGAAGCGCTGCCGATCGCCGGCCGTGATCAGATCGCGTCGGTCAACACCCACGACATGCCGACGTTCGCGGCGTACTGGTCGGGCAGCGACATCGACGATCGCGTCGCGTTGGGGTGGATCGACGAGCGCACCGCCGCGGCTGCGCATCGCGAGCGCGCACGGCTGCGCGGCAACCTGCGCGCGCAGTGGGGCACGCGCTCGCCGCTCGCACCCGATGCCGGCGCCGCCGAAGCGTTCGCCGCGTGTCTCACCGAGCTGGGCGAGAGCGACGCGCCGATCGTGTTGGTCGCGCTCGACGATCTGTGGGGCGAGCTCGAGCCGCACAACGTACCGGGCACGTGGCTCGAGCGGCCGAACTGGCGCAGGCGTGCGCGCCACGATCTCGACACCATCGCGCGCCTGCCCGAGCCGCGGCGCTTGCTCGAGCGACTCGCCGCCGCGCGCCGCGGTGCGCAGGCGGCCGGTGCAGTGCGTCACGACGTGACGCGGCTGTCCGCCGACGATCTCCACTGGTTCAACGAAGGCACCCACGAGGCGATCCATCACAAGCTCGGCGCACACGCGATCGAGGTCGACGGCGTCCTCGGCACGCACTTCGCGGTGTGGGCCCCGTCCGCGCAGAGCGTCGCAGTGATCGGCGACTTCGATGGTTGGGATCGCGGTCGTCATCCGCTCGCAGTGCACGGTGCCTCGGGGATCTGGGAAGGCTTCGTGCCCGGCGTGCGCCCGGGCGATCGCTACAAGTTCCACGTGGTCGGCCATGGCACGCGGGAAGACAAGGCCGATCCGGTGGCCGCGTGGGGCGAAGCGCCACCGCGCACCGCATCGCTGGTCGCGCAGCGCTCGCATCGCTTCGCCGACGACGCGTGGATGTCCGAGCGCGCGACCAAGAACCGGCTCGACGCACCGATGTCGATCTACGAGTGCCACCTCGGCTCGTGGATGCGCGTGCCCGAAGAAGGCGGGCGCATGCTCGGCTATCGCGAGCTCGGTCCGAAGCTCGCGGAGTACTGCACGCGACTCGGCTTCACGCACGTCGAGCTGTTGCCGCTGATGGAGCATCCGTTCGGCGGCTCGTGGGGCTACCAGACCACCGGGTACTTCTCGCCGACTGCACGCCACGGCAGCCCCGACGATCTGCGGCAGATGATCGACGATCTGCACGCGGCCGGCATCGCAGTGATCCTCGACTGGGTGCCGTCGCACTTCCCCGCGGACGGCCACGCGCTCGCGCGCTTCGACGGCACGCATCTGTACGAGCACGCCGATCCGCGCCAGGGCTTCCACCCCGACTGGCAGAGCTCGATCTTCAACTACGGCCGTCACGAGGTGCGCAGCTTCCTCGTGTCGAGCGCGCTGTCGTGGCTCGAACGCTTCCACATCGACGGTCTGCGCGTCGACGCCGTCGCGTCGATGCTCTACCTCGACTACTCGCGTAAGGACGGCGAGTGGCTGCCCAACCAGTACGGCGGCCGCGAGAACCTCGAGGCGATCGGCTTCCTGCGCCAGCTCAACGAGGCGGTGTTCCGCGCGTTCCCGGGCGTGCAGACGTTCGCCGAGGAGAGCACCGCGTGGCCGATGGTGTCGCGCCCCACCTGGCTCGGTGGGCTCGGCTTCGGGCTCAAGTGGGACATGGGTTGGATGCACGACACGCTGCGCTACATGGCGCGCGATCCGATCCATCGCCCGTGGCACCAACACGAGCTCACCTTTCGCATGATCTACGCGTTCGGCGAGAACTTCGTGCTGCCGCTCTCCCACGACGAGGTCGTGCACGGCAAGGGCTCGATGCTCGGCAAGATGCCCGGCGATCGCTGGCAACGCTTCGCGAACCTGCGGCTCTTGTACGGATACATGTGGGGCCAGCCCGGCAAGAAGCTCTTGTTCATGGGCGGCGAGATCGCGCAGGAGCGCGAGTGGAACCACGACGTCTCGCTCGACTGGCACCTGCTCGAAGATCCGATGCACGCCGGCATGCAGAAGTGGGTCGGCGATCTCAATCGCATCCACAAGCACGAGCGTGCGATGCACGAGCTCGACGTCGAGCAGGGCGGCTTCGAGTGGGTCGACTTCAGCGACGCGGCCAACAGCGTGTTCGCGTGGCTACGCAAGTCGCGTGACGGCAGCACGGTGCTCGTCGTCTGCAACTTCACACCGGTGGTCCGCCCGGGCTACCGCATCGGTGTGCCCGGACCGGGGCCGTGGATCGAGCTCGCGAACAGCGACGCGGCGATGTACGGCGGCAGTGGTGTCGGCAACTACGGCCGCGTCGAAGCCGAGCCGATCGGTGCGCACGGACGCGGCTGGTCGGTGTCGCTGGTGTTGCCGCCGCTCGCGACGCTCATGTTGCGTTGGGGGGAGCCGTGAGCGAGCGCTTCATCTGCATCCACGGCCACTTCTATCAGCCGCCGCGCGAGAACCCGTGGCTCGAGACCATCGAGGTGCAGGACTCCGCGTATCCGTTCCACGACTGGAACGAGCGCATCACCGCGGAGTGCTACGGGCCGAACGCGTCGGCGCGCATCCTCGACGACAAGGGCTACATCACGCGCATCGTCAGCAACTACGCGCGCATGAGCTTCAACTTCGGCGCGACGCTGCTCTCGTGGCTCGAGCGCGCGCGGCCCGACGTGTACCGCTCGATCATCGCGGCCGACGGCCTGTCGCGCAAACGCTTCTCCGGGCACGGCTCGGCGATGGCGCAGGCCTACAACCATTCCATCCTTCCGCTCGCGACCCGACGCGACAAGGTCACGCAGATCCGCTGGGGCATCCGCGACTTCGAGCATCGCTTCGCACGACGGCCCGAAGGCATGTGGCTGCCCGAGACCGCCGTGGATCTCGAGACGCTCGAGCTGCTCGCCGCCGAAGGCATCGCGTTCACCGTGCTCGCGCCGCATCAAGCCGCGAGCGTGCGCATGTTCGGCGACAAGGGCTTCGCCGACGTGTCGGGCGCACGCATCGACCCGCGCCGTGCGTACCGCGTCGAGCTCGCGAACGGGCGCTCGATCGCACTCTTCTTCTACGACGGCCCGGTCTCGCAGGCGATCGCGTTCGAGCGCCTGTTGCAGAGCGGCGACGGCTTCGCGGCGCGGCTGCAGAGCGCGTTCGATCCCCATCGCGGTGGTCCGCAGCTCGTGCACGTCGCGACCGACGGCGAGACCTACGGCCACCACCATCGCTACGGCGACATGGCGCTCGCGTACGCGCTGCACAACCTCGAGTCGTCGTCGTCGGTGCGGCTCACGAACTACGCGGAGTTCCTCGCGAAGCATCCGCCCGATCACGAGGTCCGCATCGCCGAGCGCACGTCGTGGAGCTGCGCGCACGGCATCGAGCGCTGGCGCAGCGACTGCGGCTGCAACACCGGCGGCCATGCCGGGTGGACACAGGCGTGGCGCGGTCCGTTGCGCGACGCGCTGGACTGGCTCTCGGCGCGACTGGCCGAGGTGTTCGTGCACCACGCGACGCCGCTTCTGCGCGACCCGTGGGCGGCCCGCGACGCCTACGTCGACATCATCCTCGATCGCAACCCCGAGGCCATCGCGCGACTCGTGCAGCGTCACGCGCTCGGCGAGGTCGACGCAGCCGTGCGCACGCGCGTGCTCGAGCTGCTGGAGATGCAGCGCCACGCGCTCTTGATGTACACGAGCTGCGGTTGGTTCTTCGACGAGATCTCGGGCATCGAAACCATCCAGATCATTCGCTACGCTGCACGTGCGATCCAGCTCGCCGAGAAGCTCGGTGAAGAGCCCGCGTGCCCGGACGGATCGCCCGGGCTGCGCGTCACCTTCATGGAGAAGCTGGCGTCGTCGCGCAGCAACCTGCCCGAGCACGGCGACGCGAGCTGGGTCTACAAGAAGTCGGTCGACATCGTCGATCTCGACAAGCTCGCGGCCCACTACGCGGTGTCGTCGCTCTTCCACACCTACGAGGAGCGCGCCGAGCTGTTCGCGTACTTCGTCGATCAGCTCGACATGCACAGCTTCACGCTCGGGCGCGCGAAGCTGGTGCTGGGCACGATCCGCATCACCTCGCAGATCACGCTCGAGACGGTGGTGCGCAGCTTCGGCTTCGTGCACTTCGGTGATCACAACCTCTCCGGTGGCGTGCGCGCATTCGAGGACGATCGCGACTACGAAGCGATGTGCCGCGAGGTGTCGAGCGCGTTCGAGCGCGCCGACATGCCCGAGGTGCTGCGACTGCTCGACAGCCACTTCCTCGAGCTCACCTACTCGCTGCGCTCGCTGTTCCGCGACGAGCAGCGACGTGCGCTCGACGGCATCGTGCGCTCGGCCCTCTCGGATGCCGAGGCGCTCGCGGGTCAGCTCTACGAGACCCACTCGCCGCTGTTGCGCTACCTCGCGACGCTGGATCTCGCGCTGCCCAAGCCGATGCGCGGGCTCGCCGACTTCGTGCTCAACACCGGTCTGCGGCGCGAGCTCGAGCGCAACGAGCTGGAGTACCCGCGGCTGCGTGCGCTGCTCGGCGAAGCGGAGGACGTCGGCACCGACCTCGACCGCGTGGGCATCGGCTTCGCGCTGCGCGAAGCGATCGAGCGCGCCGCGAACCTGTGGACCGAAGAACCCGAGCAGCTCGCACGCCTGCGACGGCTGCGACGCGCCGCCGAGTTCGCGCGCACGATGTCGCTCGAGCTCGACCTCTACCACGTGCAGAACCGCTTCTACGCGCTGATGGAGACGGTGTATCCGCGCTTCCACGAGCAAGCCGAACGCGGCGACCCGATGGCCATCGAGTGGCGCGAGCACTTCCGTGCACTCGGCGAAGCGCTGCGCATGCGCGTGCGCTGAGCTGCGTCGCCGCGGTATGCTCGGCGAGATGCCGGGCACGTTCTTCGCGCTGGTGATGGTGCTCGCGGGGCCGCCTTCGGGTGGGGAGAAGCAGGCGTTGTGGACCGCCATCGACGATCTGCGGCGCACCGAGGTGCTGTACGAAGCCGTGCTCGCGCAGCCGCGCAAGCGCAAGCTGCGGCCGTTCCCGCGGATCCTTCGCGAGAAGAAGCGACACGAGCAGCGACTGGTGAAGCTCGCGATCAAGCGCGGCTACGGTGATCCACCGGTGCTCTGGGATCGCGGCGACGTCTCGGTGCCGATCGGGAAGAAAGGCTCGTGCGCGGCTGCGGTCGGGCAGGAGCTACGCAACGCGGCGATCTACGAGACCGCGATGGCGCTGCCGCTCGCGCCGTCGGTGATGAGCGCGTTCCGAGCGATCCATCGCCGCGTCCGCAACCGCCACATCCCGAACTTCGAAGCCTGCGTGCGCCTCGCGAAGGACTAGCTCACTCTGCCATCTTCACGAAGCCCCACATGCCGAGCTCGCGCAGGCGCATGCGCGCGGCCACGATCGCCGCGCGATCGCCTGCGAGGCTCGCGTCGACCAGCGCGAGCAGTGCCGCGGGCTCGGGGCGCACGCGTCGCGCGGCCGCCACTTCGCGCAATCGCTCGCGCGCCGACTCGGCATCGGCACGGCGGCCGAGCTCGAGCGCACAAATCGCGAGCCCCGCGTGCACCCACGCCATGCTCGGGTGATCGCCCGCGAGCTTCGCCCGGCCGATCGCCAGCGCCGCTTCGAGCTCCGCGCTCGCCTCGCTCCAGCGTTCGTGCGCGGCCGCGACGTACGCGAGGCCGACGCGACTCCACATCGCATCGGGGTGCTGGGCATCGCCTTCGCCGACGAAGATCGCCAGCGCCGCGCGATGCTCGGCCTCGGCGCCGTCGAAGTCGCCGAGCGCGAAGAGATCGAAGCCGATCGCATCGTGATCGAGCCCGGCTTCGTGGTGCTGCGCACCGTAGCTCGCGACGTCGATCGCGAGCGCGCGCCGGTGCTCGTCGAGCGCGTCGTCGAAGTGGCCGCGCGCGAGCTGCACGAAGCCGATCGCGCCGTGGCTGCGGCCGACCTCCGCGTGCTCCGGCCCGAACGCGCGCACGAAGATCGCCAGCGCTTTCTGGTGGTGCTCGAGCGCCTCGTCGAGTCGCGCGAGCTGCTCGAGATCGCCACCCATGTTGTTGTGCACGAGCCCGACATCGGGATGATCGGGCCCGAGCGCGCGCTCCCAGATCCACAGCGCGCGCGCCTCGTGCTCGAGCGCGAGGTCGGGGTGGCCCAACGCGTTGAGATCGACCGCGAGGTTGACGTGTGTCGACGCCACCATCGGATGATCGGGGCCGAACACCTTCGTCGCGATCGCGAGCGCAGTCTCGGCCTCGCGCCGCGCGGCTTCGAAGTCGCCGCGGTTCTCGTTCGCGATGCCGAGCTGCCCGTGCGTGACCACCAGATCGGGATGATCGGATCCGAATGCGCGCAGCTGGATCGCGAGCGCGCGCTGGTGCTCCGCGATCGCCTCGTCGTACCGCCCCATGCGCTCGAGCGTGCGACCGATGCGGTTGATCATGGCGGCGACGTCGGGGTGCTCGGGCCCGAACGCACGCACGAGGATCTCGTAGCCCGCACGGCCCTCGGCGAGCGACTCCTCGTGGCGACCCTCGGTGTCGAGCATGTCCGCGAGGTAGCCGTGGATCGTCGCGACCTCGGGTCGATCCG
>DASZPU010001165.1:0-2354 GCA_035550195.1 Nannocystaceae bacterium
AGGCCGAGCGACAGTAGCGATCGGGCACGGGCACGGGCACGGGCACGGCGGCGACGCTGCGCGTCGCCGAGGCCTGGGCCGGAATCGAACCGGCGAATAGAGGTTTTGCAGACCTCTGCCTTACCACTTGGCTACCAGGCCGGGCGGGCGGTTCGATACCACGGCGAGAGCGACGGCCGCAAGCACAGAGCCCCGCCTCCCGCATTCGCGGCAGAGCGGGGCTCCGAGGCGCCGGTGATGGCGCGAAGCGCTACAGGCCCGAGAGCGGATCGTTCGGGTCGCCGCGTTCGATCTTGTCCTTGCGACCCGACGTCGGCGGCGTGCTGTCGCTCGAGCCGCTCGACGACTTGCCCGAAGACGAGCTACCCGAGCTCTTCTTCTTCTTCTTGGTCTGCACGCCCTCGGCGCTCGCGGCCTTCTCGGCCTCCGCCTGCTTCGCCTCGTTCTCGGCGATCTTGGCCTCGAGCTCTTCCTTCTCGCGCCGGATCTTCTCGCGCTCGGCCTCGGTCGTCGCGTCGGCGAGCTTGCGATCGAGATCCGCCTTGTCGTTCTCGAGCTTGTCCTGCTCGGCCTCGAGGCTGTTGAGCTTCTCGGTGATCGCGGCGAGCTGTGCGTCGTGCTCTTCCTTCTGCACGCGGGCGAGCTCTTCCTTCTCCTTGGCCTCGCGCGCGTTGTCCCACGCCATGTAGCCGGCGAAGCCGACACCGGCGACGAGCAGCGGCACGACCACGAGCGGCCACTTCGGCTTCGCCTTCTTCTCGGCGAGCCGCATCTGCGCGTCGAGGCGCATCTGCTCCTCGCGCAGGCGACCTTCTTGCTCCGCGCGCGCGCGGGTCTCGGCCTCTTGCAGACGAATGCGTTCCTCGCGATCGCGAGCCTCGCGTTCGGCCTGCATGCGCGCATAGGCTTCGGCCTGCTCGCGCGCGACACGTTCGGCCTCTTCACGGGCGCGACGCTCCGCCTCTTCGCGAGCGCGACGCTCGGCGTCCTCGCGGGCGCGGCGATCGGCCTCTTGATCGGCGAGACGGTTCGCCTCGAGGTTGCGCAGCTCCGAAAGGGCGGTGAGCGCTGAGTTCTCCGAGTTCATCTGAGCTGGTCCTCCGACTACCTTCACACGTGGGGCCGCGCCGTTCGTTCCCGGCGACGGACGAGGAATTCTTGGGGCTGCGATCCGCCGCATCAACCGCTCGCGGGGTGAGTCGCGGGCGGCGCTTTGGGCAAGTTCGCAGGTCAGAGAATGCCCGAAAACTTTGGCCAGCAAAACCCCCGAGCTAGCGTTGGGTCGTCGCGCAGAGCGCGGGTGAGCAGACGACCATGGGGGGCGCGATGACGAGGGATGCAGCGAGTGTCGGTGGCGTGCCCGTGGGTGCCCCGCCCTTGGGCGCAGGCCGCGGCCGCGCACGCAGTGGGTGGGTCGCAGTCGTGACCGGTGTGGGTGTCGTTGCGGTCGCGTGGTGGTGGAGCGATCCCCATGCGTGGGCGTCGGCGCGCGCGGCCGACTCGGGGCCCGCGACGCAGCACGTGGAAGCGCGCGCCGGCGAGCTCGGAGAGACCCGCGTGGTGCCGTATCCGATGGAGCAAGTCTGGCCCACGATGGTTCGCTACCTGCGGGTCGATCGCGGCTACGAGATCGTCGATCGCGATCCCGATGCGGGCTTCATCCTCTTCGACTTCCCGATCGGTCCCGACGACAAGAAGGGTCGCGGCAGCGTCGAGCTCTTCGCGACGAAGGACGCCAGCGGACGCGCGAGCGCGAGCGTGAGCGTGACGACCGACGGCGGCCCGATGCATCTGCCGCACGCGATCCTCGAAGGGCTCGGCGACAAGCTCCGCCGCGAGCGCGGCCAGCCGGCTGCGCCGCCGCGCACGAGCCCGGACACGCCCCCCGACGACAAGACGAAGCCGAAGGACAAGCCGAAGGGCAAGCCCGCGCCCGAGCCTCCGCCGGAGGACGACGACAGTGGGCTCATCGTCGATGGCTGACGTCGTCGATCTACGCAGCGACACGGTCACGCGTCCGACCGCGGCGATGCGCGCGGCGATGCTCGCCGCCGACGTCGACGACGACGCGTACGGCGACGATCCACTGGTCGGAGCGCTCGAGCGGCGCGTCGCGGGCATGCTCGGCAAGCCCGCAGCGCTGTGGGTGCCGACCGGCACGCTCGCGAACCAGCTCGCGCTCGCGTTGCTCGCCCGGCCGGGCACCGCGATCGCGTGCACACCACTTTCGCACGTGCACATCCACGAGGATGCGTCGGCGGCTGCGCTCGCCGGTGTGCAGGTGATGCCGATCGGAACGAGGCGCGGCTACGACGTCGCGGCGCTCGAGGAGCTGATCGACGAGGAAGCCTGCG